>CAJWEM010000005.1 GCA_913031205.1 uncultured Gammaproteobacteria bacterium | reverse complement strand
CCTAAAACTTTTTATGGTTTAGGCGGATATGGTCTTGAAATAGAAAAATATATAACGGAATAATTATATGTCAAATAACGGTTATAAAGTTTTATGTATTAAATCAACCTTTAATTCTGAAATTGTTGATAACCTACACTATGGCGTTAATAAAAGTTTGGAAAATAGTGAAGTTGAAATCATTCAATTAGAGCCCATACATGTTCCTGGCGCATTTGAGCTCCCATACATGGCAAAGAAAGTTTTAGATAATGAAGAATATAAAGATATAGATTGTATTATCACTCTTGGCTGTGTAATTAAAGGAGAAACAGCTCATTTTGAATATATTTCAAGTGCTTGTGCAAATGCTTTAGCAACTTTAAATATTAATAGTAAAATTCCAATATTATTTGGTGTAATTACTGCGTTAAATAAAGAACAAGCTATTGCTAGATCTGAGATAAATTTTAATAACCCTGATAATAGAAATATAGGGTTTAATGTGGCTAATGCTGCAAAGACTCTTATGTATGATGCTGTATTAGATTAAGAGATTCATATTACCGCCTAAAACTTTTTAAAAAAAATGACAGTTAGTGCAAAAATGCGAAATACAAATCGTAATATCTGGTCTCGCAGATTAGCGTTTCAAGCTATCTACTCTTGGTCTATTAACCCATGTAGTATTGAAGACCTTTTAGGCTTATTTAGCAATGATACAAACTTCGGGAAATCAGATAGCGACTATTTTAATGATATTATTACCGGGGTAATTAATAACATTCAGCATATTGATGACTCAATTCAGGATAAATCTGATATAGATATTACTAAAATTAATATTGTGGAGCTTTCCATTATTAGATGCTATGTCTTTGAAATCATTTATAATAAAAAATTCCCTTATGAGGTGATTATATCTGAATCAATTAAGCTAGCAAAAAAATTTGGTGGTCAAGATAGCTATAAGTTCATTAATGCTTTTTTAGAAAATTATAAAAAATTAGAAGAATGAAAAAGATATCTGAAGATAAAATAATCGAATTGGTTTCAAATAATAATGGCTTTAGAGAGGAAGTAATAATTCCAATAGGCGAGGACGCGGGAGTAATTTTCCCAAAGCAAGAGACAAATATGGTAATTACAACTGATACCATGGCTCTCAATACTCACTTTAAATCAAATATTACGCCTTATGAACTTGGGTACATATCTGCTATATCAAATATTAGTGATCTCTCAGCTATGGGTGCTGAACCAGCTTTTGCGCTTATTAATTTAACCATAGAAAAACCCTCAGACATTTTTATAAAACAATTAATAGAAGGGTATAACAAAGTTTTCAATAAATTTTCAATGACTATTTTAGGAGGAGATACTACAAAAGGTGAATTGAGCATATCAATGACACTGGTAGGTTATACAGAATCAAATAATTTTATGCAAACATCATCAGCAAAGACTGGTGATAACATATATATTTCAGGATCAGTAGCGGAAACAATGTATGCGCACATGAATAATAAATATTTCTTACACCAAGATAGAAATGAACTTGGAAAGTTGCTTGCAAACTACGCAAACGCATGCACTGACATGTCAGATGGCTTATTCAAATCATTAAGAAATATATGTAAAAGAAGTAAACTAGGTGCTGAAATAAATCTCGATAAAATTTGTATAAATGAAAATATTCGTCATTTAATATTAGAGAACGAAAATACATGGGAAGATGCTTTTGGTTATGGTGAAGACTATGAGCTTTTTTTCACTGTTAGCTCTAGTAATATAGAAAAATTAAAAAAATATTGCGACCAAAAATGTATAGAGATATTTGAAATTGGAAAATTAAACGATAGTAAAAATATAGATTTTTTTCAAAAATCAAAAAAATTACAATTAGATATATACAAAGAATTTGAGCATTTTGAGTAATGATTCTAAAATTTATACTTACAGGATTTTATATTGGTAAAATAAAGTATGCCCCAGGTACTTTTGGAACGTTATTGGCTATTCCAATCTTTTTATTAATTTATGATTTCAACTTAATTACAAAAATTTCCATTGTTTTTCTACTTTTTTTAATATCTCTCTTTCTTTTGAGTCAATCATATAAGAAACAAGTTTTTAAAGATATTGACGATAAAAGTATAGTTATTGATGAGGTAATAGGATATCTTATTTTTATAATATTTTTTGATAATACATTATTTGTTTTATTTTCTAGTTTTTTGATTTTCAGACTATTTGATATTGTTAAACCGTATCCAATTTCTTTAATTGATAAAAAAATGAAAAATGCTCTTGGTGTTATTTTAGATGATATAATAGCTGGACTATTCTCTGGCATCACTTTATTCATTATAATTCATGTACTTAAATGAAGTTTTTTTAAAATGGTTTTATTTTTCTATACTAGTTGTATTGTTCGGCAGTGCTTTTGTTTTAATTGAGTTATCTTTAAATTCATTTTCTCCTACGCAGATAGCTTTTTTTAGAGTCTTCTTTGCTTCAATATTTCTTCTAATTTATTCTATTGCACAAGGCTATAAGTTAAATTTTATTTATAAATATTTTAATCTTCTTTTTATACTAGGATTATCTGGAACTACAATTCCTTTTTTTTTAATTAGTTGGGCACAACAAACAATTAGCAGCAGTGAAACAGGTATTTTAATTGGGTTTATGCCGTTATTTACAGTTCTTGGATCACATTATCTTTTTAAGTACGAAAAATTAACTGCTAACAAGATTTTAGGTTTCATTGTTGGATTTCTTGGTCTCTTAATACTGTTGTTAAATAATAATGAGAATATTAATTTTTTTAATAATATATACTCAAAAATTGCTGTTATAATAAGCGCTTTTTTTTATGCCCTTAATGCTTTACTTGTTAAAAAAATTAATGATATTGAAGTGATACCACTATCTGCAGTTGTAATGACTTTTTCAACTGTGCAATTAATATTTTTATCTTTTTTTAGTGATGAGATTTATTTACTAGAAAGTGAAATTTATCTAGATGCTTTAATATCAATAATAATTTTATCAATTTTATCAACAGCATTTGCTACTGTCTTATATTATAAAATTATTCAAAATTATGGTCCAAATTTTTTAAGCTTAGTAAACTACCCAATTCCTGTTTTCGCATTTTTTGCAGGTATAGTTTTTTTGAAAGAGCAATTTAATTTTTATTCGATTTTATCTCTTTTTTTAGTCATTATTTCTATATATATCTCTCGAAAATAATTATGTTATTCAAATATCATTAATAAACTAAAATTTTTATTTGTTGCATTAATTTTTAAAATTGATTTTTTTTCATTTTTTTCAATGTGTGCCATACCATTGTAAACTCCATCAGAGATACCACATGATGCAATTTCAAGATTTACCATATATATTTTATTATTTAAATTATTAATATCTCCGTAATAATTACAACCATTTTCATCTTTACCAAGAATTTTGTTTTTTTCGATTACTATATCTTGTTTGACTTTTGAATTTATTGATGTCCATGCTCTATTTATTTGGTTTTCTGCATCCTCTATACCTTCTTCATTCTTTATTAAGTATATATTTCCATAGTCTTTCGCTGGTTCTGTTGACCATTTCCCGCTCATAATGTTTCCGTTAAGAATTTTTCCTTTAATAACTGCAGTGCCAAACATAGTACCATCTTGGAGATACATTTTAAGACTCCAAATAAAATCTTCTTCTGTAATATTTATTTCGCCTCTGTAAACAACCTTTGCCTTTTCCGTATATGCTGTTACATCCTGGTTATTAACAAGTCCTGTGAAGTCATATCTTCCATGGCCATTTATATCAAAAACGCCTTGCCAAATACCATCTGCTGAAAGGGAAATATTTGTTAATGTTGTAAAAAGAAATACCGCTAGTATCTTTAACTTTTTCATATGTTAAAACTTTAACATCATTATTGATAAAATGTTAAGATAATTAGATAGCTTGACATGTGCAATCCATATTTTAAGATTTAGGAATAGGGGCTATAGCTCAGCTGGTAGAGCATTTGCATGGCATGCAAAGGGTCGGCGGTTCGAGACCGCCTAGCTCCATACATAGAAATTAAAAATGATAATTACAGATAAATTTGCAAGAAAATTAAGAGATATTAGGATTTCGGTTACTGATAGGTGTAATTTCAGATGCACCTACTGCATGCCGAAGGAAATCTATAATTCCAATTATAATTTTTTTAAAAAATCTGAAATTTTAAATTTTGAAGAAATTATAAGAATTACAAAAATTTTAGCTTCTTTTGGTGTTAAAAAAGTAAGACTGACAGGGGGAGAACCTTTACTTAGAAATAATATCCACTTGCTAGTTGAGGAGCTGAAAAAAATTGATGAAATCAAAGATATTAGTATGACAACTAACGGAGTTCTTTTGTCAAAAAAGAAAGCTAAGCTTTTAAAGGAGGCTGGATTAAATAGACTTACTGTAAGCTTAGATTCACTAGACCCAGAAAAATTTCACAAGATTAGTGGGAGTAAATACTCCCCACAAGATGTCCTGAAAGGGGTTGAAAATGCAAAAGATTCAGGCTTTGAAAATATAAAGATTAATACTGTTGTAAAAAAAAATATAAACGAAACAGATATATTGTCAATGCTCGATCATTTTAAAGACACTGGATGTATTGTGAGATTTATTGAGTTTATGGATGTTGGAAATGTAAATCTATGGGAAAAAAGTGACGTTCTTACCCTAAATGATATTATAAATATAATATCTGAAAAATATTCTGTATCTCCATTAGAGAGGAATTATAAGAGCGAAGTTGCAAAAAGGTGGTCATACGAAGGTGGAGAATTTGGAATAATTAGTTCAATCTCAAAGCCATTTTGTGGCGATTGTTCTAGAGTTAGACTTACTGCTGAGGGAAAATTATTCACATGCCTTTTTGCGAGCAACTCTCATGACGTTAAAAAAATTCTTAGGTCTTCCGAGTCAAATATTTCGATTAGTAATTATCTGATGGATATGTGGTCGGAACGTGATGATAGGTATTCTGAAACAAGGATGAGTAAAAATTCATATAAACTTATTAAAAAGGCAGAAATGTCTTATATTGGAGGTTAACTCTTTAACCTTGGCATTAATTCAACAAGGTTACATGGCTTGTTATTAGAATCCAATTGATGTTGAATTATTTCTGTCCATGCATCTTTGCATGCGCTTGGAGATCCTGGTAAACAAAAAATATATGTTGAATTCGCAACTCCCGCAGTAGCCCTTGATTGTATAGTTGAGGTTTTTATTTTCTTAAATGATATATATCTAAATATTTCACCAAAACCCTCTATTTTCTTATCAAATAAAACTTCTGCAGCTTCAGGAGTGCCATCTGTTCCTGTTACCCCGGTACCGCCTGTACTCACGATAACGTCAATTTCGTTGTTTTCAATCCAAGTCGACATTGCGCTTCTAATAGCATATATATCATCTTTAACAATTGATTTATCTGAAACATGGTGCCCAGATTCATTAATAAGGTCATAAAGAATTTTTCCAGATTTATCATTATCCTCAGATCTAGAGTCGGAGATTGTAAGTATCGCAATATTCAATTTAATTTTATCAGCCATGTGTAAATTATATTCTTTATTGTTAAAATATACAAAACAGTTAAATTTTATATAATATAGAATATGAACCCTATAATACTATCAAAAGAAAAAATAGACCCCTATAAATTAATAAGTGATTATGAAAATACTTACTGTGACGCAAAAACAATCGGAGCGCAAAGTAATTTTATTGGGTTTATGAGAAATAATAATATCCAACGAGATGATGTCATGGCAATGGATTTAGAATACTATCCAGAAATGACCAAGTTTTATTTAGAAAATTTAGGTGAAAAAGTAAAAGATAAATTTAAATTATTAAATTTTATGATAGCTCATAGAATTGGAAAAGTTTTTCCGGGTGATTGTATTGTTGTTGTAGCATGCTGGACTTCTCACAGAAAAGAATCGATGGAAGCAGTTGAAGTTATTCTAGAAGACCTTAAGCACAATGCTCCACTATGGAAGAAAGAATACTTTATCGATAATTCCTCGAAATGGGTTGAGAAAAATACTTAAATATAATTATTAAATACTAATACTTTTACATAATCATCAATTTTTACTGCACCTTGTTCAACTGGCAGATAAATCAAGCAGTTCGCTTTAGCCATGGAGCTTAATATTCCAGAACCTTGCTCGCCAACCGAATGTACATATTTTTTATTATTTTTAATTGTAAGAATTCCTCTTTGAAATTCAGCTCTGCCTTTTCTTTTTTTTAAGTTTGTTTTTATTAAAGCAGTCTCGAAAGTTAAGTTATGATTTTCACTTGATAATAGTTTAATACTCGGCAATACAAATAGAAGAAATGTTACCATTACCGAAACAGGATTACCTGGCAATCCAAAGAAAATAGTATTTTTTATTTTCCCAAATGCTAATGGGCGTCCAGGTTTTACTGCCACTTTCCAAAAATTAATATCACCCAAGCTATTTACTACATCCTTAATATAATCAGCATCTCCAACAGAAACTCCACCAGTAGTTATAACTATATCTGTTTTCTTTATTGCTTCAGCAAATTTTTTTTTAATATCCTTTGGATTATCTTGAGCATGACCTAGATCAATAAATGAGACATTATTTTTTTTTAACATTCCTATAAGAGTATATCTATTACTATCATGAACTTTTCCATACGGTAATTTTTTATCAATTTGTACAACTTCATCACCGGACGTAAAAAATGATACTTTCGGATTCCTGTATACTTTTATTTTGTTTATACCTTGTGACGCTAATAAACCCATCGATGCAGAATTGATAATTTGATCTTTTTTAAGAATTATCCTATTTTTTTGAATGTCTTCACCAGAGAATCTAATATTTTGATTAACACGAACTTTTTTTGATAAAACTTTAATTTTATCCTTACTAAGATTTTCTATTTCTTCTTTCATTATTACAGCATTTGTCCCTTTTGGAATAACAGCTCCCGTCATAATTTTGACACATTCTTTAATACCTAATTTTTTCTTAAAAGGGGATCCTGCTAACGACGTTCCGCATACTTTAAAAATATTATTATTTTTAAGATCTTTTAAATTAAGTGCATAACCGTCCATAGCTGAATTATCATAGTTAGGCACTTTTAGTTTTGATTTAATATTCTCGTAAATGACTCGATTATATGAGTCAGAAAGAGAAACATACTCGTATGATCTCAGTTTTTTTGAGATTTTTTTTATTTCTTTTAAAGCATTTTCAATTAATATTGAGTTTGGATCGTAATCATCCATGCAGCTATAAATTTTTTTATTTTTTTTCATAAATTACTTAGACTCATCATTATTGTTAATATTTTTTAAATGAACATAAACAGCCCCAGTCCCGCCATGCTTCGGAATGGCAGAGTGATAGGCTAGAACATTTGGATCATTTTGAAGAAATTCATCAACAAGCTTCTTTAGAATTCCCTTACCCTTTCCATGCTGAATTAAGACAACTAACTGATTATTTATTTGCCATTGAGGTATTCTGACCCCTAGCATTACTTCTGCCTCATATGCCGAGTAACCATGAAGATCAAGATTATCCTGATACCTAAGATCACCTTTTTTCAATTTTTTAAATTTATTTTTTTGATAGCCTGATTTACAGCATCCAATAACAGTATTTTCGTCCATATTACTTCATCTATAAAGAATTTTAAGTATAATCATCACATATGAAAATATTATTGTCCAATGATGATGGTTACTACTCAGATGGTATTCAAGCGTTAATTAGAGAACTATCAATAAAACACGAAATATATGTTGCAGCACCTCTAGAAAATAACAGTGCGGGAAGTAGTGCACTGTCTACAAGAAAGGATATAAAAGTAGATAATGTTGAAAAAAATCATTATGTGATTGATGGAACACCTGCAGACTGTGTACATATTGCATTAACATGCCTGATTAAAGAAAAAATTGATATTGTTGTTTCTGGAATAAATATGGGAGCAAATTTAGGAGACGATGTTATATATTCTGGAACTGTTGCAGCGGCATTAGAGGGAAGACATCTCGAGTTTTCCCCGATAGCAATTTCTTTAATAACAAAAGACGTTACAAACCTTAAAAACGCCGCTCAATCAAGCTCTTATATTTTCGAAGAAATTATTAAAAACAAGACAATTAATAAAAAAACCTTATTAAATATTAATATTCCTGATTCAAATAACTTAATAAAGAATTTTGAGTATACAAGACTTGGTAGAAGAGGTATTCCTGTACCAGCAAAAAAAATTAAAGATAAAAATTTTTATAATATTGGTGCCGCAGGGGATCCAGAAGAAAAAGGAGAGGGCACTGACTTTTTTACTACAAATAATAATATAATTTCAATTACGCCCATTACGTATGATTTAACAAACTCAATAATATTAAACAAATTGAATAATTCATGAGTGTAGATTTTAAAAAGTTTTCAGGTAGTGGTATGACTTCAGACTCATCAAGATTAAAGCTTATTTCTGAACTCAAAAAACAAGGCATCAAAAATAATAAAGTTTTAAATGCAATGAGTATTGTGCCAAGACATATATTTGTCGATGAAGCTATTGCCGGTAAGGCTTATGATAATACTGCTTTGCCGATTGGAAAATCACAAACTATATCGCATCCTTTGATAGTTGCTAAAATGACAGAAATTTTAATAAACAGGAATCCGAAGAGAATTTTAGAGATTGGAACTGGCTCAGGTTATCAAGCTGCAATATTGTCTCTTTTAGTTGATAAAGTTTATTCTATAGAAAGAATTGAGCTTCTTCATAAAAAAGCAAATAGCATTTTTAGAAAAGTAGGATTTAAAAATATATACACAAAGTTTGCTGATGGGAACGAAGGGTGGTCTCAAAAATCTCCTTTTGATGCCATAATAGTGACCGCAGGTGCTTTAGAAGTACCATCTTCTCTAATTGAACAGTTATCATCAAGAGGCGGAATATTGATTTCTCCAGTTAAAAAAAATGGGAAACAATATCTAAAGTCAATCGAAAAAAATAACAAAATAATTACTGAAAAAGTTCATGGTGTTGTAAATTTTGTGCCTCTTTTGCAGGGGACTGAAAAATGAAAATTTTTACAAATATTTATAATTATACAATTAATTTGGCAAATAAAGAAAAAGTACTTAAATATTTGTATGGCTTAAGTTTTATAGAATCTTTTATTTTTCCTATTCCGCCAGACGTTCTTCTTGCTCCAATCGCATTAACAAGAAAATATAATTGGGTTCGCCTAGCCTTTTTTACAACATTATACTCAGTTTTTGGTGGGATAGTTGGTTATATAATTGGATCTTTTTTATTTGAGGTAGAGATATTAAATAATATAGTTAGCGAAGAAAATTTTTTTGAGGCGAAAAAACTATTTAACAATCATGGTTTTTTGATTATATTCTTAGCAGGATTTACGCCTCTTCCTTATAAAGTTTTTACAATTACTGCCGGATATATGTCAATTGCAATCATCCCTTTTTTTATTGCATCATTTATAGGTAGAGGCCTAAGATTCTTTTTAGTTTCAGCTATTTTTTATTTTTTTGGCTTAGATAGAGCAAATAGGCTAAAAAATTACTTTGAGTATATTGGATACGCGGCTACAATTTTATTAATTATTTTTATTTATATGAGATATTTTAGTTAAAATGTATATTTCAAAAATTAAATTCCAGTTATTATTTTTTTTCTTTTTTACAATAATCCTGACGTCTTGTACGAAGATTCATAGACACGCAGCAAAAGATCCAATTCCAGATAAAGAGCCAATTAAAGAAAGAGTATATTTTACCTATGGCTTAAAATCAAAAGAAGCAGAAGAATATGGAGGAGAGTATATTGTAAAAAAGGGAGATTCCTTATATACCATATCTTTGCTTTACGATGTGAATTATTTAAGTATAGCGAAGTGGAACAATATAGAAAAACCATACAGAATTAAACCAGGACAAATAATTGAAATTAAATCAAAAAAATTTAGACCTAATAAGCAACTTAATAATACAAAACGTAAGTTTTCGAGCAAACTAAGCTGGGTTAGACCACATGAAGGTCGAATTTCCAAAGCATTTTCATATAGTGATATCGGAAAAAAAGGTATTGATATATCAGGTGATATAGGTGATGAGATTTATTCAGTATCAGACGGTGTTGTTGTTTATACAGGAGACGGTATAAAGGGTTATGGTAATCTAATAATCGTTAAACATAATGATACTTTTCTATCTGCTTATGCACATGCAAATAGGATTCTCGTAAAGGAAAATAGCAGAGTAGATAAAGGTCAGGTCATAGCTGAACTTGGAGATTCAGACTCCATCAAACCAATGCTACATTTTCAAATAAGAAAAAATGGAAAATCTGTTGACCCAGAAAAATACTTGCCATGACTCATTGAAACAAGAAGAAAGTTAAAAAATTTCTTTTTTCAGAGAGTAAGATATTATGACTTGAACAAGCAGCACTATAATTCATAAACTCTATGCCAATTTGAAACTCATTAAGACCTAAAATAATTGGTGTTTTATCTACACATTCTGTATTATCAAGAGCAATTATTACAAAGTTTACGTTTTCTTTTAAGCTTTTTATAATATAATCAGAAGAGATATTGTTGAAATTCATTTCACATTTAATTAAAGGCCCAGACGGAGGAACTATTACATTATAATTATAATTTTTATCATGAATATTAATTGATGATGAGGTATATGACTTTATTATGTTTGAGTTTTTCTCTAAAACTTGTTCATTAAACTTCATGCACAATCCCGATAAAATTTTAAATTAATAAACACTATATATGTCAGAAGAATTTTATAGAATAAATAGACTCCCACCTTATATATTTAACATTGTAAATGAGCTTAAAATCATAGCAAGAAAAAAAGGTGACGATATAATCGATTTTGGCATGGGTAATCCTGATCAAAAAACACCCGCGCATATCATTGAGAAAATGCAAGAATGTTCCGATAAGGATAATGTCCATAGATACTCAAGTTCTAAGGGTATACCTAGGCTTAGAAAAGCTATATCAAATTGGTACCAAGAGAAATTCAATGTTTCAATAGATCATGAAAATGAAGCTATCGTTACTATAGGCTCCAAAGAAGGTTTAGCGCATTTGGCACTAGCCACTTTAAATAGAGGGGACTCAGTTATTGTTCCAAGTCCAGCATATCCTATACACCCTTATGGGGCAGTAATAGCTGGAGCAGAGATTATATATATCAATGTGGATGAAGATAATGATGTTTTTTTTGAATCATTAGATACAGCAATAAACAATTCGTGGCCAACACCTAAGATGATAATAACAAATTTTCCCTCTAACCCTACTACACGCTGTGTAGATATAAATTTTTTTAAAGAATTAGTTAGGATTGCAAAAAAATATAATATTTATATTGTCCATGATATTGCTTACGCTGACATAGTTTTCGATGGTTATGAAGCACCATCATTATTGCAAGTAAAAGGGTCAAAAGATATTGGAGTTGAATTTTATACTTTATCAAAATCATACAATATGCCTGGATGGAGAATAGGTTTTATGTGTGGTAATAAGAAGCTTGTGCATGCATTGTCGCGTATAAAATCTTATGTAGACTATGGCACTTATACACCTTTACAAGTTGGTGCAATTGCAGCTTTAGAGGGTCCACAGGATTGCGTGGATGAAATAAGAAAAATGTACAAAAACAGGAGAGACTCTCTTTGCAAAGGATTAAACGATATTGGATGGGAAATAACACCACCAAGTGCAACAATGTTTGTATGGGCAAAAATTCCCGATAAATATAGAAGCTTAGGGTCTCTTGAATTTAGCAAGAAACTTTTAAAAGAAAATAAAGTTGCTGTTTCACCAGGTATTGGTTTTGGGAAGAATGGTGACGATTTTGTAAGATTTAGTCTAATAGAAAATGAACAAAGAACAAGACAAGCTGTTAGAAGCTTAAAAACTATTATATAATATTTCTATGACTCAAAATCAAATTAAAATTGGCATAGCAGGGTTAGGCACTGTTGGCAGTGGCGTTATAAATCTCATCAACAAAAATAGAAATGAGATAAAAGAACGCACTGGATGTGAACTTATTATTCAATGTATTTCTGCGTCAAATAAAAATAAGAAAAGATCATGTGACATTAAGAATATAAATTTTTATTCTGATCCTATTGATATGCTTAATAAAGAAAGTATTGATATTTTTATTGAATTAATTGGCGGTGAAAATATTGCAAAGGATTTAGTAGTAAAAGCATTAGAAAAAAAAGTTCATGTTGTTACTGCAAATAAAGCACTTATAGCTTTACATGGCTCCGAAGTAAGTAAGTTATCTTTGAAGAATGAAAGAGAAATTCTTTATGAAGCTTCTGTTGCAGGCGCAGTACCAATTGTAAAGGTAATAAGAGAATCTTTGTCTGCAAATGATATAGAATGGATCGCAGGAATAATTAATGGGACTACAAATTATATTTTAACTGAAATGCTTATTTCAGAGAAAAGCTTTGATGCTGTATTACAAGAAGCGAAAGACTTAGGATATGCTGAATCTGACCCATCATTTGATATTGGAGGAATAGACGCAGCACATAAATTGACAATACTTGCATCAATTTGTTTTGGAATACCATTAAGTTTTCATTCTATTTATGTTGAAGGAATAGAAGAAATAGAACTTGAAGACTTAAAAAACGCAAGAGAGCTTGGTTATATGGTTAAGCATCTTGCTATAGCTAGAAAAAAAGATAGTGGTATCGAACTCAGAGTTCATCCTTGTTTGGTTCCAAAAACAAGATTACTGGCAAATGTAAATGGCGTAAAAAATGCTGTTGTTATAAATTCTGATGCTGCAGGTTCAACTCTATATTACGGTGCAGGAGCAGGAAGTCTTGCAACAGCATCTGCAGTTGTATCAGATATAATTGATATATCAAGAAGTTTAGTTCAAAAGATAAACTATACAATTCCCTTTCTAGGGTACAAAAATATTATTTCAAAAAAAAATATATCAAAGATTAGCGATATAGAAACTCGATACTATTTAAGAATAAAAGTTACAAATAAACCAGGAGTACTAGCCGATATTACTAAGATATTTGGAAAAAAATCAATCAGTATTGAATCTATACTTCAAAAAGAAGATGCAGAAAAAGATGTAAATGTTCCTATTGTTTTGGTGACTCACAAAGTAGTTGAAAAAAATATTGATGAGGCATTAAATGAGATAGAAAAACTTGAGGTTGTTAAAGATAAAATTACACGCGTTCGTATTGAAGAGTTAAATTCCTAGACTATATTTTTTCTAAAATATAATTTTGGACTTTCGTAAAATTATTTTCCATTACAGTATATTTTTCTTTTTTATCTAGAATCTCTTTCAAATTTTTTGGCTTTTCAACATCTATACCAATTGCTTTCTCAATTGAATCCGGAAACTTAGCAGGATGTGCACACGCAAGAGATATATTTAAATCATTATTTTTTATATTACTCAGTACATCTAAGCTTGTAGCAGTATGCGGATCAGAAATATAGTTATATTTTTCGTTAAAGTATTGAATTGTTTTTATAGTATCTAAGTCATTTACACTTTTCGAAGAGTATATTTTCTGCAGCTTTTTTAAAAGGTTATCATTTAATTGTTTACCTTTGTCATTATAAAATTCTAACATTAGGGTATTTAGATCATCTGAATTACTATCTAATGATTCGAACAGTTGTCTTTCAAAATTACTAGAAATTTGTATATCCATACTTGGACTAATCGTGCTTTTTACGTTTTTCAAAGTCATATCTCCAGTTTTCAATGTTCTATGCATAATGTCATTTTCATTTGTTGTTACGTATAATTTGTTTATTGGCAATCCCATAATCTCAGCAACATGTGCTGCATAAACATTACCAAAATTTCCTGTTGGCACAATATAGTTAACTTTTTTGTCATATTTTTTTGCCTGAATATAAGCCCAAAAGAAATAAACAGTTTGAGAGATAATTCGTGCCCAATTAATTGAGTTTACTGCTGATAATGTTGTTTTATTCTTCAGAGTATTAGAGACAAATAAGTCTTTTACGATTTTTTGACAATCATCAAATGTGCCATTTATTGCTATGTTATAGACATTTTCAGACATAACAGTTGTCATTTGCTTTCTTTGTATATCTGATGTCTTCATGCTTGGATGTAAAATAAAAATTTTAATATTATCTTTATCACGACATGCTTCAATAGCAGCTGACCCTGTATCACCAGAGGTTGCCCCAATAACAGTTATATTTTTATTATTTTTATTTAAATAATATTGAAAAAGATTCCCCACTAATTGAAGAGGATAGTCCTTAAAGGCAAATGTTGGGCCATAAAAAAGCTCCAATATGAATTTATTTTCATCTATTTTTTTAATTGGAGCCACTTTTTTGTGGGTAAAATTAATATAGGATTTTTTTGTAATTAAATCTAGTTCATTTTTATTTATACTATTACCAACATAATGTTGTAATATTTCAGAGGCAAGCTGGTCATATGAAATATCATTATTGCTTAATATAATCTCAGTATTAACTTTTGGCCATGTTTTTGGCATAAAAAGGCCGCCATCACTAGAAAGACCTTCAATAATTATTTCATCAAAAGTTTTATTTAGATTTGAGTTTCTAGTGCTATGGTAATACATTTTTTAAATTTTTTTTAAAGCTAGTTTTTTTGCTAAACCAATGTAGTCTCTTGGCTTCAACTTTAATAACTTATCTTTAATATTTTTATCAAGTTTACTTTTTGAAATAATCTTGTCAATTTCTTGTTTTTCTATTACTTTTCCACGCGTTGATTTTTTTATTATATCGTAGCTATTAGGAATATTATGATATCTCATTACTGTTTGAATTGGCTCGGCTAAAATTTCCCAGCTACTATCAAGCTCTAAGTCAATTTTGTTTTTATTTAATTCAATTTTACTTAGTCCAATTTGTATAGAATTGATTGAGAGATAAAAATGAGCAAAAATTAATCCAATATTTCTAAGAACTGTAGAATCAGATAAATCTCTTTGAAGCCTTGATGATACTAGTTTCTTACTAATTGTTTGACATAGCCCAATAACAATTTCTAAATTTCCTTCAGCATTTTCAAAATCTATTGGGTTTACTTTATGAGGCATGGTTGATGATCCTACTTCTGAAGAGTTTGATTTTTGTTTAATATAATCAAGCATAATATAAATCCATATGTCTTTTGATAGATCTAAAAGTATTCCAGAAACAATTGAGATTTCGTTTAGCGATTCAGCTAGCCAATCATGATTTTCAATTTGGGTTGTATATTCATTTTGATTAAGACCGATATTTTTTAAGAATTTTTTTGTTTCATTTTCCCATTTGACCTCAGGAAGAACAAAGCAATGAGCATTATAGTTTCCAACGGCTCCATTCATCTTTGCAAAAATTTTTCTGTTTTTCATGGAAATAAATTGTTTTTTTAATCTTGAGGAGAAAACTTTTATTTCTTTTCCAAATGTTGTAGGGCTGGCTTTTTGTCCATGCGTTCGTGATAGCATTTGCGCATTCGCATATTTCTTTTCAAGGGTAAAGAGTTTTTTTAACAGCTTTGATAGTTCTGAAATTATTATCTCACGGTTATCTTTATACATTAATGCGTATGATATGTTATTTATATCCTCTGATGTTGCGCAAAAATGAATAAGTTCTTTTTTATTTTTTAACGACTTGTGAGTATCAAATTTAGTATTAAGATAATACTCAATAGATTTAACATCGTGTTTAATTTTATTTTCTATATTCTTTACTTTTAGCGCTTCTTTTTTATCAAAATTTTTATATATTTTTCTAATATAATCTTTTTCAATTTTTGATAAAGGAAATTTTTTTTTAATACTTGATAAAGAGGTGAGAAAGATAAACCATTCTATTTCAACAAAAAGTCTTTTTTTTATTAAACCATACTCACTATTTATATTATTTAATTCACTATGAATTTTGCTAGCGTATCTTCCATCGATAGGGGATATCGCATTAATTGTAAATTCATTGTTAAAATTTGCCATTTCGAATATTGCAGTAGTAATATGTGTTTAGATTATACTATAATTATAGAAATATTGTTAATTTAGAGATAATTATATGAATAAAACAAAAAATAAATTTCGTATTGAAAGCGATAGTATGGGTAAAGTTAAAATACCTAAGAATGCAATGTATGGACCTCAAACACAAAGAGCAATAGACAATTTTAAAATAAGCAATCTTGTAATGCCAAAGGATTTTATTATTAGTTTATTAGATTTAAAAATTGCAGCAGCTAAAGCAAATCTCAAACTAAAACTCATTGAAAAAAAGAAAACTGACGCAATAGTAAGAAGTGCTGAGTATTTAATTAAAAATTTCGATCAAAAAAACTTTCCTATTGATATATTTCAGACTGGTTCAGGCACAAGTACTAATATGAATGTTAATGAAGTAATTGCAAATACGTCGAAAAAAGTATTTAAAATTAAAATTCATCCAAACGATGATGTTAATATGTCACAAAGTTCTAATGATGTTATTCCTTCCGCAATTAACCATTCGGCTTATAAAAATTTAATTATAAAGTTAATTCCTGCATTAGAAGATTTATCAAAAGAGATTAATTCTAAATCAAAGAAAGTAAAGAACATAGTTAAAACGGGCAGAACCCATCTAATGGATGCGATGCCTATAACATTTGACCAAGAGCTTTCCTCATGGAAATCTCAAGTTGATAATAATTTATCAAGTCTTAAAAGTTGCTTATCAAGAATAAATAAATTACCAATTGGCGGTACCGCGGTTGGCACTGGAATTAATGCGCATAATTTATTCTCAAAAGAATTTATTAAAGCAATAAATAAAAATAGTAAAATAAAATATACTGAGAAATCAAATAAATTTGAAGGTTTAAGCTCTCAAGATGATATAGTTCTTCTTAGTTCGCATCTAAAAACAATTGCTGTTTCAATGATAAAAATATCTAATGATTTAAGATGGATGAATTCGGGGCCAAGTTCAGGTATTTCTGATATTACTTTAAAATCGCTTCAGCCAGGCAGCAGTATTATGCCAGGAAAAGTAAATCCAGTTATACCGGAGGCTGCAATAATGTCATGTTCACAAGTTATTGGGAACGATACGACTATAACCTTATGTGGGCAATCTGGAAACTTTCAGCTAAATGTTACTCTGCCAGTTATCGCATATAATATTCTTGAAAGTATTGATTTAATCTCAAATACAGCACAAGCACTTGGTAAAAAAGCTATTTCAAGTTTTGTTATTAATAAAAAAAATATTGAATCATCTTTAAACTCTAACCCTATTTTAGTTACAGCGTTAAACAGAATTATTGGTTACGAGAAAGGCGCTGATATAGCAAAAAAAGCATACAAGCTTGGAATGCCAATAATTGATGTTGCTCTACAGGAGACTGATTTAACTGAAAGCGAGCTAAAAAAAATTCTAGATCCTTTAGAACTTACAAAAGGCGGAATTAAATAGTTTTAAGCAGCGATTTGTTTCAACACATATTGTAAAATTCCGCCACTTTTAAAATACTTAATTTCTTGGGGCGTGTCTATTCTTACGTTGACTTCGAAACAAATGCTTTTTTCTCCATTATCCGCTTCAATTTTGACAGTTTTAGCCTCGCCACTTTTTATTCCGCTGATATTAAATTTTTCCATACCAGTTAGACCATATGTTTCACCATTTTCACCATCTTTAAATTGCAGCGGCAGTATTCCCATGCCAACCAAGTTAGATCTGTGAATTCTTTCAAAGCTTTCTGCTAAAACAGCTGTAACACCCTGAAGCTTTGGTCCTTTAGCTGCCCAATCTCTTGATGAACCACTTCCATACTCTTTTCCAGCAATTATAATTGTAGGAGTTGAAGTTTTTTTATATTCCATTGCAGCATCAAATATTGTCATTTCTTTATTCGAAGGAATATGAATTGTATAACCTCCTTCGATATGTGGAACAAGTTTATTTCTCAGTCTGATATTTGCAAAAGTACCTCTCATCATAACTTGGTGATTTCCTCTTCTCGACCCATATGAATTAAAATCACTGGGCTTAACATTCTTACTTACTAAATACTTACCAGCGGGACTATCTTCTTTAATATTCCCGGCTGGAGATATATGATCAGTTGTAACAGAGTCTCCAAGAAAAGCTAATACATGAGCTGAACTAATTTCCTCAATTACTAAATCTTTTTCCGATATGTTTTCAAAATAGGGCGGATTCGCTATATATGTAGAATCATCCCACTCGTATTGATTATTTTTTGTAACGTTAATATTGCGCCATTCTTCCTCACCGTCATAAATATTTTCATAAGAAGATTTAAACTGCTCTGCAGTTAACGAAGAATTTAAAATCTGGTTTACCTCTATGTTAGAAGGCCAAATATCCTTCAAGAAAACATTTTCACCATTTTTGTCTTTTGCAATAGCTTCTTTTGTTATATCAATATTCATCGATCCTGCAATCGCATATGCTATTACAAGTGGAGGCGAAGCTAAATAATTTAATTTTACCTCAGCATGAACTCTACCTTCAAAATTTCTGTTACCGGAAAGTACTGATACAGCAACTAAATCGTTTTCTTTTATGCCGTCACTAATTTCTTTAATAAGTGGACCAGAGTTTCCAATACATGTAGCACAACCGTAACCAACGTTGTGAAAACCAAGCTCCTCCATTGGCTCGATAAGATTTGAATTTTTTAGATACTCAGTAACAACCATCGATCCAGGGGCCAATGATGTTTTTACCCAAGGTTTTCTTTCAAGTCCAAGCTCTCTTGCTTTTTTTGCAACTAACCCCGCCGCTATCATTACTCCTGGATTTGATGTATTAGTACATGATGTTATTGCTGCAATTACGACATCACCATTCTTAATCTCAAAGGTATCATTATCAATAGTAATTTTAGAGGGCTTATTGTTTGGCGAAATAGAATCAAGCTCTTTCTGATATGAGGTTTTTGCATCTTTTAAATCTATTCTATCTTGAGGTCTTTTTGGTCCTGCAATAGATGGTAAAACTTTCGAAATATCTAGCTCAATATTTTCAGAGTAAATTGCTTTGTTACAATCGTTTCTAGTCAATCCAACTTTTTGGGAATATTTATGAATAAGCTCAATTTGAGATTCATCTCTATTTGATAATTTCATATAATCAATTGTTTCTTCATCAATTGGAAAAATTCCACATGTAGCACCATATTCCGGGGCCATATTTGCAATAGTTGCTCTATCTCCAAGAGATAAATTATCTAAACCATCTCCATAAAATTCAACAAACTTTCCAACAACACCGTGTATTCTTAACATTTCGACTATATTTAAAACAAGATCTGTAGCGGTTGTTCCTTCAGAAAGTTCGCCGGTTAATTTAAAGCCTACAACTTTAGGTATTAACATTGATATTGGCTGGCCTAACATCGAAGCTTCAGCTTCAATACCTCCAACACCCCATCCAAGAACACCAATTCCATTAATCATTGTTGTATGTGAGTCAGTTCCAACAACTGTATCTGGATAAGCAAGATTTTCTCCATTAATTTCTTTTGTAAAAATACATCTCGCTAAAAATTCAATATTTATTTGATGAACAATACCAGTATCAGGTGGAACAACTTTAAAATTTGAAAAAGCAGATTGACCCCACTTCAAAAATTTATATCTTTCAATATTTCTCTCGTACTCAAGTTTTGCATTTAAACCAAATGCATTTTTACTTCCAAAATTATCAACTTGCACAGAATGATCAATAACAAGCTCAGCCGGCTGAAGAGGATTTATGTCTGTAGGACTTTTACCGAGTTTTTTTATTGCGTCTCTCATGGCCGCAAGATCAACAACTGCTGGAACTCCAGTAAAATCTTGCATTAAGACTCTAGCAGGCCGATACGCAATTTCTTTTTTTGTTGCATGTTCGTGCCAGTTAATTACGGCCGAAATATCATCTTTTGATACAGTCAAATCATCTTCGTTTCTAACAAGATTCTCTAAAAGAATTTTTATCGAATACGGTAATTCCTCTACACCTTTAATTTTAGAGATATCAAATATCGTATAATTTTTTCCACTACAAGATAATTCCGTTTTTGTTTTAAAACTATTTTTCATTAAAATTTTTCCTTGTCTAAAATTAAATAAAAAACTTATTGCATTTATTTAAAATTTCACTTCTCCTAAACATAAGTTGCCACTTTGAACCTCCATGATAACTCCATAGAAATGCAGCTCTTATTCCACTCAGTAGCAATGCTCTTATGAGAGAGGAGTTCTTTTCAAGATACTCCTTTTTGCCTGATATGACGACTTTGGGCCTTATTATCGCAATATATTCTTTATATATGTTTTCCGAATATTTTATCAGGTCGTCAAAATTTGTAGCCATCATACTATTTTCTTCATAATTATCAATTTTTTTTCTGATTAAATCTTGTAAATCACTGATTTTACTTATATTTTTTTGAATTAGCATCATCGATAAAGCATATTTCTGAATATTTATTAAGAAGATATCATTTTTGCCGATCAGGATATCTTTTAGAATATTTAAACCTTCAACGATATTTCTTTTATTTTCATATATTGAAATAGAGTCGAAAGTGTCTGTCTTGTATATACTTTTTAATAATATTTTAGAATCCTCATTAGCCACATGTTCGGAAGTGGCCAATCTATTTACAATATAAGCGCTTTGAACTAAGGCAGAAAGAGCTATGACGTAATCGTCACTAATTTTTGTTGCATTAAGCATTAGAGATTATTCCGCCACCCATGCATAAATTTTTATCATATAGAACTAGGGACTGCCCAGGAGCGACTGCTCTTACAGGGCTCTTTGTCTTTACAAGTAATTTATTATTATCCGTTCTAATGACATTGCAAGGATATTTCTCGCCTAAATGCCTAATTTGACATGAAAGATTAAGACCTAATATATCATTTATATCATTTGTAATAATATTGATGTCATCTAGATATATTAAATCAGAGAATAATAATTTATTTTGATTACCTTGACACACATATAATGAGTTACTATCAACATCTTTTTTATAAACGTACCAAGGTAAATTCTTAGCATTCTTTATGCCGCCAATGCCAATACCTTCTCTCTGGCCGATTGTGGTATAAAACATACCATTATGCTCGCCTAAAACCTCATTTTTATCGTTATAAATTTTACCAGGTTTATTGCTTATATATTTTTTTATGAAGTCTTTAAATTTTTTATTTCCAATAAAGCATATGCCCATGCTTTCCTTTTTTGAATAAGATCTAAAATCACTTTCCTTTGCAATTTGTTTTACATCATCTTTTTTGTAGTTCGATAATGGGAAAATAACATTTTTCAATTGATTTTGACTAAGACTGTGCAAGAAGTATGTCTGATCCTTACTGGCATCCTTTGGCTCATCTAAAAAATAATTATTATTTTTTTTTATAATTTTTGCATAGTGGCCTGTAGCAATTTTATCGAAACCAAGATCTTTTGCATGGTCCACAAAAACTTTAAATTTTATATACTTATTGCATAATATGTCTGGATTCGGTGTGAAGCCGCTTTTATAGTTCTCAATAAAATTTAAAAATATTTTATTCCAATATTCGTCAGAAAAGTTTGCTGTGTTAAGCTTAACATTGAGTTTGTCACATACATCCATAGCATATTCTAAATCCTCAGCAGCATTACAGCCGCTTGATTTATCATCTTCGTCCCAATTTTTCATAAAAAGCGCTTCTACAAAATATCCTTGATCCTTAAGGAGTTTTAGTGATACAGAAGAATCAACTCCGCCAGAAAGCCCGATTAAAATTTTATTTTTCATTTCTCAAGAGATGATTGAATAATTTCATTTGGATATCTTTGCCCTGATTCATAATCATTTATGCATTTCAAAACCATATTACTTCTGAGATTATAATTTGGATTTAGAATATCATCTTTGGTTAACCAAACTTTCCTTATAATATTTTTATCAAGCTCTCTATTAAGAACCTCATCCTCTATTGTGCATTTAAAGCAAAATCTTAACCACATATCAGCAGAATTTTTCCTTCGCTCTTGGTATATACCTATTAGGTAATCAACTTTTACTTTATATGCTGTTTCCTCAAGAACTTCACGAGCGCAGGCTTCTTTAATTGTCTCATTTTCCTCTAAATGCCCAGCTGGTTGGTTTAGAACTACAAGATCTTGAACAAACTCTTCTACAAATAAATATTTTTTATTATTTTCAATAACAGAAGCTACGGTAATATGAGGAATCCATGACATTATTATAAAATTTATAAATTTATCTATCGCGAAAAGTAATTCTTCCTTTTGAAAGGTCATATGGTGTTAATGCCACAGTTACCTTGTCACCAGTTAAAATTCGAATATAGTTTTTACGCATTTTCCCAGAAATATGTGCTGTTACTATATGACCATTTTCCAATTCAACTCTAAACATAGTATTTGGTAATGTTTCAACAACAATACCTTCCATTTCTATATGTTCTTCTTTTGCCATAAATTTTATTTTTTTAAATTAAATATTGTATTATTTTTAATTTTACGTTAAAAAACTTATAACAAATATAACAGATTTTTGTTTTTAATAGAAATAAAGCTTGTGCGGTGATTTTATTGACATGCTTAAATTTAAGAGGAAAAACTAAATGAGTCTTGGAGTATTATTTCCTGGTCAAGGATCTCAAAGCATCGGTATGCTAAAAGATCTAAAATCTACATATAAGGTTGTCTCAGAAGTTTTTGAAGAAGCCTCAGACCTACTATCCTGCGATTTATGGAAAATTACTAAAAATGGACCTGAATCCAAAATTAATGACACAGAATTTACTCAACCCATCATGCTTTGCTCAGCATATTCAATTTGGAAGATTTGGAACGATGAGGGCGGCGAACTTCCAATTTATTTAGCCGGACATAGTTTTGGAGAATACACAGCTTTGTGTGCATCTAACTCTATAAAATTTAAAGATGCTATTAAACTTGTGAAAAAAAGAGCAGAGTGTATGAAAGCGGCACCAGATGGAAAGATGGCGGCTATCATTGGTATTGATTTTGAGGATTTAAAAAATATTTACGAAGAAAACAATTTTGACGACGTAAGCATCGCAAATATAAATGCCCCTGGACAGATTGTTATATCTGGAACAGAAAAAGGAGTAAAGAGATTATCTGATTTATCAGTCTCAAAAAAAGCAAAGAAGGTTATACCCATACCCGTCAGTGTAGCCGCACACTCTTTTTTGATGAAGGAGCAATCGTTAGTTTTCATGGATTTTATAAAAGATATTAAAATTTCAAAACCGACTATACCTGTAATTAATAATGTCGATGTTAAAGTAGAAGAAGATGGGGAAATGATAAAAGACGCTTTGGTTCGACAATTGTACTCTTCGGTCAGATGGGTTGAGACTGTTGAATTAATGGAGCAGCAGGGCGTTGATACACTCCTTGAACTTGGGCCAGGAAAAGTTTTAACATCTTTCAACAAAAGGATCGATAATAGTATAAAATCTCTGTCAGTATCTGACTCAAATAGTTTAGAAGCAGCTTTAGAAACTGTAGGAAACATATGAATAGTAGAAAAATAGCTCTCGTTACAGGGGCAACTAGGGGAATTGGCCTTGCAATTGCTAAAGAATTGGCAAAAAGTGATTTTCTTGTCATAGGCACTGGCACAAGTGAAAAGTCAGTAGGTGCTTTAAAAAAGGAAATGGAATCCAGTAAAATAGAGGGATCAGCGTATGTTTTAGACGTTAAAGACAAGGATTCGATTGAAAAGCTTTATAGTGATATCAATGGTGATTATTCAGAAACTCCAGACGTATTAATTAACAATGCAGGTATAACAAATGATAATTTGTTAATTAGAATGTCTGACGATCAATGGTTTGAGACAATAAACACCAATCTTAACTCTTTATATTTAATATCAAAAGTATTCGTTAAACCTATGATAAAAAAGAAAAAAGGTCGAATTATTTGTATTTCATCTGTTGTTGCAAGTACTGGGAATGCTGGCCAGACTAACTATGTAAGCTCAAAATCTGGTATGATTGGATTTTGTAAATCTTTGTCAAAAGAGGTTGCAACTAGAGGAATAACTGTTAATTGTGTTTCCCCAGGCTTCATCGAAACTGATATGACTGATCAGCTAAATGAAACCCAGAAGGAGCAAATTTCAAAAGGTATTCCAATGGCTAAAATGGGTAAAGCTGAAGATATTGCATATATGGTAGCTTTTTTAGCCTCTGACAAGGCTAGTTATATTACTGGAGAAACGATTCATGTGAATGGTGGTTTGTACATGTAATAAAAATCGTGGATTATCTAGCATTTATTTAATAGAATGAGCGAGTTTTTTTAATATAGCTTTATAACCAATAGGGGACATCATGAGCAATGAAGATAGAGTAAAGAAAGTAATAATGGAACAACTTGGAGTTAAGGAAGAGCAAATCACAGATAACGCCTCCTTTGTGGATGATTTAGGTGCTGATTCTCTTGATACTGTCGAATTAGTAATGGCACTAGAAGAAGAATTTGATTGCGAAATCCCAGACGAGGAAGCAGAAAAAATAACCACTGTTGCGCAAGCAAATGCTTACGTGAATGCTAACAGTAAGTAACTTAATTAGAATATCTAATTTATCAATTTTATTAAGATGACAGAGAAGATAAGACGCGTTGTAGTAACAGGATTAGGATTAGTTTCACCAGTCGGCTCATCGATAGAAAAAGCATGGAATAATATTAAAGAAGGCGTAAGCGGTATAAGAAAAATTGATTCTTTTGATGCAAGTTCTTTTTCAGTTCAAATATCAGGCTCTGTAGTAGATTTTAACGCGGAAGACTATATCACCCCCAAAGAACAGAAAAAAATGGATACTTTTATTCATTATGGAATTGGTGCGAGTGTTATGGCGATTGAAGACTCGGGGTTGCAAATCAATGAATCAAATGCTGATAAAATTGGAATTTCAATTGGTTCAGGGATCGGTGGTCTTCCTTATATTGAGAGAAATTATGGAAACTTTTTACAAAGTGGCCCAAGAAAAATTTCACCTTTTTTTGTTCCAAGCTCAATTATTAACATGGTTTCGGGAAACCTTTCAATAAAATATGGTATTACGGGGCCTAATATGTCCTTAGTGTCTGCTTGTGCAACAGGTACTCACAGCATTGGTGATGCTGCAAGATTAATCAAACATGGTTACGTGGACTGCATGATAGCTGGGGGAGCAGAAATGGCAACATGCCCACTTGGTATTGGGGGATTTGCCTCCGCTAAAGCTTTATGTTCATCAAATAACGATGACCCAGAAACCGCTAGTAAACCATGGGATTTAAATAGGAATGGTTTTGTATTGGGAGATGGCGCAGGTATTTTAGTTTTGGAAGATTATGAAACTGCAAAAAAAAGAGGTGCAAAAATATACTGTGAGCTTGTTGGTTTTGGAATGAATAGTGATGCTCATCATATGACACAGCCAGCGGCAGGCGGAGTAGGAGCCTCAAAATGTATGCAAGAAGCTATAAAAGAGGCCTCTCTAAACTTTGATGATATTGACTATATAAATGCTCATGGAACTTCAACACCTGCTGGAGATAAAGCCGAATCTGACGCAATAAAAGCAGCACTCGGAATTGAAAATGCAAAGAATACTCCTGTAAGCTCAACTAAATCAATGATCGGGCATCTTTTGGGAGCAGCTGGCGGAGTTGAGGCTGTATTCAGTGTTTTATCTATAAGAGACAACGTTATTCCACCCACAATTAATTTGCATGATCAAGATCCAGAATGTGATTTAGACTATGTCCCAAATTCAGCAAGAGACGTAAAAGTTGACGTAAGCATGTCAAACTCTTTTGGTTTTGGCGGCACAAATGGTACATTAGTTTTCAAGCGAATTTAATTTATGAATTTAATAAATGGTAAAGCTGGATCAAGTATTAGTATATTTGATAGAGGTTTTTTGTATGGCGATGCGGTTTTTGAAACAATTTTGGTTAAGAAAAAAAAACCTATAAATTTAAAACTTCACTTAAACAGACTTAATAAAGGGATTAAGAATATCAAAATCAAAAACTTTGATGTCAACGCGCTTGAAATTCAAATAAGAAAAGCTTTAAAAGATCAAATAAATTGTGTTTTATGTATAAATGTATCTCGAGGTTTTGCAAAAAAAAGGGGATACAATATTGAATTAGCAAAAAAACCTAATATTATTATTTCAACAACTCGCATACCAGAATATCCAAGTAGCTATTACACACATGGGATAAAAACAAAATTTGCAAAAACAAAACTATTTCAAAACACAAATATAGACAACATAAAGCATTGCAATAAAATTGATAATATTATTGCAACAAGTGAAATTTCAAAAAATTATCCTGAAGTAATTTTATGTGATCATAAAGATAATATTATTGAGGGTACGGCAAGTAATATATTTTTCATAAAGAAAAATAAATTTTATACGCCAAAACTAAATAATATCGGTGTTGATGGTGTTATGAAAAGTGTAATTATAAATACACTAAAAAAAAATAAAATTACTATCAAGTCCTTAGATATAAAAAAAAATAGTATAAATCAGTTTGATGCTGCTTTTTTTTGTAATTCTATAAGACAAGTATGGAAGATAAAGTCAATAAATGGATTTAGTTATAAAAAAAATAATTTAGTTGAAAAACTTCGTGTATTATTAGAAGAATGATAAAATTCCAAAATTTAAAAATATTAAAGTTTATTTTTTTTGTAATTTCATTATTAATATTATTATTTTTATCCTATTTAAATTTTTCATTTAAAAATAGTGTATATAAAAATAATAGCTCAAAGATATTTATTGTTAAGGAGGGAGATGCAGTAAGTAATACAATTTTTAATTTACACAAAAAAGGCTATATTGATTCAATATTTAGGTTCAAGGTTCTTGCTTATTTATACAACTATAATCCTGTTTTTCTGAACGGCAGATATAGAGTACAAAAAAATGACTCTGAATATAGCTTTCTAGTAAAACTTGTAAATGGAAATTTAATACAGGAAAATATTACTATTATCGAAGGTACAACTTATAATGAAATTAAAAATATCCTATATAAAAACAATAGTATAGATAGTGTTGAATTTGATGCTAAATATGAAAAAACCTACTTATCTCAAGTTAATTATCCTTCACTAGAAGGCTTATGTTTTCCTGACACATATAAATTTTCATCGGGAACTACCTTTGAAAATTTTTTGAAAATTTGCCAAAAAAAAATGGAAAATGTTCTTCTGTATTACTGGCGTAAAAGGGATTTTTCTCTGCCATACAAATCACCTTATGAAATGCTAATAATGGCTTCGATAATTGAAAAAGAAACGGCGAATAAACTGGAAAAACCAATAATTGCTAGTGTTTTTATAAATAGACTAAATAAAAATATGAGGTTACAAGCTGACCCTACTGTAATTTATGGCATGAAAAACTATAAAGGAAATATTACAAAAAAAGATTTAAATACGAAAAACGAATATAATACATACAAGATAAAAGGTTTGCCTAAAACTCCTATATGCTCACCGGGAGAAAGCTCAATTAAAGCAGCGAGCAAACCAATTATTAGCGACTACTTATACTTTGTTGCAGATAAGAATGGAAAACATGTTTTTTCAAAAAATTATCAAGATCATGTTAAAGCAGTAAATAAGTATCAAAAAAAATAAAATATGGAAAAAGGTAAATTTATAAGTTTTGAGGGTATTGAAGGTGTAGGAAAATCTACAACAATTTTTGAAGTTGAAAAATTTTTAATACAAAAGAACATTCAAGTATATCGTACCAGAGAACCTGGAGGTACTGAATTTGGTGAAAAAATCCGCGATCTTCTTCTAAGTAAAGAATCAATAATCCCAGTAGATTCTGAATTGCTTCTTCTATTTGCAATCAGATATCAGCATATTAAAGAAGTAATAGAGCCAAAATTAAATTCGGGAATTTGGGTACTATGCGATAGGTTTATTGATGCTTCTTTTGCTTATCAAGGTTATGGTAAAAAAGTTAATTTGGAAAAAATAGAATTATTAGTTGAAAATTTTACGAGAAAAATTATTCCAGATCTAACCTTTTTTTTTAATTTGTCATATGATCTTGCAAAGAAACGTTTTCCAGAATCAAAAACTAAAGATAGATTTGAAAATTTAGATGATAAATTTTTTGAAGATGTTTATTTAGGTTATTTAGAATTATTGAAAAAAAATCCCGACAGAATAAAAAATATTGACTCTAAAAGAAATAAGGAGGAAGTTTTAAAGCAAATTACTGATGTCATCATGGACTGTTTTAAAATTAAATAACATTATGATTCACTATATGTAATTTCTTTATTTAGTATACAAGTTAAAAGAATAACTTCTTTTATATTCATATTGTTCAAACTAATTAGGTCTTCCTGGGTTCCCACTCCGCCAGAATAGATGAGTTTTGTTTCCGGAAAAATATTTTTACATAACTCAATATTTTCTATATTTAATCCATTTCTTTTACCGACATCATCAAGGTTCATACATATAGTTTTTTTTGGCTTAAGAGATCGATATTCTTCTGTTTCTGTGAGAATTTTTTTATTTTTAATATCGAGCGATAATATATAGTTAATATTTGATGCTTTGTATAGTTTTTCATAATCTATAAATGTCTCTGTTGCTATAATTTGCGTAAAATTATTATTATTTAAATAGCTCAATTGTGATAATTTCCTCATCCCATTATCTACAATAAAATGAATATCTCTGTAATTATTTAATATTTCAATTAATAAAATATTATTTTCTTTAAAATCTTCAATAGAATCTAAATCAGCAAGATATATTGTGTTAAAATTATTTATCGATAACAAATATCTAATAAATTGTATCGGGTCTGACGTAGGTGATTTTTTGAGTGATATTTCTTGATAATTAGACCTATCACTGCTATTTGGAGTAACAACTTTACTATTTTTTAAATCAATCGCAGGTATAAGTTTCATATAAAATGAATATTCTAGTTTACGAGTATATTTTAGGAGAAGAGATAGATGAAAACACACCTCTTTTACTAATTAATGAAGCGAAGTTAATTATACATAGCATAATTAAAGATTTATCTAAAAATTATCCAAGTTCTAAGATAACACTGTTAGTTGACAAAAAAAATAAGAATTTTTTTGAAAATACGAGTATTTTAGAAAGAAACCATGAATCTGACTTAATAGACGATTTTATAAATCATAAGAATGATTACGACAAAATATTAGTTCTTGCCCCTGAGGAGAATTATATCTTGTATGAAATTGTAAGAAAAATGGAAGAAAATAATATTTCACATCTTAATAGTGCAAGTAATGTGATAAAAATTACTACCAATAAATCAGACACAAATAAAATATTTAAAAAAATATTGTCAAATACACTACCAATGCATCAAAATTATATTGAAATAGAATCCGATGAATTAATAATTTCAAAAAAAATTGACGGTATAGGCGCTGAAGATTTATTTATTTTTAAGAATAGGGAAGACTTGGAAAGAAATATAAATAAGCTAACAAAAAAACATTATTTTCAAAAATTTATTAGTGGAGTTACCATAGGAGTAAATATTTTTGCATTTAAAGGATTTTATAGAATATTATCTATTAATGAGCAGATTTATCAAAGAAAATCAGAACATGAAATCTACTTAAAGGAAATGTTTATTGGAAAGTATAATAAACTTATTTTAGATTTTGATAATATTATAAATAGTATTCTCTTAAACTTCGAGGGTTTAAGCGGTTTCTTTGGTGTTGATTTTATAATGACTGATAACAACGAAATATTTTTTTTAGAAATTAATCCTAGACTAACCACATCATATTCATTCTTACATGAATCTTTAGGTTTTAATCCTATGCAACTTTATAATAATATAAACTTTGATTTTAATATTAATAACAACAAATTATTTTCTAAGAACCTAATAACATGAGTGAAAGTATATATTTTGGTTGGGATATTGGCGGTGCTAATACAAAAATAACAGTCTTAAACTCAAACTATGAGATATCTGATTTTTATTTTAAAAATATTAATATCTGGAATAGCTTGTCCATTTTTGAAAAGTTTATTGAAAAAATTTCAAAAAAATATTCTGGTTCGGATAATTATCATTTTATAACATTTACCGCTGAAGCATGTGATAACTTTGAAACAAGAAGCCATGGGGTAACATCAATTATTAATTTATGCGATGTACACTTAAATGGCGAAAAAAAATATTATTCAAATAATAATAAATATGTAAATATTAAGGAGGCTGCAAAAAATCCCATAAGTATGTATTCAACGAATTGGATTCTTACATTAAATTACTTAAACAGACAAAATAAAATAAATTTGATCATTGATATAGGCTCTACAACAACTGATTTTATTTATAGGAATATGAGTGTTAGTGAAAATATAAATGATTTTAAACGTTTATCAAACAGGACATTACTATATCAAGGAGCGATAAGAACTCCTGTTCCTATGTTTGCTAATACCACTAAATTTGATGAAAGAGAAATTCCAATTATCAATGAAGTTTATGCAACATCTGGAGATATTTTTTGTATACTGAATGATATAAAATTTGAGAAAAATAATCACATTGGATCTGACAATTTGCCTTATACTGAGATTAATAGTCTAAATAGAATCTCAAGGCTTATTGGCAAAGATTATAAAAATGAAGATAAAGAGAAAATTCAATCATGCGCGAAAAATTTAAAATCAAAATTCAATAAATACATAGTTCAATACATCAGTAATATAGAAAAATTATTAAATGAGGAGTTAGTAGTCACGTCTGTTGGTGAAGGAAGAAGTCTAATCCAAGAAATTTGTCATAATAACAAAATAAAATTTATTCCAATTGAGAAAATAGATAAATTGATAGTTAATAATAAGAAAAAGCAATTTGATATTTACTCACATTTTACCTCAGCTTTGGTTGTTTTAAATTATTTCGGAAAAATTAATGAATAAAATTAAAATAAATTATCATAAAAACTCTTGTTATTACGCTGATATATTAAAAAATAACGAATGGTTTATTTTTTTAGATAGTTGCTTCGACAAAGGAAGTGAAGGGCGATATTGCATTCTTTCTTGTGATCCTGTTATAAAAATAATTTCAAAAAAAAATAATATTATTGTTGAAAAAGACGGTATTAAATCAAGTTATAAGGAAGATCCTTTAACAGTAATCAAAAAATATTATAAATATTCCAATATTCAACACTCATCAGATCTGCCTTTTAACTCTGGTTTTATGGGATATTTTGGATACGACGCATTTAATTATACCGATTCATACATTGATGGAAGATTCCCAGATATTGCTGTGGGCTTATATGAGTGGGCAATAGTAATAGATCATGTTGAAAAAAGCGCCTGGCTAACTTATGAGAAAATGAATTCTTTTATTAAAAAAATTATTGATATTGTTAATTTGGATATAAAAATTAAAGTTAAAAAATTGGATTATTCTTTTTCTAATTTAAATCAGCTAACATCTAAAGATCAATATATAAAAGATGTAAAAAAAATCAAGAAATATATATCAGAGGGTGACTGTTATCAGGTAAATTATTCTCAAAATTTTGAAGTAGATTTTATTGGAGATACATGGTCACTTTATAAAGATATAAGAAATAAAAACCCTGCTCCTTATTCTTCATTTTTCAAATTTGGTGAAAATTCTATAATAAGCTCTTCTCCAGAAAGATTTATTTCTGTAAAAGATAATATCGTTGAGACAAAACCTATTAAGGGAACCTTAAAGAGATTACAGGATAAAATTAAAGATAATAAGCAAAAAGATATACTGCAAAATGATGAAAAAAATTTATCAGAAAATTTAATGATTGTTGATTTATTGAGAAATGATTTAAGTAAATGCTGTGATTTAAATAGCGTAAAAGTAGAAAAGCTATTTGATATTGAAACTTATGCCTCAGTTCATCATATGGTAAGCACAATTAAAGGTAAGCTAAACAATAAAACAAAATCAATAGATATATTAGAAGCATGTTTTCCAGGCGGATCTATTACAGGAGCTCCAAAAATACGATCTATGGAGATAATAAGCGAGCTTGAGAAGAGACCCCGCGGTGTATACTGCGGTTCAATTGGCTATCTTGATAAAAACAATAATATGGATACTAACATATGCATTAGAACAATAATGATAAATAATGGAAAGTTAAATTTTGCGGCTGGTGGAGGAATTGTTTATGACTCTAACCCCGAGGATGAATATATTGAAAGTTTAGAAAAAGTATCAATATTTTTGAAATTTTTTTCAAAAGGTAGCTTTACGTGGTAAGTAGAAAAAATTTTATTCTTTAATATTTCGGCTTAATAAAATTGCAATCCATTTTGTATCATCGTAACTTTCAAGAGCAATTTTTACAATCATAGTAAGTGGCACTGAAAGCAACATTCCAACCGGACCAAGCAACCAACCCCAGAAAATTAAAGATAAGAAGATAATGAGCGTCGAAAGACCAAGTTCTTTACCCAAATATTTTGGTTCAATTATAGTTCCCATTACAACATTTACAACAAGATATATTATTGATACTAAGAGCGCATAATAAATATTAAATTGAATCAATGCTATAAGTATTGCTGGAATAGACGCTATTATTGATCCAATATTCGGAATATAATTTAGCAAAAAGGCTATAAGACCCCACATTACAGCATGATCTAGACCAATAATAGTTAATGCAAAATAAATTAAAAATCCAGTAATAATACTGACAATTGTTTTTATTGAGAGATATTTATTCATATTATCACTAAAATTTTTAAAGTTGTTTATAGATTTATCACTATCACTAAAGGCTTTTTTTAGTTTTTTTGAAAAAATTGCTGCCTCTAGAAGAGTAAACATAACTATAAATAAAATTAGAAAATAATTTGTCAAGACATTTCCGAAAGCACTTATTGTATTAGCCACTGATTGCATTATAAAATTCGGATCAATATATTCATATAAAAAATTCTTATCTAGGTTAATATTAAAATTTTCTGCAATTCTTGAAATATTATCAATTCCCACATTAATTTTTTCTTTATATTCGGGAAGAGATCTTCTAAAGCTATTAATTGAAGTTCCGATTAAAGCTGCGAACGCAAAACTTACAGATACTATCGTAATCAGCACCAAGGACACTGATATCGGCGTATTTATTTTTTTTGACTGAAAAAATTTTAATAATGGAAATGATATTAAAGCAATAAACATTGATAATAAAAATGGAACTATAATTTTATCTGCGACTTTCAATCCAGCAAAAATTATAATTAAACCGCTAATAGTTAATATAGTTTTATATAATGTATTATTTTTGCTCATCAAGTTTTTCACTCTCATTGTCTAAAACGACTTCATCTTTAAGCTGAACTTTTAAAATTAAGTAACCTATAATACCAGATAAAATTGAGCCGAAAAATATACCAGATTTTGAATACTGCTGGCCAAACATTAGGTCAGCGCCCTCTGAAAAGGCAAGCGTGTTTATAAATAAGCTCATTGTAAAACCAATTCCACAAAGAAATGATACTCCTAAAATATCAACAATAGATACATTACTTGGTAAATTACATAATTTTAGTTTTACTGAAATATAGGTTAACAATGTAATACCTACTGGTTTGCCTAATAGTAGACCTAGCATAATTCCTAAAGGTACAGTGTTTGATAGAGACGTAACACTTAATGAGTCCAAATCTATATCAGCATTAAAAAATGCAAATAAAGGTAAAATTATAAATCCTGAAAACGTATGAAGTTTCTCTTCCAGAAACTTTAAGGGGGAGAAGTCGCTTTTTTTAACTGAAAAAGGGATTGTTGCTGCTAAAATTACACCAGCAATTGTTGTATGTACACCAGAGTGTAAAATAAAATACCATAAGAATAAGCCAACAAATAGATAAACGCTCAAAAATCTTACATTCAGTAGATTTAAAACCATTAGCGCAATAAATGACCCGAGCGCATACGATAGATAAGTAAAAGATATATCAGCTGTATAGTACAAGGCAATTACCATAACCGCACCAAGATCATCGATAATTGCTAATGATAATAAAAATATTTTTAGTCCGACAGGTACTCTACTTCCTAATATTGATAAGACCGCAAGAGAAAACGCAATATCTGTTGCTGTTGGTATTGCCCACCCAGGTGTTGCAAGCGGCTGATTACTATTTATCATTAAATAAACTGCCGCTGGAACCACCATACCTCCTACTGCAGCTATTCCAGGAAGAATAACACTTGATATGGTTGATAGATTTCCATTAATCATTTCTCTTTTTAATTCTAAACCTATAACTAAAAAGAAAATCGCCATTAAACCATCATTAACCCAATGATGAACTGTCTCTTTTAGTAAAAAATCATCAATATGTATAGTTAAGTAGGTATTTTTTACTAAATAATAATAGTAGGAAAGATCAGAGTTAGCTAATATTATAGCCAGTACACTGAAAATAATAAGAAGAACTCCCGAAGCAGATTCAGTCTGTAAGAATCTCCTGATAAAGTTTTTAGAAAATATATTTTTATTAAATTCGAGCGTATCTTTGTTTATAATCATAATTAAGTCATTATATGTTAGATCTATAAATTAATAAAAGTATAACAAAATAATAAGATGCAGGAAATTTACAATCCAAAAAATATTGAAGAAAAAGTTCAAAAAGAATGGATATCCAATAAAACCTTTAGGGCAGATGTATCTTCGGAGAAAAAGTTTTATTGCTTATCAATGTTCCCTTACCCAAGCGGTAATCTTCATATTGGACACGTCAGAAACTATACAATTAGCGATGTTATAGCAAGATTTCATCGTATGCTTGGAGAAAACGTTCTTCACCCAATCGGATGGGATGCTTTTGGCTTACCTGCCGAAAATGCAGCTATGCAGAATAACCTATCTCCTCTGGAATGGACATCTTCAAATATTGAGAATATGAGAAATCAACTTATGAAATTAGGTTTAAGTTATGATTGGGATAGGGAAATATCAACCTGCTCAAAAGACTATTATAAATGGGAACAATGGTTTTTTATAAAACTTTTCGAAAAAAAGCTCGTTTACAAAAAAGAATCTTTAGTAAATTGGGATCCCATTGACAAAACAGTTTTAGCAAATGAACAAGTTATTGATGGTAAAGGCTGGAGATCAGGAGCTGAAGTAGAAAAAAAGAAAATATCGCAATGGTTTTTAAAGACATCATCATACTCTGAAGAATTATTGAATGATCTTGATGAATTAACCGACTTTTGGCCTGATAACGTAATTACTATGCAAAAAAACTGGATTGGTGAATCAAATGGTGCTGAATTTGATTTTTTAACAGAATCAAATGATATTATTAAAGTTTTTACTACTCGCCCTGACACAATATTTGGAGTTACATTTCTTGCTATCGCAGCAGATCATCAATTAATTGATAATTTATCATTAGAGCTAAAAGAATTTGCAAAAAAAATTATCAACGAAAAGGATTCTCATGATAAGACAGATAAAAAAATAAACGGTATTTTTACCGGTCTTCATGCGATTCATCCACTTAACAATAAAAAAATTCCAATTTGGGTATCAAACTACGTTTTAACTGGGTATGGAACAGGAGCAGTAATGGGCGTACCAGCCCATGACCAAAGAGATTTCGATTTTGCTAAAAAATACAGCCTAGAAATTATAAAAGTAATAGAAAACGAAGATGCTTCTAATGAAGAAGTATATACTGGGAGAGGTTATATCATAAATTCAAGTGAATTTAATGGTTTAGAGAATACCTCTGCATCAAAATCTATTATTGAATTTATCGAAAAAAATAATATTGGCCAGGCAAAGAAAAATTTTAGGTTAAGAGATTGGGGAATTTCTAGACAAAGATATTGGGGATGTCCAATCCCAATTATTTATAGAGAAGATGGCGAAATTATCCCAGTTGACCTTGACGAATTGCCAATTGAGCTTCCTGAAGACGTGGATTTTTCAAAAACAGGCAATCCTTTGGATAACCATTCAAGCTGGAAACATACAAAATGTAAAAAAACTGGCTTAAAAGCTATAAGAGAAACCGATACGTTAGATACATTTTTTGAATCTAGCTGGTACCAATCAAGATTTTGTTCGCCAGACAATAGTAAACAGATGGTCGGCAAAGAAGCAGATTATTGGATGCCAGTTGATATATACGTTGGTGGTATAGAGCATGCAGTACTCCATCTTTTATATGCGCGTTTCTTTCATAAGTTACTTAGAGACGAGGGTTTAGTTAAATCAAATGAGCCTTTTAAGTCTTTAGTAACACAAGGTATGGTTTTAAAAGATGGCTCAAAAATGTCAAAATCAAAAGGTAATGTAATAAATCCTGAAGATTTAATAGAAAAGTATGGGGCCGATACCGTAAGACTATTTGTTATTTTTGCAGCGCCAATAGAAAATTCATTAGAATGGTCTGAGAATGGTGTTGAAGGCGCGCATAGATTTCTTAATAAAATTTGGTCAGTTGGCTATAAAATAAAAAATTCTGAGAAATCTGTTACAAACATAGATAACAAAGAAGAAAAAAAAATCCAAATTATGACAAATCAAGTCATTGCAAAGGTTACCGAAGATTATGGTAAAAGACTAAGCTTAAATACGATAGTTTCAACCTGTATGGAGTTACTTAATAACATTTCAAAACATTTAGAGACCAATAATATAAGTATAAAAATACTTAAAGAATCTTACGAAAAAATAATTCTTATTTTAAATCCAATAACGCCCCATATATGCCAAGAAATTTCAAAAGAATTAAATATTACCAACATGAAAGAAAAAATAAGTTGGCCAAAAGCAAATAAAGAATTTTTAGTAAGTGATATTTCATTGGTGGTTGTTCAGATTAATGGTAAAGTTCGAAAAAAAATTGAAGTTAATACTGGTATATCAAAAGAAGAAATAGAAAATATAATATTATCATTAGATGAAATTAAAAAATATACAGATAATAAAAAAATAAAAAAAATAATATATATTCAAGACAAACTTGTTAATATAGTGGTATGAATAATTTTAAAATATTTAGTTATTGTATTTCGTTTATTTTTCTTGCTAGCTGCGGTTATAAACTTGGTGGGCTTGAAACCATTGGTGAAAACCAAGGAAAAGTTGCGGTTATCAAAATACTCTCTAATCAAAATTTTAAGCAATCTTTCATTAATGCTGGGTTTAAAATTAATAATAATGAGTTCATGTATAGTATTTCCATAGAAGGCCCAAACTATACAAAAGAAACAACGTCGGTTACAAGTAATGCTACTGAAAATGAATTTACAATAACTGGAACGATCTTGATAACTCTTGAAGATAAAGATGGATCAACATTATTTAGGAATAAAATTTTCTCTTTATCAAAAGATCACAAATTCTCCTCATCTAGTATTAATAGCTCTGAAAGCGAGGAAAATACAATAAAAAATGATATAAAGAAATATTTAGAAATCCAGGCTATTAATTTTGTTAGGAGTAAAATTTAGATTTTACTAGATTAATCTTTTATTCTGAGGGAAGGGTCTGAGTCTATAATACCTTTATATAGGTATGCAACTAGTGATGTGCTTAACACAATAAATATCATTTGAAATGAAATTCCTAATACTAAACCAACGTAGTCTTTGCTGCTATAAAATAAATCTGATATATAATTATTTAGAATAACATAGGGTATCACTAATGCTATATAGTATAAAAATATTTTGATAGAATTCCCTTTGGTCATAAAATAACATTCTTTAAAACTATAAGATTTCCCTAATGCTGCTGCTGGCAAAATAAAAAATAGTCTTGTGTAAATATAAATCATATATAGAAAAAGCACGTATAAAAAAATTGTCATTTTTGAAATATCTTGTGGTATAAAGGGAGAAAGGATCATTATATGAATAATATAAATTCCAATTATTGCTGAAATTAAAACAAATAGCTTTTTAATAAACAGTTTTGTGTATTCTTCGTATAAAAATTGTAAGTAGTGATTTCCAAGTGGCTTTTCTAAAATTATGCTTCTATATATGTTGACACAAATTGGAGAAGATATAACCAAATAAAGTATAAAAGACAAGAATATTAATAAAGGATTATTTATATTTTGAACTATGTAATTAAATAAAAGTAAAAAAAATAAAAGAGGGAGATAATTTCTATAAGAAATTTTTATAAAATACATCCCAAACAGTAATGATTTTAAAATTAGCATTATTTTTTACTTTTTAGAGATAAGTAATAAGCAGACGAGTCTTTTTCACCATGACCTATTTTATTTGTTATTTGCATAAATTTGTGAACAATATTAACACCAGATAAATTTAATTTTTTCTTTTTTGTAATATTTTTAACAATTCTCATATCTTTTGCATGCAGTTTTGTTTTAAAACCTGGTTTATATTTATTTTCCAACATTCTTTGACCATGAACTTCAAGAATTTTACTATTAGCAAACCCACCAAGTAATGCTTCACGAATATTTTTTTTATTAACGTTGAATTTATCAGCTAATATGAATGCTTCACTTACAGCATTTATTGTTTGTCCAACTATAAGTTGGTTACATGCTTTGGCAACCTGCCCAGAACCTGAATTACCAACATGTGTAATTTTCTCGCCGAGAACTTTTAAAATCGGCATAACTTTTTTTACTGCTTCTTTCTTTCCGCCAACCATTATTGATAGATTTCCTTTAATTGCCCCAATTTCTCCACCAGATACAGGCGCATCAATAAGTGAAATTTTTTGTTTAGCTAGTTTTTTTGATAAGGAAATTGTCTCGATAGGACATATTGTGCTCATATCAATAATAATATTTGGTTTATTTTTAAATCTAACTAATCCATTTTTCCCAACCAATATCTCTTTGACATCTTTTGTGTCAGATACAGCAAGTATTAAGATATCGATCTTATGATAAAATTCATCAAGTTTATTAATAACATGACAGCCAATATTATTAAGATCTTTAACCTTTCTTTTATTACGAACATAAGCAAATGTAGAAAACTTGCATCTAATAAGATTTTTTGCCATTGGATATCCAATTATTCCAGTACCAATAAAGCCAATATTCTTTTTGTTAATATTCATAAATAAAAATTTAAGTTTATAATTTAATAATGTAATATAAATAAAATGCAAATATATTACAATCAATTAACTAACGAGTTAGATAAAAAAATACATCCAATCTATATTATTACAGGAAATGAATCATACCAAGAGGACACCTGTACGCAAAAAATTATTAATAAAGCGCAACAGACCGGTTTCGAGGAACACGAGATTCTGTATGTTGAAAAATCATTTGACTGGAAAAGTTTTGAAACCACTAATTCAAATTTATCTCTATTTTCTGAGAAAAAAATAATAGAGCTTAGATTCCTCACAAAATCTGTTGGAATACAAGCTGAAAAAAATATTCTAGAGTGCACAGATTCAATTTCACAAGACATTATTTTAATTTTTAGACTTCCTGAATTAAAAGCTACTGAATTTAGAAAAAAATATTTAGGATTGAAAAATGATAATGTTGGGTTAATAAGAATTTTCCCAATGACAAGAAAAAATATGATAGACGAAATATGTATTTTGATTAAAAAATACAATTATAAAATTGATAAAAATTGTATAAATTACATTGCTGATATGTTTGAGGGAAATATGGTCTCTGCAAGTCAGACTTTAATTAAAATAGATTTGATGTTAGGCGATAAAAGGGAGGTTGACCAAAATTTTTTGAATAAAATCCTATCAGAAAATACTGACTATGTAGCAAATAATTTAGTTGATTATGCAATAGATGGTAATTTAAAAAAAGTTAATAGTTGTTATAGTTTTTTAAAAAATAATGATTATCCTACTCAATACATAATATGGTCTTTTATAAGAACTTTAAGATCGATTCTATTTTATATTGAGTCAATAAATGAGGGAAAATCGAAACAGGAGATCTTAAAAAATATTTGGCCTTACGAGCGAAAAAATCTGGTATCGAATTCTATTGATAAACTATCTATTAAGAAAATTGAGTCATATATAGGTGTTTTAGTGAGAATTGATATGCAATCAAAAGGTGCATTATATGGAAATATATGGGATTCAATTTATGATTTATCAGTTTCTCTAGCAAAAAATAAACTTTCAGTAATTAAATATACTTAATATAATATATTTATGGATATTAATAGCTATGTAGACAATGTGTGCTTACTCGCGCGTGAATCATCACGTGAAATTTCTTGTATTACTCAGACCCAAAAAGATTCAATTCTCAATGATTTAGTGAATGAAATTAAGAAGAACAGAGAAGATATAAAGTCAGAGAATAAGATAGATATAGAAGCTCTTAAAAAAAGTGAGAATTTTGCGGAATCCTTCATAGACAGACTTCTTCTTAATGATCTTAGAATTGATGCGATGATTGATAGTATTGTAGAAATAATTGCTATAGATGATCCTGTTGGGGATATAAAAGAACTAAAAACGATGCCTAGCGGAATTAAAGTCGGCAAGATGTCTATGCCTCTAGGAGTAATTGCAATGATATACGAATCTAGGCCAAATGTTACAATTGATGCATCTGCTCTTAGCATCAAATCTGGTAATTCAATTATTCTGAGGGGAGGGTCTGAGTCTATCAGAACAAATATTGTACTAGAAAAATGTGTTAAAAAAGCATTGCAAGAAAATAATGTAAACACAAATGCCGTTCAGCTTATAAACAAAGTAGACAGAAAAATTGTGAATGAATTATTAGTTAGGAATGACTCTATCGATATTGTTATACCAAGGGGCGGTAAGAACTTAATTAAGCTAGTGGATGAAATTTCATCAATACCTGTTTTGAAGCACTTAGACGGTATATGCCATGTTTATATTCATGAGGATGCAGATATTAATAAAGCCTTGGAGATTTCAGTGAACTCAAAAACCCAAAGGACCGGCGTGTGCAATGCTATGGAAACTCTTATTGTTGACACCAATATATCTGAAAAATTCCTTCCTTTATTGGAAGAAAAGTTAGTTGAGAAAAAAGTAGAACTTAGAGGCTGCTCAAAAACAAAAAAAATTATAAATTCTGTCAAAGATGCAACGCAAGAAGATTGGGAAACTGAATATTTAGATTCTATTCTTTCAATTATAATAGTAGAAGATTTATCAGGAGCTATTAATCATATTTCAACATATGGCTCAGGTCATACAGATGTTATCGTTACGGAGAACGATCAAGTTGCTAATTCTTTTTTAAGGAACGTCGATTCAAGCTCAGTGATGCACAATGCTTCCTCACGTTTTGCCGATGGATTCGAGTACGGATTAGGCGCAGAAATTGGCATTAGCACAAATAAACTTCATGCACGTGGCCCAGTAGGAATAGAGGGCTTAACTAACGAAAAATATATTGTTATTGGCGATGGAAACATAAGGTAATATTATGAATAAGCTTGAAAATGATTTCGATATGCAAATTACCCATATTGAAAAAGAAATTTTAGAGGTTGGGAGGTTTCTTTGACATTGATTCAAAAAAAGAGGAAGTTCAAGGACTAGAAGTACAGCTTCAAGATGAAAATATTTGGTCAGATAGAGATAAATCCTTGTCTTTATCAAAGAAAAAATCTTCTTTAGAGAAAGAAATTTCTGAATTTTCAAAAATTAATGAAGACTTTATTCAAATTAAAGAATTTAAAGATTTATATGACGAGGATCAGTCTAACGAGGTTGCTGAATATTTAAATAATGAAATTAAAAAAATTAAAGTTTCTATCGAAAAGTTATCTTTTCTAAAGATTTTTTCAGGAAAATCTGATAAATGTAATGCTTACTTAGATATTCAAGCTGGCTCAGGTGGTACCGAGGCTCAAGACTGGGCAGAAATGCTTCAAAGAATGTACTTGCGATGGGGAGAGAAAAATAGTTTCTCTGTGGAAACAATTAGCATAACAAGCGGCGAGGTAGCTGGAATTAAAAGCTCAACATTAAAGTTTGATGGCGAATATGCATTTGGATGGTTAAAAACAGAGACAGGTGTTCATAGGTTGGTTCGCAAGTCTCCATTTGATTCAGGAAACAGAAGACATACGTCATTTGCATCTATATTTGTTACGCCTGAAATTAATGATGATATTGAAATTGAAGTCGACCCAAGTGAGCTAAGAATTGATGTATTTAGGGCAAGTGGCGCTGGAGGTCAACATGTTAATAAAACAGAATCTGCTGTTAGAATTACGCACCTAAAGTCTGGTGTGGTTACTCAGTGTCAAAATGGGAGATCTCAGCATAAGAATAAAGAAACAGCTTTAAAGCAACTAAAAGCAAAGCTTTACGAAATAGAAATTCAAAAGAAAAAAAATGAACAAGAAAATATTGAGAGCCAAAAAGCTGACATTGGCTGGGGAAGCCAAATAAGATCATACGTATTAGATCAATCAAGAATTAAGGATTTGAGAACAAATATTGAAACAAGCAATACTCAATCGGTTTTAGATGGTAATATTGACATGTTTATTGAAGCTAGTTTAAAGATGGGTGAAAAAAATGAATAAAAAAACAGATGAATCGCACAGACTCATTTTAGAGAGAAGAAAGAAACTCCAAAAACTAAAAGAAAGTGGAAATAGCTATAAAAATAATTTTCTTAAAGGTTATACAATCGAATCAATTATTAAAAAATCAATAGAAAATGATGTAATTGATGATAAAGAAAAATTATTTGTTGTAAATGGGCGAATGATGACAAAAAGGGTAATGGGTAAATCTAGTTTTGCTAATTTAAAAGATGAAACTGGTAGTTTGCAATTTTACGTTGACAAAACAAGCCTAGATAAAGATATTTTTCAATTATTCAAAGAATCTGACATTGGTGATATTGTTCATGTTGAAGGTTATTTGTTTAAAACAAAAACCGGAGAGCTGACAATTTATTGCTCACACTTTGACATAGTAACAAAATCTTTAAGACCACTTCCTGAAAAATACCACGGCCTTACAGATCAAGAAATAAAGTACAGAAAGCGTTACTTAGACCTGATATGCAATGAAGAAACAAAAAAAACCTTTGATATTAGATTCAAAACTATGAAGAGTATAAGAAATTTTTTTGATAATCATGGTTATATAGAGGTCGAAACGCCCATGATGCACAAAATTCCTGGGGGCGCTACTGCAAGACCATTTGTGACACATCATAATACTTTAGATATGAATTTATATATGAGAATCGCTCCTGAACTTTTCTTAAAAAGGTTAATTGTTGGAGGTTTTAGCAAAATTTATGAAATTAATAGAAACTTTAGAAATGAAGGTGTTTCTTCAAAACATAATCCTGAATTCACAATGATTGAGTTTTATCAAACATATTCAAATTATATAGATATGATGAATTTAACGGAAGAATTATTAAAAAAAGTTGTCAAGGAAGTAAAAAATTCAGATATTTTAAAATACCAAGATTACGACATAGATTTTTCAAAACCATTTTCGAGAATGACGCTGTCTGAATCAATTTTAAAATTTTCAAAGGAACTTGAAGAAGATCATTTATTAAATGAAAAATACTTGAAAGAATACTGTAAGACGAAGCAAATCGATACAGAAATTCATCAATCACTTGGTGAAATGCATTTTGCAATTTTTGAAAAAAACGTTGAGGCTAATCTTATAAATCCAACATTTATTACTGAATATCCAATAGAAGTTTCACCCTTAGCGCGTGTAAATGATGACAATCCGAAAATCGCTGATAGGTTTGAATTTTTTATTATGGGAAAAGAAATTGCGAACGGATTTTCTGAATTAAATGATCCTGACGATCAAAGGTTAAGATTTGAAAAACAAGTTGAGCTCAAGGATAAAGGCGATAAAGAGGCAATGTATTTAGACGAAGATTACATTGAAGCGCTAGAATATGGTATGCCTCCTACGGCAGGAGAGGGTATTGGGATTGATAGGCTTGTAATGATCCTCAGTGACTCGCCATCTATTCGAGATGTTCTTTTATTCCCTTTAATGCGTTGAAATCCATCAGTATCCGATAAATGCTAAAACTATAACTATTAAAAGTACTAATGCGAGTATCAATAAAGGCCAGAATAGATCTTTATTTTTTCGATTTATAAAAATTATTAACAATATAAATAGTACAATTAATATTATTAGATACTTTATCATATTCTATTCAACTCCTTTAACATTAGAAACAGCTATATCTGAGTCTATTGATAAGTTTTGATTTGCAAATTCTTTCCTCAATACACCGAGACATGAATATTTATTATTATCTGTCTTACTGATATTTATTATATCTCCTGCTTGTTTCTTATCTTGATTTTGTATTTTTGTTTGTCCATCTAAAACATTATCGGCTTTTAATTCAAATCTAAATAAGGATTTTTTTGCTTCTCCCAAATAATGTGTCCGTGCAACAATCTCTTGTCCTGGGTAACAGCCTTTCTCAAATGAAACCCCTTTTAGTGTATCTAAAGAAATCATTTGTGGTGTAAAAGCCTCTATGGCTAATTTATTTATAAAGGGCGTGTAATTATATATATCCAAAAAATCAGAAGACTTATAGCCTAATAAGTGTGCTTTTTCAATATCTAGATATTTTTGAAAATCCTCTAAATTTGTGGAAATTATTGCGTAATTTTCATACAGAAGAAAAATTATTGAGTTATCTTTCTTTAATATTTTTTTCTCTAAAAGTTCGTTATATGAAAAATTTGGGTTTTCTTTTATATTTGAAACACCAACTAAAATTTCATTAATTGGCACAAAATCAATTTTTAAAGCCATTTTGTACATGTTTAACTTTTTGATTAATAGCTCAGATGAATCTAATGTTGTATATAAATAATAATCTTTATCTAATTGAAAAATATAGAAAACTGATATTAATCTTCCCTTTGGATTGCAATACCCTGAAAGTAAAATCTCATTTTTTTCAAGTTTTTTTATATCATTGGTAAACTGTGTATTGAGAAAATTATCTACCCCCTCGCCAGAACACTTTATTAATACTTTATTTGATAGTTGTGATAAAGAATAATTGTTCTTGATCATTTGAATTTCATCGGCAAAATCATGGTTATATGAAAGACCATAATCGTCCATTACTGGCTTTTTTGTGAGGAATTTTACGAAAAAATCGTTTATCATGTACAGGTTTAGTAATATTTAATTATTTATAATTAGGAGAAAAATGTCACTAAATAAAGTTCCACTTTCACCACATCTTCAAGTATACAGATTACCTCTTGTCGCGCTTGTGTCAATATCAAGCAGAGCCTGTTTTGTTGTGAATGGTATGGCTTATGCATTATTTATAATTTTCCTAATTTCGATTGCATCAGGTAGTGAAATCTATAATATAAGCTATACAATATTTACTAGTACTATTGGTAAGGTTTTATCGGGCCTCTGGATATTTTCCTTGTATCTGTATATGTCCAATGAGGTTAGGCATCTTTTTTGGGATCTTGGCTACGGTTTTAGCGGAAATGCTCCCTTTATTTGGTCTCTAATAGTGCTATCAGCTACAGCACTGATGACAATTATTACAGTCTTGCTTTATTTGCTATAGAATAAGTAAGAGGAGAATTAAAGTTGCTATTAAAAGTTTTACATGGAAAAAAACATTGGTTATACCATAGGTTTTCTACGATCCTTTTCTTCCCGCTAGCACTTTGGATTATATATTCCTTAAGCCTTATTCCTGAAATTACCCATGAAAATATGGTGCTTTGGATTAGTCGAACCCCAAACTATATTTTACTTTCAATTTTAATTATAATTTCTGCTCGACATTTTCAGCTTGGGATACAAGTAATACTGGAGGATTATATTTCTACTATCAAGTTTAGAGATTTTTATATCAAACTTGTAAATATTATCTATTATTTCCTAGCATTTTTGGGTTTAATCGCTATTGCAAAAATTTATTTTGGAGTGCAGCTTTAGATGAATAAAAATGATTACGAAATGACCGTACATGAATATGACGTAATAGTTGTAGGTGCTGGTGGTTCTGGATTACGTGCCACACTTGGGATGGCGACTGAAGGTTTAAAAACTGCATGTATTACAAAAGTTTTTCCTACAAGAAGTCATACAGTCGCAGCTCAGGGTGGAATGAGTGCTGCCCTTGGAAATATGGGCGAAGATGATTGGCGTTGGCATATGTATGACACAATAAAAGGTTCTGACTGGCTTGGTGATCAAGATGCAATTGAATATATGTGTAGGGAAGCAATACCATCAGTTATTGAACTAGAACACTATGGGGTTCCATTCTCAAGAACTGAAGCTGGGAAGATTTATCAAAGACCATTTGGTGGAATGACAACTCATTATGGTGATGGAACAGCGCAGAGAACATGTGCTGCTGCAGACAGAACAGGCCACTCTATCTTGCACACTCTTTACCAACAATCACTCAAATACAAAGCAGAGTTTTTTATAGAGTATTTTGCAATTGACTTGGTAATGAATGACGGAAAATGTACTGGTGTTGTTGCAATAGATCTTGCTAGCGGAAAACTTCACCTGTTCAAAGGGCATGTAACACTACTTGCAACTGGCGGTTATGGCAGAGCATATTTTTCTGCAACATCAGCTCATACCTGTACTGGTGATGGAAGTGGTATGGCGCAAAGAGCGGGAATACCTCTTCAAGATATGGAGTTTACTCAGTTTCATCCAACAGGAATTTACGGTGCAGGATGTCTTATAACTGAGGGATCAAGGGGCGAAGGTGGATACCTTACTAATTCTGATGGTGAAAGGTTCATGGAAAGATACGCGCCAAACGCAAAAGATCTTGCATCTAGAGATGTTGTAAGTAGATCAATGACAATAGAGATTAACGAAGGTAGAGGCGTTGGAAAAGATAAAGATCATATAGAACTTCATTTAGAACATTTAGGCAAAGATGTAATAAATGAAAAACTTCCCGGTATTGCTGAGTCAGCAAGAATTTTTGCTGGTGTTGATGTTACAAAAGCACCAATCCCGGTAATACCTACTGTTCATTACAATATGGGAGGAATACCCACAAATTATTTTGGGGAAGTCGTAATACCAAAAAACGAAAAAGAAGAAACTATTGTTCCTGGGTTAATGGCAATTGGAGAAACAGCATGTGTATCTGTTCATGGCGCAAATAGACTTGGCTCGAATTCACTATTAGATCTTATTGTATTTGGAAGAGCTGCTGCTAAACAGGCCTCAAAACTTGTAAAAACCGGAGTAAAGCATCCTGATTCAAATAAAGAATCATTAGATAAAATTATATCTAGACTTGACAAAACAAGGTACTCCTCAGGTACACACAATCCAGCGCAATTAAGGTCAAAATTGCAAAAAGAAAATCAGAAAAGCGTCGCTGTTTTCAGAACCGAAGAAACATTAGAAGAAGGCAGAAAAAATATTCACTCCATATATAAAGATTTCTCCGATATAAACCTAAATGATAATTCTTTGAAGTGGAACACAGAATTATTAGAAACCTTAGAATTGGAAAACCTAATTACTCAGTCCATTGTATCTGTTGAATCAGCGTATAATAGAAAAGAATCTAGAGGGGCTCATGCAAGAGATGATTTTCCTGATCGGAACGATAAGGAATGGCTCAAACATACAATTGCATCAATAGATGATAGTGGTATAGTAGATATATGTTACAGAAGGGTTATTTTAACAACTTTAACGGATGAAGTTGAAGCAGTTCCACCCAAGAAGAGGGTTTATTAATAATGGCTGAGTTCACATTACCATTAAATTCAATAGTTAAAACTGGAAAATATTTCAAGTGCGAAGGCGCCGATGAAAAGAACATTAGGAAGTTCAAAATTTATCGGTATGACCCTGATGATGAAAAGAATCCACGTGTAGACACATATGAGATTGACACTACAGATTGTGGACCAATGATTCTTGATGCTTTATTGAAGATAAAAAATGAAATTGATACTACAATCACTTTCAGAAGATCTTGTAGAGAAGGAATTTGCGGATCATGCTCAATGAATATCGATGGTAGAAATGCTTTAGCTTGCACTAAAAGTATCGAGGAAGTTAAAGGTGATATTAAAATATATCCACTACCACATATGCCGGTCGTAAAAGATTTAGTTACTGACCTATCTAATTTTTACAAACAATATGAATCTGTTCAACCGTGGCTTCAAGCAGATGAACCAGAGGATCTTACAACAGAGAGACTTCAATCTAAGGAGGAGCTAGCGGAACTAGATGGTTCAGATGAATGTATTCTTTGTGCTTGTTGTTCGACAAGTTGCCCAAGCTATTGGTGGAATAGCGATAAATATCTTGGGCCCGCAACATTAATGCAGGCGTACAGATGGATAGCTGACTCGAGAGATGAACATCAAAAAGAAAGACTTGAGAGATTGGAGGATACATTTAAACTTTATAAATGCCATACAATCATGAACTGCACTAACGCGTGCCCTAAAGGTTTAAACCCAGCAAAACAAATTGCAAAAATAAAATCCTTGATGGTTTCAAATAAAATTTAAGTATGGACGAAAAAGAAATTATTTGGAAATGCAGAAGAGGCACCAAAGAGCTTGATATGCTAATGAGTGGTTTTTTTAACAATTGCTATCACAGTGTTTCTAGTACTCATAAAAAAGCATTTGTCAAATTATTATCACTCGAAGATCCAACAATTTATGATTTACTTCTAAATAAAATTTCTTCAAAAGACATTGCAGTAAATGAAATTGCTGATATGATACGTAATATGAGTTTAAATCAAAACTGATTTATTCTCTAAATAGCTAAAAAAGTTTTGTTTTTTTTAACTATAACTTTTTTTTGATTAATAAACATATAGAAGAATAATATGTCAGATAGAGAAACCGGTACAGTTAAATGGTTTAACGACTCTAAAGGCTACGGGTTTATTCAACGAGAAAGCGGAAAAGATGTATTCGTTCACTTCGGTGCAATTAAGATTGAAGGCGATGGATACAGGACTCTTAAAGAAGGGCAAGCTGTTGAATTTACTGTAACTGAGAGCGAAAAAGGTTTAACTGCTACAGATGTAGAAGCTAAATAACTAAATCAAACTAGTTTTAAGAATTAAAAAAAGATCAAGAGTTAGCTTTTATTCATTTTAAAATCTAATCATCATATGTCTTTAAAGAATATTGTTTAAATTAACAATATGACTTTGTTTGGTTAATTTTTATCTTTATACAAATAGACAGTCAACTTTTTGATGTGTATTATTACACTTATGAATGTAGGTGTAAGCATAAATTCTGTTAGTAAAAATAACTTTCTTTCACTCATGAAATCTTATGAAAGAAACTTCAGACTATTAAGAGATTTAATCGATTTTCGAATTATCACAGAGAAAAATATCAGTAAATTTTTTGAAGCTAAACCTAATATTACAGATAATAGCTTAAGATTAAATATCTGCTCAATTTCTAACCATACTGCAGAAATTAAGTTTTCTTATAATTTCTTTCCTGGAAATAAATTTATTGAATATGTTTCCTTAAAGATTTATTTTGATTCAAAACAGGTTGAAATTATTGATTTCAATAGGTCTAGGAAAGGTATACAAGCAAATAATATTAAAAGCTTTCATGATATTAGGCTTAGAAAATGGTATAAAAATTACTTCTTACATTTATGGTTAAAAAATTGCTTACAGAAAGGTTATTCATTTGATCTGTACTCTAAAGTATAATTCATAAAAAATTTTTTTTAGATTAGTTTTATGTCAAACGATTTTCAAGTTAAAGGTATAAAAATTGCAAAACTCCCAAGCGACTATGGGAGTACGGGTTTTAAAATGTTCAAAGGCGGTGTTTTAAATAATGTTGAAATCGCTTATGAAACCTGGGGTGAGCTATCAATAAATAACGACAATGCGATTTTAATATTTACAGGTCTTTCGCCATCATCTCATGCAGCATCTTCGGATACTAATAAAGAAGCTGGGTGGTGGGAATATATGATTGGACCTAATAAACCTATTGATACAAATAAATATTTTGTAATATGTATAAATTCACTTGGAAGCTGCTTTGGCTCAACATCCCCAGCGACCCTTGATAAAGAGACAGGTAGTATTTACGGAACTAAATTTCCTGAACTTTCTATTGAGGATATTGCTAAAGCAGGGCACATGGTTCTTTTATTACTTGGAATAGATAAAGCACACACCGTAATTGGGCCGTCAATGGGTGGAATGACAGCTCTGGCATATGCTTTACTTTACCCGAAAGATTTATCAAATTTAATAGTAATATCTGCGGCTGCAAGAGCATTGCCGTTTACAATATCAATAAGATCGTTACAAAGAGAATTAATAAGAAGTGATCCAAAATGGGAAAAGGGAAATTATACAAAAGATTTAGCTCCCTTAAATGGAATGAAGCTTGCTAGAAAACTTGGCTTGATGTCTTATCGAGCAGCCAACGAATGGCGAGAGAGATTTAATAGAGCAAGGATAAAGAAAAACGAAGATCAAAAAATGTTTGATATTGAATTTGAAGTTGAGAGTTACTTGGATCATAACTCAGAAAAGTTTATCTCTATGTTCGATCCAAATTGCTATCTGTATTTATCGAGAGCAATGGATCTTTTTGATGTAGCTGAACATGGAGGAACAGTCAATGCCGGATTAGCAAAGATACATACAAAGAGAAATCTTATAATTGGAGTAAAGTCAGATATTTTATTTCCTATTGACCAACAAGCAGAGCTTGCTGAAGGTTTTGAGAAAGCAAAAAAGAACTTTTCTTTTAAAAAATTAGACTCGATTCAGGGACATGATTCTTTCTTAGTTGATGAAGAGAGATTTTCAAAAGTTATTTCAGATTTTTTCAAAGACTAGCGTTCTTCAATATCTTTATAACTTGTTTTATCTTTTCCAGTGTAAAGCTGTCTTGGTCTTCCAATTCGGAAGTTTTTATCCTCAATCATTTCGTTCCAATGAGCTACCCAACCAACTGTTCTTGCTAAAGCAAACATAACTGTATACATACATTGTGGAACTCCAATAGCTTTTAGTACAATACCCGAGTAAAAATCAACATTTGGGTATAATTTTCTTGATACAAAGTATTCGTCCTCGAGAGCATATTTTTCCAGCTTCATTGCTATGTCAAAAAGCGGCTTATTAGGATTACTACTATCAAGTTTTTGAAGATATTCGTGTGCAATTTCTTGAATTATTTTTGCTCTTGGATCATAGTTCTTATAAATCCTATGACCGAAGCCCATTAATCTAAATGGATTTTCTTTATCTTTTGCTTGTTCAATATAATACTCAACATCTTTATCAGAATTTTTTATTTCTTCAAGCATATTGATAACAGCTTCATTTGCGCCACCATGAGTTGGCCCCCAAAGGGTAGATATTCCAGCTGCAATCGCAGCATATGGACTTGTCTCGGAGCTTCCAGAGAGCCTTACTGTTGAAGTTGATGCGTTTTGCTCATGGTCTGCATGTAGAAGAAAAATTACATCCATTGCTCTAGACGAAAGCTTTTTTTGATCATCATTAAGATCTGGAAAGGACATATTTATAAAATTTCCAGCTATTGATAATGATTTTTCTGGATTAGTAAAATCTTTTCCAAGAATAAAATTTAATATCCAAGCGGAGATCACCGGTACTCCAGAAATAAGATTAATTGTGGATTTATATCTATATTCAATATCTTGAATATTTATTTCATTGTGATATTTCGCAGATAGGAAGCTTAAACATGCTGACATTATTGCCATTGGATGGCTATCTTTATTAAAAACTTTAATTATTTTTTTAACCGATTCATCAACGTCATAACCGTTGGCAACATCATTAGAAAAAGACTCAAGCTCTACCTTGCTAGGTAACTTATCGTTTAACAAAAGATAAGCTGTCTCTAAAAAATTACTTTTTTCGGCAAGTTCCTCAATCGGATAGCCTCTGTACCACAACTTACCCTCATTTCCATCTATAAAGGTAATTTTACTTTCGCAGCTAGATGTGGCTATAAAACCCGGATCATGCGACAAATAGCCAAGATTTTTTTCAAGTGAACGAATATCAACCACATCAGGGCCTAAAATTGAATCTAATACAGGGAGCTCAATTTCATTATCAGATTGTCCATCTTTGATTGTGATTTTTTTTTCTGTCATTTCACCATATATTGTTATCTTGTGAGGTTATACCATCGAAATCTCTGCCGAAACAAAGAAAAAATATACTAACATATATAGGCAAGTTTTTTAAGTTATGTATTTTTTATTTGTCTAAAGATAGAAATTTTATTATGTAATCAACGATTTGCTGTGGATCGTTAATATCAAGCTTTTCTATATTTTGTTCAATATTTATATCTACGTCAGTTGCAAAGGCTACTATGTTCTTGTCATTATAAAAAAGAATATCCTTTCCTATTTCTTCTCTATAAAGCTCTATTTTTGGAAAATTCTCTTTTTTAAAACCTTCAACTAAAATAATATCAGAGTCAATATTTCCTAGAATATTTAAAAGATCTTCTAGAGATAACTCTTGGTTATTTTTATTTTCATGAATTAATGCCCATCTTTTTTCCGAAGAGATTAAAATATTTTCTGCCCCTGATTTTCTAATTTCGTAACTATCTTTACCTGGTTGATCTAAGTCAAAATTATGATGAGCATGTTTTATAACAGAAACAGTGTATTTTTTTTTACTTAAAATACTGACAATTTTTTTTATTAATGTTGTTTTGCCTGTTCCACTAAAAGCAGCAAAACCTATAATTTTTTTACTCTTCATTATATTCTTTTAACTGGTCTAAAGTATTAATATTATCAAAGAAATGCTTTTCTTTTTCAAAATAAATATATTCGTGATCATTCTGTTGATACCAAGCGTCAATTTTTCTTTCACCATTTTCAAGGAAATTTTGTAAGGAATTTATTTTTGATTTCGAAATAAGCATAAAAACTGGCTGCGATCTCTCGTGGTTATGAGCTATATATAGTTCTTTATTACTGACATTTTTCATGAAGATTTCGACAACCTCCCACCTAAAATTTGGGCAATCACAAGGTAATGTAAAGAGGTATTTGTTTTTACTTGCTTTTAACATTGAGTATATTCCTGATAGCGGGCCCTGAAAATTGTTCATTTCGTCCTTAATCACAGGATAATTATACTTTTCATACTCTGAAATATTTCTATTTGCATTGATAATTATATTTGGTGTGTGTGGCTTAATGATTTCAATTAGTCTTTCAACAAAGGGTTTCCCCTTAAGATTTACTAAACCTTTATCTTGATTGTTCATTCTAGTTGCCTTACCCCCAGCTAGAATTCCAATTGAAAGATCATCTACTTCTAACATAAACACCTCTGTAGAAATTAAGAATAATATCTTATAATAGAAACAATTAATATTAATGGAGAAATACTACTATGAATGATAGCAATAATAAACTTCAGATGGAAATACAGTCAGAGGTTTTTTTAACTTTAATAAAACATTTGCAAAAAAAAACTGAAGTTCAGAATATAGACTTAATGAACCTTGCAGATTTCTGTAGAAATTGTTTATCAAAATGGTATGTTGCAGCAGCAAAGGAAAAGGGTGTTGAAATTTCATATGATGAAGCTAGGGAAATAGTTTATGGTATGCCATACAACACTTGGAAAGAAAAGTATCAAAAAGAAGCAACTAAGGAGCAATTAGAGAAATTTAATTCAAGAAAAAAATAATATGGAATTCAGTTACCTTAATGATAAAGATCTTCTTTATTTTTCAAAACACATTCTTTTGCCAACAATAGGTATTGAGGGCCAGCAAAGGCTAAATATTTCAGAAGTCTCTATTTTTGGTCTTGGTGGACTTGGAAATTTATTATCAACTTATATAGCATCCTCAGGTATAAAAAAAATTAATATCATCGACTTTGACGTCGTGGAAGAGACAAACTTACAAAGGCAAATAAATTTTTCAAATAATGATATTGGTTTATTTAAGGTTGATGTAATAGAAAAATTTTTGAATAATAAATTTAAATCTTTAGAAATTAAAAAATATAATAAAAAGATTGAAACAAGTGATGATGTTATGTCTATCGTATCTAACTCAGATATAGTCTTGGATGGAACAGATAATTTTCATGTTCGAAAAATTATTAATAAAGCATGTGTCGAAAAAAATAAAAAACTTATTATAGGTGCTGTGGAAGGCTATACAGGGCAATTGATGACAATGTTTTCCTCTGAGAGTCCTTGTTATGAGTGTATATATGAAGATCTAATTGACTCTAATTCCTGCTCTGATGCAGGAGTTTTAGCACCACTTGTTGGAATGATAAGTTCAATGATGGCTTTAGAGTGTATAAATATATTGACAGGGAACAAATCCTCTTTCGATAAAAAACTTTTAGTAGTTAATGGGTTAAATTTTTCAGTTGATTCTATAAATACAAAGCAGAATCAAACCTGCAAAATTTGCAACGATTAATTTATTTTTCTAGAAGCGTTTTTTTGGCAGAATTTATTTTAGAAGCAATTTCTTTTGAACCACCTTTATCAGGGTGGTTTTTTTGCATTGCTTTCTTGTGAGCTAAAATAATTTCATTCTCTGAAGCGCTGACATCTATATTTAAAATATTTGCAGCTTCTTCTTTTGACATAGATTGTTTGAAGTTACTATTCTTTTTTTGACGATAGAAAGAATTAAACCTCTGAAGTATTGGTAAGTATCTTAAAATTAAAAAAAGTTTTTTTACAACCGGAATTAATGCAACGACAATCGCAGATATCCAGTGCGCTCTCCCTGTCAAGACTAGAAAAATCACCACTATTGATAGTAAAAAAAATAGTCTTTGTGAGTTTTTTTTAAATTTTTTCAATATGTAAACTATTGAAAGTATTATAATTATAGTGGATATTGCATAAACCATATTTTATTGAGATATATTTATAAACTATGTAATATATAAACATAATTACATATAAAAACAATGCTTTGTGGGGAGAAATTACAATGAAAGTTAATATAAACGCTTGTGGTCAAGATTTAGAAATTCATCTTGAGGAGTATGGAAAAAACAACAAAGGTACGCCAATCCTTTTTGTACATGGCATTCCGACTAACGCAAGATTGTGGAGACATGTACAGAAAAATCTCGAGAATAAATTCCATTCATATGCCATGGATATGGTAGGTTATGGGCAATCATCGATGCCGCTTGATGATTTCGAGCATACTTTCAATAACCAAGCTGAAGCTATAAAAGGAGTTATAGAGGAACTTGGGGTAAAGGGTAATGTGATTTTAGTTGGTCATGATCATGGCGGAGGAGTTTGCCAGGTTTTTGCTTCAAAATATTGTGATTACATAAGTAGATTGGTCCTTTTAAATCCTGTGGCCTATGATTATTGGCCTGTGTTGGAAGTTGAAGCCTTTAACGGGTTAGTAGGCGCAAGTGATGAAGTATTAGCTGCGGCAATGCCTGGAGCAGTAGCTCAATTTGCTGGGCTAATGCGAACAGGTAGTCATGATAAAATCGCTTTTACCGACAAAAATGTTAAGGAGAACTACTTATGTCATTGGGGTCGCGATGGTCTTCATGGTTTTAAGTCTTTAGTGAAAATATGTTCTCAACCAACAAATGCGGAAACATTAGCAGTTGATCATAAGAAAATTACCTGTCCAACAGCGGTATTTTGGGCTTTACATGATGCATGGATGCCTAAAGAGTCTGGAGAAAGATTAAAGCAGGATATTGCTGGACCAGTAAGACTGCAATTTATAGAGAGGGCAGGACATTGGTCTCAAGAAGATAGGCCAGATGTTGTGTCAGCATATATTGAAGATTTTATTACCGAATGGGAAGGAGTAAAATTATAAAATATTTGGGTGTAGTTTATTGCCTCAATGTTGTTATTGTAGAAATGTGAATAAATTTCATTTATAAAAATAATAAACTACACTCATTTTATCTTAAGAGTTCTAAAACCGAATCTCTTTCTTTGATAAGCTCTTCTTCTGTTTCTTTAACTAAGCTTTGAATAGATTTCGATATTTCCATATCGGTTACCATTTCAAATATTCCGTTGCTACATCTTGATGGAAAAGAAAAGATGATGTCTTCAGATATTCCGAAAGGATTATTGTTTGATATTTGGCCAATACTTAACCAGTCACTATTACCTGAAGTCCAGTCTCGCATATGAGAAATAGCAGCATTTGCTGCGGACGCGGCAGATGATAGGCCTCTGGATTCAATAATTTCAGCTCCTCTATTTTGAATCCTTGGTATAAATTCGTCTTTATACCAATTTGTATTCATTAATTCTTTTATTTCTTCATCATTTACTTCTGCTTTTGTTAAATCTGGAACTTGTGTATTTGAGTGATTCCCCCAAACAATGATTTTTTTTACTTTTTTAATTGATGTTGCGTATTTCAAAGCAATTTGAGCTTTTGCTCTATCGTGATCTAATCTCATCATTGATGTAAATTGTTTTACATCAATATCAGGGGCATTATGCATAGTAATTAATGCATTTGTATTTGCAGGATTTCCAACTACTAAAACTTTAACAGTCGGCCTTGCATTATCATTGATAGCTTTCCCCTGTGGTTGAAAAATTTTACCATTATCTTTAAGCAAGTCTTTTCTTTCCATACCTTTTGTTCTTGGCTTAGCGCCAATTAAAAGCGCAAAATCACAATCACCAAAACCCTCATTTAAATCTGATGTAATTGAAATTGAATTTAGAAGAGGGAAGGCACAATCCTCGAGCTCGTACTGCACTCCTTTCAAAGCTTGCATTGCAGGCTCGATGTCAATAAGTTTTAGATTTATTGGTTGTTCTTTTCCGAGCATCTGCCCTGAAGCTATCCTAAAGACTGCGGCATAAGCTATATTTCCTGCCGCTCCGGTGACTGCTACATTTACTGGTTTATTCATCGCATCCTCTTCGAAAAATTATTTTTTATGTTGTTTTTCCATATATTCATCAGATTGCATTTCCTGAAGTCTGCTTTTCGTTCTTTCAAAATCTTTATTGATTTTTTTAATATTGCATAAATCATCAATAGCAGATTCAGCTGAGATAATAACTTTAACATGTCTATCATAAAATTCATCAATCAAATTAATAAATCTTCTTGCTTCATCGATATGTGTATCATTCATTTTTGGAATATCAGATATAAAAACATTTTTATAAATTTTAGATATTTCTATATAATCATTTGGCGATCTCCCATTGCCACATATAATATCGAATTTAAACCAGACTGTGTTTGACGATAAAAATCTAACATTAATATCTCTATTATTAATTTTTATAGTTGCTCCTTCAAAAACAGGTTTTCTTGTAAACCAATTAAACCAATCTGGCGATATTGAAGAAAAATATTGCTGCATACTAACATCTGTTTGTTCATTTATAGGATAATGATATGTCCTTACATTACCAAACTTTAATAACCTATAATCTTTTTTACTGCTAAGGTGAATTATTTCTGTATTTTCTTCTATAAGAGTTATTGCGTACAAAAATTTCTCTCTCTGCAAACCATCTTGATAGAGGTTTTTTGGTTCAGTATTTGAAGTAAAAACAATTATTAAGTTATTTGCAAATAAGCCTTTAAGTAATTCTCCAAGTATCATTGCATCAGCTATATCATTTACAATAAATTCGTCCAGACATAAAACTTCTATTTCGCTTGAAATTTCATTTGAAATTATATCTATTGGATTTTCTACATTTTTTATAGAATTTAATTTTTCGTGAATACTATTCATAAATCTATGAAAATGTATTCGCTTTTTATTTTTTATGGGGAGTTCTTTATAAAACATATCCATTAAGAAAGTTTTCCCTCTTCCTACACCACCATGAAGATATATCCCCTTATTTGATTTCTTCGTTGCTCCATTAAATAAATTTAATCCTATATTACCTAAAATTGATTCACTCGAGCCTTTTATGCCTAAAGTTCTATTGTATAATTCTTGAAACTTACCTATCGTTTTTTCTTGCTCTGCATCAATGAAAAAATCATTTCTTGATCCAAGAGCCTTGTATTCGTCAATTAGCATAATTTGTTTTTTTATTTTTATTTCTATTTAAGACAAATTAAAATACAATTCTTATACTCATTTTTCAAGGTAATAATAATGGTTATAACTAGATTTGCTCCAAGCCCAACAGGCCATTTGCATATTGGTGGCGCAAGAACAGCTCTTTTTAACTGGCTTTACGCTAAAAGTAACTCTGGTTTATTTCTATTAAGGGTCGAAGATACTGATAAAAATAGGTCTGAACAACAGTATACAGAGGGAATCCTTGAGGCAATGAGCTGGTTAGGAATTAACCCAGATAAGGATATTGTTTATCAGAGCGAACGGACTGAAAGGTATAATGAAATAATAGATAAGTTACTTAAAGAAAATAATGCATATTATTGTAATTGCTCAAAAGAAGAGCTTGAAAGTCTCAGAAAAGATCAACAAAAAAAGGGCTTAAAGCCTAAATATGACGGAAGGAACAGGGATAAGGGGCTAAAAAAAGAACCAGGCGCTGTTGTTCGCTTTAAAACACCCTTGGAAGGAGAAGTGACTCTAAATGATACTTTGAAAGGGAAGGTTTCTGTAAATAATAAAGAGCTTGATGACCTGATAATTCAAAGAGCTGATGGTTCACCAACTTACAATCTTACTGTTGTCGTAGACGACTTAGATATGGGTATCACAAATGTAATAAGAGGAGACGATCATCTTAATAATACTTTTAGACAGATTCATATGATTCATGCTCTAAAATCAGAAATGCCGGTTTATACACATATACCATTAATTCTTGGCGAAGATAGAAAAAGATTATCAAAAAGACATGGGGCTGTAAGCGCATATGATTTTCGAAGCGAAGGTATTCTTCCTTTATCAATGGTAAATTATTTAGCAAGACTTGGGTGGTCTTTTGGGGATAAAGAAAAATTCACAATTGAAGAGCTAGTTGAGTTTTTCAGGCTAGATTCGTTAAATAAATCGTCCTCAATATTTGACTATAATAAGCTCTATAATATTAATAAATATTTTATAAAACAATCGCAAATAGATGATTTATATAATGAATTTATATTTTTAACTGGAGAATTTAAAGATCTTGGAAAAACTAAAATACTTGAAATTATTGAAGCTCAGAGAGATAGATGTAAAAGCATTAAAGAAATTATAGATGAAAGTAGGTATTTTTTAGATATTAATATTGAAATAAACGATAAACTTATGACAAAATTTATTGTTGAATCAAATAGGGTTATATTTGAATCATTGCTCGATGATTTAAATAAAATAGATAACTGGTCTTTGGCTGTTATTAAAGATCTTATCGACAATATCATGGCAAGACTTAATTTAAAGCTGCCAGAATTTGCAAAGCCAACAAGAGTGGCCTTAACCGGCTCTTTATCATCACCATCAATTGACACAACTATTTTTTTACTTGGCAAAGAACGTTGTATTAAAAGGCTTGGGGCTGCAAAAACTTTGATTACTTGACTTTAGTAATAATCAGCCTCAAAATCACTGACTTTCTAGGGTCCCCATCGTCTAGAGGCCTAGGACACCGGGTTTTCATCCCGGCAACAGGGGTT
>CAJWEM010000004.1 GCA_913031205.1 uncultured Gammaproteobacteria bacterium | reverse complement strand
ATTCCATTAACGATCTTAATAAAATACGTACATCGTTCGATAATAATCAAAAAAAAGTCAGAATTGTATTTGATGCGTCGAAAAAAATCGAATTCCAGATAAAAAATAGCAAAAATCAGAGTCAGATTAATGTTTATTTAAAAAATATTCGTACAAATAAAAATTTTAAGAAACCATCTATTGATAAAAAGTATTTTAAAAAATTTGTTTTAAGCAAAATCGATAATAATTTAGATTTTGAATTGGGTACAAATTATATAATCCAATATAAATATTTCTCTTTAAAACCGAATAATAATTATGGCCATAGGCTTGTATTTGATATTTATTTAGGAAAGAAAAAATCTGCAAATACGAAAAAGAAGAAAAAAAAATCGACAAAAAAAATATTTGTAATAGCAATAGATGCTGGTCACGGTGGTAAGGATCCTGGGGCAATAGGAAGAAGAGGAACTAAGGAAAAGGATATTGTTCTATCAATAGCAAAAAGACTTCATAAGCTTTTAAAAAAGGAAAAAAATATTAAACCTATACTCATAAGAAACAAGGATTCTTATTTATCATTAAGACAAAGAATTAATAAGGCACGAAGATATAAGGCTGATTTATTTCTATCAATTCATGCGAACGCATCAAAAAATAGAAAAGCAAGAGGGTCATCGGTGTATGTGTTATCTCAACACGGCGCTACAAGTGAGCAGGCAAAATGGCTTGCGAATAAGGAGAATTCATCCGACCTTTTAGGTGGCGCGAGTATTGATGATAAAGATCAAGATGTAGCGCAGGTTTTACTTGATCTGTCACAAAGTGTCACAATTGAAACAAGCCTCAAGGCCTCGAGCATTATTCTCAAAAAATTGAAAAAAATCTCTAAACTTCAATTCAATAGCACAGAGCAAGCGGGTTTTGTGGTTTTAAAATCTCCTGACATTCCCTCAGTCTTAATTGAGACTGCTTTTCTTTCAAACCCAAAAGAAGAAAAAAAACTTAAAACAAAAAAATTTCAAAAAAATATTGCCAAAGCAGTAAAAGATGCAATTCTAGAAATAATAAGAAAAGGAATTATTTAAAAAAATTTTTATCGTAATTTTTTTGCTCAATTTTTTGAAAAAATTTAGAATATAAATTAGATGATAATTTTGAAAGTTTATCTGATATTGATTTAGCTGGCTTATACTTGATCTGGATAATTTGAAAGCTATCTTTCAAAGATATTATATATTCATCACTTGTTAATATTTTATCAATTAATTTTAAATCTAAGGCATCTTTTCCATACCAGTATTCACCTGTTGACACCTTATCAACATCAAGATTTTTTCTGTTCTTTTTAATAAAGTCTTTAAATAAAATATGAATATCTTCTAATTGTTCTTTTAATTTTTTTCTATCCTTGTCGGTATTCTTTCCAAACATCGTAACTGTTCTTTTATAATCGCCTGCTGTTTGTTGCTCAAAATCTACTCCTTTATTTTTTAAAAGCCTATTGAAGTTTGGTACTTGAGCAATTACGCCTATAGACCCGATTATAGCAAAAGGCGATGCAACTATTTTATTTGCAACACATGCCATCATGTAGCCTCCGCTTGCAGCAACCTTGTCTACGCAAATAGTTAATGGGATATTTTTATCTCTAATTCTTTTTAATTGCGATGCAGCTAGACCATGTTCATGAACAGTCCCTCCTGAATTCTCAAGCCTAAGTAAAACTTCATCACCTTTATTATACGATAATAAAATTCCAGAAATTTCTCGCCTTAAAGATATAATCTCACTTGCTTTTATATTGCCTTTGAAGTCTATAACAAAAAGCTTGTTATTTGATTTTTTTGAATTCTTTTTCTTTGATTTGGCGAATTTTTTATATTCTTTCTTTGACAAGATGCTTTTCTTGATTCCTTCTTCTAATGAATCTAAATCTTTATTTATGCTTTGAACTTCTAAACTTCCTGTTGTAGTACTTTTCTTCGAGTTCACAATTACACTAATAACTACAATTATACTTATAACTATTGTTATAGTTTTTAATAAAAAAAGCCCGTAATTTGAAATAAGATCTATAAACATTTTTTAAAAATTATATATTTGAAATATATTTTGTACTTCATTCCCTGTAGTATGGATAAACATTTCCTTAAGATAAATATTAACGCATTTGTTCAAAAATTCACCTCTTATAAGTGTATCATATTTGCTTGTTCCGACCATTTTTAAATTTGTACTATAGTATAATCTATCCAGAAGTTTTTTAGATATCATTTGTTCAACTATTTTTGGTCCGGCGATAAAATACACTGACCTTAGGTTTTCTTTTATAATATGTTTATTCAAAAATGTCGGTGAGATATCTTTTCCTCGAGTTCTTTTTAACTTGTAGCCATTTTTTTTAAAATATTCAATTTTTCTTGTGCTATTACAAGTAGTAAGGATCGTAATAGATTTTTTATATTTTTCAATTTTTTCCGATATTTTAAAATTAAGGCTGTTACTTAAAATAATTATCTTTTGTCCGCTAAGTTTCTTTGTTTTTCTCCAATTCATTAATTCCTGATTTTTTAGAGATAATATATCCCCGTAGTAGCCTTGGTTAAGGCCATTTACATAATTCGTGTTTGTTACTAAACAGTCTGCTTGAGCATGTAATTGACAAAATAAATTATAGTCAATGTCACTTTTTATAACCTCAGGGGTCAATAAATTCGAGAATTTTTTATTTTGCGTTGCTATTCTACCGTCCAGACTAGATAGAAAATTAGCGTAATAAAATGGCTTTTTGGACGATTTAATATTAGATAATAAAGGCTGTAAATACATGGTTTCAGCTTTAATAGCAGTCTTTTTACCATTTGGATAAATTTTTTTTATCATTTGATTCATAAATTCAATAGTAATATTTTGTACATATTTGCTAAAATAATCGATATAAAAGCTTATCACTTTATGTATAAGTTATAAAACGTTTCAGGATGATCTAGCTATTTATGGATGAATAAAAATAAACATAAATAGAGGGGATTGAAGAGTGGAATCAATACTTGAAATAAAAGACGGTTGCGTCTCGTCAGAGCAACTATTAAGAAGTTATGCTTTTGCAAGATACTTAAAAATATATAAAAAAGAATTTCTTGAAGATCTAGAAAAAAAAGGCGAGAAACATTCTCAAGAAGCAAAACAAAAGATGGATTTGATAGCAAATCTTACTTTAAGAGATATTCTTCATATTCTTGAAAGGGATTCTAATGGAGCCGAGCTTGAAAGAGATAGAGCGATTGTTAGATTTCTTGACGGTTGCTACCATCACTATAGAAAAAAAAGCTTTTCAAGACTCGTGCGTATGCATAACGAAGTTGTAACAAGTTCATCTGAGTCCCAAAATTCTATAAAAACAAAAATTTCTCAAAAAGCTGAAAATCTATCTGCTTTGATAGTTTCAACCAGAAGAAAGCTTCTTGATAAAGTTGGCTTAGGTCATGGTGTGTCAAGGTCGCATGATGCATCCCCAAATGTCACAGCTGCTGAAATATCTGGACATTATGGGAATATTCCATCTTCTTACGCAAAGCTAGCACATACAAATTTAACTGTTACAGCTGATATAAAAACTGGAGTTCATTATGATACTTCGGTAAATAAAAGAGCTTTCCCTTTTTATGAACTTGACCATAATCCATTAAATTTAGATATTTTTGAGCCTGAAGACTGGGTAGCCGTACCTCTAAGTGTTGGGAAATGGTTAATTATAGCTTATATACATAAATCAAGAGGTTGTATAGAAATGGAACCTGGACTCCTCAATTTATTTCCATTTTATAAAATTGATCAAAGTTTCGTGAATAAAAAACCTGATGGTATTTTCTTTTTCGGGTATCCAGGAGCACCAAAAGAAGATTTAGGATTTTATAACGATAAGGAAAATGATTTATTAATTGGAATGGTGCCTCAGTATCCTGAATATGGTTATTTTGGTTATTGTAAAAAACCAATACTCACCCTCCATAATGTGTTGGCGATATTAAAAGGTGACTTTCCTCTTCATTGTGGCTGCAATAGATATGTTGTTGGTTTTGACTATGAAACTGCAGAGCCATTCATATCAGAAATTTTTATTAAGGCTGATGATATGGGAAAGGCAGAATTTCACAAGGGAGAAGATAATGTTGTTAGATTAAAATTTTTTGGCACAGAGATTGGAGCATTTGCATGTTTAGATGGTTTTAGTGAGCAGGCCAAAATGCAGCTAATAGGAAGAGAGATAGGATACAATGCCTCCGCAGGAACGAATGCAAGACAAATAGTTCCTGTTGCCGAAGAAAATGAAGTATCAACTGGAAGTGACTTAGATTTATTGCTGTATATTAATAATTACGACTTAAAGAAACCTGGGGAGACAATGGTTGATACTAGTATGAAAGTAGATACTGCTATGAAACATTTCCATGATGGTAGGAGATGCGCAGCTGGAAGTACACAAACTGGAAGAGGTGGGACCGAAATAAGTTACTGGGCAAACCCTTTTCCATTACTTAAAGATAATGATGGAAAAATTTTACATGAAGAACTTTACGAGAAATATACCAATACTGAAGAAGAACTTGTTTCAATTATTGAGAAACTAGTCAGCAAGGGTGAGATGGAGATTGGAGTAGCATATAGCATGCTAATGGCTGGAGTTTATGAAGGAAATACTGATGATGATGTTCTGTCGTGCGAATTTAAAAACAGAGAAGAAATAGAACAGGAAGGACCAACTAGACTTGCAGAGTCTCTAATAGTTTCAATTAAAGAATTCGCTATTAAAAAAAGGAATAGATTAGGAAATAATCCAAGCGAAGTTGATGTGACCGTAGCAATAATCGGTGATAGTAGAACTGGAAAATCTGAAACATCAGAAAAAATGGAAGGCATTTTAAATATGAATATCGCCTAGCAAAAATTTTTAGTTAGAATAATTTTTTAATTGTTCTTTTATTTTTTCAATCTTTGTGCTTAGCTCTTTAATTTTTTGCTCATCAGCAACGACAACATGACCGGGGGCATTATCTATAAAGTTCTTATTACGAAGTCTAGATTGAATCGTCTCATATTGGCCAGTTAATTTCAGTTCTTCTTTTGATAAACGATTAACTTCTGATGCTATATCAATAATATCTGAAGATGGAATTAATAGTTTAAGATTATTTGAAACACAGGTATGAAAATTATCCGTATCAATTTTTTTATCAGTATAAATATTATTAATTTTTGCTAAGCTCATAATTAAATATGACATTTTCTTAAAATAAATTTTGTCTTTTTCAGTTTCTCCATTCACGAAAATATCGATGTTTTTGTTCGGTTGTACCCCAATCTCTGATCTTGTTTTTCTAATCTCAGAAACAACATCGATCATCCAATTAATATCATGCAATTCTTTTGAAGAACGAAATTTTTTAGAATCAGGGAAATCATTATCTTGGAGAAATTTCCCTTCGCTAAAAACTTCCTTATAAATTTCTTCAGTGATAAATGGCATTATAGGGTGTAGTAACAATAATATATTTTTTAAAACTTCTCTAAGATTCATTACAATAACTTGCTTAGTCTTTTCTGACAAATCTTTGTTATTAAGATTAGATTTAGAGATTTCAATATACCAACTACAATAATCTTGCCATACAAAAGAGTATATATTTTTTGAAGCGTAATCAAATCGATAGTTTTTATAACTTTGTTTAGTACTATCGATTAAACTTGCAAATTTATCTCTAATCCATAAATCTTCATCATTAAGGTCATTAATATTGATTTCGCCAGAGGTGAAACTACTTTGCATACTCACAAATCTCGCAGCATTCCATATTTTGTTACAGAAGTTTTTATATCCCTCCACGCGTTTTAGATCAAAATTTATATCTCGTCCATTACTTGCTAGTGACGCGAAGGTAAATCGTAAGGCGTCTGTACCGTAAGAATCTATACCGTTCGGGTAATCTTTTTTTGTATTTGACTCAATTTTTTTTGCCATTTCTGGCTGCATTAAATCTGAAGCTCTTTTTGCAATCAAATCATTTAAATCAATTCCATCAATTAAGTCAATTGGATCTATAATATTACCTTTTGATTTCGACATTTTATTTCCAGATGAATCTCTCACTAATCCATGAACATATATCTCTTTAAAAGGAACCTCTCCAACAAATTTTTTCCCCATCATTATCATTCTAGCTACCCAAAAAAATATAATATCAAAACCAGTTATTAATACGCTTGTTGGGTAAAAGGTTTTGACTCTCTCTGTTTCACTAGGCCATCCAAGTGTTGAAAATGGCCAAAGCGAAGAAGAGAACCAGGTATCTAATACATCTTCATCTTGTGTTAAAGTAACATTATCATTTAAATCATATTTTCTTCGCACATCTTGCTCGTTTTTGCCAACATAAATATTTTTCTCCTCATCGTACCAAGCAGGTATTCTGTGACCCCACCATAATTGTCTACTTATGCACCAGTCTTGAATATTATTCATCCATTCAAAATAGGTTTTCTCCCAGTTTTTTGGAACAAATTTTATTTTTTCTTCTTTAACACAATTGATTGCTTCTTCTGCAAGGGGTTTAACTCTTACATACCATTGATCAGTCATAAGTGGCTCGATAATTGAATGGCTTCTGTCACCTCTAGGGATTATCAATTTATGTTCTTCATCTTTTATCAAATGGCCAGTTTCTTTCAACTCAGAAATAATTTTCTTTCTTGCAGCAAATCTATCTAGATTATTAAATTCCTTTAGTTCGCATTTTATTCTCGCAGATAGATCGAAAATATTAATTTCCTCGAGATCATGTTTCTTCGCAAGTTCGTAATCATTGAAATCATGCGCAGGCGTAACTTTTAAACATCCAGTTCCAAATTCCATATCAACATATTCGTCTCCAATAATTGGTACTTTTCTGCCAATTATTGGAACAATTATCTCTTTACCTATAAAATCTTTATATCTTTTATCATTTGGATTTACAGCAACTGCACTATCACCTAATAAAGTTTCGGGTCTTGTTGTAGCAATCTCAAGATAAACTTCACTGTCGTCATTTAAAAAATATTTGATATGCCAAAGTTTTCCATTCTCTTCTGATGACACTACTTCCAAATCTGATAAAGCGGTTTGTAAAACAGGATCCCAATTTACCAGCCTTTTACCTTTGTAAATAAGTCCATCTTCATATAAGTCAATAAAAACTTTATTTACAGCTTCTGATAATCCCTCATCAAGAGTAAATCTTTCACTATCCCAATCTAGAGAAGCGCCCATTCTTCTTAATTGCTTAGAAATAATATCTCCAGATTGACTCTTCCAATCCCAAACTTGATCTATAAATTTTTCTCTTCCTAGATCGGTCCTTGATATACCTTGTGCAGTAAGCTTTCTTTCAACCACCATTTGTGTAGCTATACCTGCGTGATCAGTCCCAGCTTGCCATAGAGTGTTGTAACCCAGCATTCTATGGTATCTACATAATATATCCATTAAAGTAACTTGAAATGCATGCCCCATGTGAAGTGTCCCAGTTACATTGGGCGGCGGAATCATAATGCAATATGGAGTACCATCACCTTTGGGTGAAAAAATTTTATTCTTTTCCCACTCCTCATACCATTTTTGTTCAATTTTTAAAGGATTATATTTGCTGTTCGACATTTAATTACGTTGTAATTATTTTATAAAGATTTTGCATTTTCAAGAATAAAGTGAGTCAACAGTGAAACAGGTCTTCCAGTCGCACCTTTTTCAGATCCCTCATTCCAAGCAGTACCCGCGATATCAAGATGTGCCCAACTATAATCCTCAGTAAACCTTGATAGAAAGCAAGCGGCAGTTATTGTACCAGCATACCTTTTTCCAATATTTGCAATATCTGCAAAGTTACTATCAAGCTCTGACTGGAATTCTTCCCAAAGAGGTAATTCCCAAATATAGTCATGACTAATTCTTGAGCTATTTAAAAGTTTTTTAGTGAGCTTTTCATCATTTGAAAGCACTCCACTTGCAACTTTTCCAAGTGCTACAAGGACCGCTCCCGTAAGAGTTGCGATATCTACAACATGTTTTGGCTTGAAACGAGATATGTAAGTTAACGCATCACATAACACTAATCTTCCCTCGGCATCTGTATTTAAAATTTCAACAGTTTGTTTCGACATTGTCGTCACAACATCACCAGGATTTGTTGCAGTACCACTTGGCATATTTTCTGCAGCAGCAATTACACCAATTACATTAGTTTTAAGATTTAATTCACTTATAGCATTCATTGTTCCTATTACACTAGCTGCACCACACATATCATATTTCATTTCATCCATTCCATTACTTGGTTTAATAGATATTCCTCCAGTATCAAAGGTTATTCCTTTACCCACAAGTACTATAGGTTTTTCATTTTTTGCTGAGCCGCTATACTTAATTGTAATTAATTTAGATTCCTCTTTACTTCCATTACCAACTGATAATAAACAATTCATTCCCATAGTTTTCATTTCTTTTTCACTATGGACTTTTACACTTAATTTTTTGTTTGTTTTTGCAAGATCTGCTGCAGTTTTTGCTAAATATGTTGGTGTACAAATATTACTTGGAAGGTCACCAAGATTCTTTGCACACTTTATTCCGTTTGCGATAGCTTTTCCCTGTAGAAAATATTTTTTTATTTTCTTTGAATTTGTTGCGCTAAACGATAGGAAATTAATTTTTTTTATTTTATAGTTTTTTTTGTTTTTTGTTTTAAATTTAGTTTCGTTATAAACATAGTCGATACCATTTAATTTTATAGATATATTTCTTATAGCCCAATTCATTTCAATTTTTTTTGCAGTAAATGAATTTGTATCAAAATGGATATTTTCCAAAAGCTCTTCTTTACAAATTCTACAAAATGCATTGACTGCTTGAATAAATTTCTTTTCGTTATAATCTTTTTTGTCACCGAGACCAACTAAAATAGCTTTATCAATCTTACTTCCAAGACTTTCGTATATACTTAACTTTTGTCCCAATTTTCCTTCAAATGGAGATTTATTAATCGCATCTTTAATTTTTTTCGCTTCAGGAGCTTTTAAAGAATTATTGAGAGCTTTTATGCTTTTATCAGTAAATATGCCGAATATAGCTGACCCTTTAACGTCTTTTGATGTTATATTATTAATAAAATTGTACTGCATAATTACTTAAAGCCTCATGTATTGATTATGAAAAATAATTCTAAATATACCAAAAATATAAAAAAATGGTTAGATATTTACAATTTGTTCAAATTTAAATTAAACCACCTCAGTAATAAGATTATATCCGCTCTTGAACAAAAACAAAATAGCTATATTAAAAATTTGTCTTTTAATACCATTAAAATAAATAAAAAAGATTTTTACTCGCGATTTGAAAAACAAAAAGAAATTTTAAAAAAATTACATATTCTTTCAATAATAGATAAATATTTACTTAAAAATTTTATATATATTTTCTTATCTGTGTTTTTCGTTTTAATTTTAGTAATAGTTGGAAGATTATTTGTAAGGCTTCTTCAATACGTTGTAGATGGTAGGTTTGATATAGATATGATTTTTAATCTTTTATTTTTAAGTACATCCAAATCTATAATATTGCTATTACCTTTTGCAATAATGATCTCCTTGATTGTATCCTTATCAAAATTATATCGAGATAGTGAAATTAGCGCGTTAAAATCTTCAGGAAACTTTCAAGCCATTTTCACAAAATATTTTTACACTATAACGATACCTTCTTTTTTGATTATTTTTTTTCTAAATATTTTTGTATCGCCACATTTAATAACAGAAATTCAAAAAACGAAAATTGAAGCCGCAGCAACATCTGAGATTGGTCTCACATCACCTGGAAAGTTTATTCAAATGAAAGATAAAAACTGGATAATTTTTGTTGAAGAACTTGAAAATGACGTTTCAAAAAGAATATTCATAAAAAGTTCCGAAAACAACAAAATTTCTATTGAGACAGCTGAAGAGGGCGACGAGTTTTTAGAAGATGGGGTCAGGAGGTTAATTTTGAAAAACGGGCAGAGATACACTGGGACTCCTGGAACGGGAAATTTTCAGGTCATGAAATATGATTTACATGAAGTTAAGTTATTAAATACAACACCTGATTTCTCTCTTAATTACAGAATGAAAAGTATGTACGAGCTTTTTAATGATGAAAACGAACCATTAGCTAGCGCAGAGATTCAATGGCGTTTATTTGCACCACTTTCGGTCATAGTATTAATTCTTTTTGCATTTATTTTTGGAGACGTTGCCCCGAGACAGAACAAGTATTCTAATATTCTTTATGCAATTATAGTTTATTTTCTTTACTCCAATTTAATAATTGTTTCAGTAAATGGTATCCAGAAGGAATCTTTCTATTTCACTATTTTTGGTACTTGGTGGGTACATATTCTGGCATTACTCATTTGTTATACCTTATATCTAAACAAAAGAGACCAAATTTATAGTTTTGCTCAAATAAAAAATCATTTTAAGAATATGGTAAATAGAAAATGAAAATATTAGATAAATATATTGCAAAGCAAATCCTAATATCAATATTTACTATTTTGGGTATTTTAATTGTAGTTGTTGGCTTATTAGATCTTGTAGATGAGTTAAAGAAAGTTGACGCAGAGTATTCTCTGTCTCTTGCTTTCTTGTATGTATTGCTGAACATACCTCAAAATATATACGAAGTGTTTCCAATAGCAACTCTTATGGGGAGCTTGATCGGGTTAAGTAAATTGTCAAGTACAAGTGAATTAAATGCAGTAAAATCTAGCGGTATATCTTTCCCAAAAATAATCTTTATATCTCTTCGGGCAGGATTACTAATTATGCTCTTTACTTTTTTAATAGGAGAATTTATTGCCCCTAAAGGACAACAATTAGCAAATGAAGTGAAAAATTTAAGTCAATCAAATAGGTTGAGCATGAAAAATACTGACGGTATATGGATAAAAAGTAAAGATAGTTTTATTCATATAGCAAAAGTATTCCCAGACAAAATTATAGAGGAAGTTTCTCTTTACAGGTTCAATAATAAACAGCAGCTTATGGAGTCTGTATATGCCGAAGAGGGTTTTTATCAAGACAATAGATGGATAATGAAAAATATTACTTCTACAAGTTTTGAAGGCAAGGATGTAAAAGTCACATCAATGGAAATTACAACCTTTGAAGAATTTTTTGATTTAGATTTATTTGATATTATGGTTGTTAAGCCAAATCAAATGACCCTATTTCAGTTAAATCAATATATTGGCTATCTTAAAAGTAATTCGATGGAAGCAAAAATGTACGAGTTAGCATTTTGGTCGAAATTTTCTATACCTTTATCATGTTTGATAATGTTTCTATTAACAACTCCATTTGTTCATTCAAATATAAGATCTGCAAGTTATGGACAAAGAGTATTTGTAGGAATCTTACTTGGTGTAGGATTATTTTTGTTTAATCAAACAATGAATAATCTTTCACTCATCATAGATATACCACCTCTACTAGGAGCATTCTTACCGCTTATAATATTATCAATTATTAGTATACTTATTTTTCAAAAACTTTACGGATTTAAACTTTCACTAAGTATGTTTTCGAAATGATATCATGCAAACAATTTCTATCCTTTCGAAAAAGTGAAATTAAGAAACCTATTCCAAAAAAAGAAGCAGATAAAATAGATATATTGAATCTTATTATGGCTTTTTTATAAGATATTTTTTTACCTTCGCTATCAACAATTTTTATCCTCCATGATTTCATACCCAGTGTTGCAGAGCTATTTACCCAAAACCAAACGAAAAAATATTGAACTATTAGATAAAAATAAATCTGCATTGTAAATTTAAGGAAAATACTATCCTCTACATTAAAGCTATAGAACGGAAGTGATGTGACAATAATAATTGCAAGAACAAGGACACCATCATAAAAAATTGAGGCGAGTCTTCTCCATAAATGAATATTTTCCATATCTTTTGCTCGTTGTAATAGATTTATAATTACTTTATTATATTATTAGAGATATGAAAAAGAAATTAAACAATGAATATTTAGATAGCTTTTTGGATAATATATGGGCTGAACAAGGTTTAGCAAAAAATACACTACTATCTTATGAGCATGACATTAACAGTTTTTTACTGTTCCTTGATAAAGAAAAAATAAAATTATTTGATACAAAGCAATCGGACGTTAACGCATTTATCTCCCAGAGATTTTCGAATGGCATATCTTCAAGAAGTAATATGCGATTAATTTCATCCTTGAAAAAATTTTTTTTATATCTCTACTCGCATAATTTCTTAAAAACAAACCCAACCGAAAATATTGAAACTCCAAGAAAGATTAAATCTCTTCCTCATACTATTGGTATCGATCAGGTCGATAAACTTTTAAATGCTCCAAATACGAATTCGCGTTTTGGATCAAGAGACAAAGCAATGCTAGAAATTTTATACGCATGTGGATTACGAGTTTCGGAACTCGTTTCTCTAAAATTTTCACAAGTTAATATGGAAAGTAATTTTCTTAGAGTTTTAGGCAAAGGTAATAAAGAAAGAATTATACCTATTAATGATTATGCTTTATCATTTTTAAAAAAATATATTGATGATTTCAGAAAAGATTTTATTACTTCCAAAAAAACTGATGCATTATTTCTTAGTAATCGAGGAGCTGAGATGACCAGGCACTCTTTTTGGCATATTTTAAAAAAATACGCTTTACAAGTTGGCATCGAAGAACACTTATCACCACACACCTTAAGACATGCTTTTGCAACACACATGATAAACAACGGTGCAGATCTTAGGGTTGTTCAACTATTACTTGGACACAGCGACTTATCCACAACCCAGCTTTATACTCATATTGCTAAAAATGAACTTAAGGAGTTACATTGCAGAAATCATCCAAGAGCTTAGTAAATTTTTTAATTTTTATATCTGTATTTTGCTTGAGTTGTAATAATGTTTTTAGCGATGAAAATTTTGACCCTAATATAAAATTCTTGGAAAAAAAATTAAAAGAAATAATTCCCGCCTATAAGTTTGATCATATTAAAAAATCACCTGTTGAAAATATTTATGAAGTAGCGTTTGAAGGGGCAATAATATATATAACGAATGATGCAAAATTTATATTTGAAGGAGGTAATCTTCAAAAAGTTATTAAAGAAAAAAATGAATATTTTTTTAAAAATATAACGGAAGTCTCATTATTATCAGGCAGAAAGAAATCTTTAGATCAAATATCTGATTCAAAATTATTTGTTTACGGAAATGGAAAAAAATATATTAATGTAGTTACGGATATTGACTGCCCTTATTGTAGAAAATTTCACAATGACATACCAAAGTATATAAAAAAAGGAATTAAAGTACGTTATCTAGTACTCGCGAATAAATCAAATTCGAAAGATAGAATTATATCAGCATGGTGCGCTTCTGATAGAAACAAAGCATTTACACTGTTAAAACAAGAGAAAAAAATTAATCATAAAGATTGTGATAATCCTATTGATGAGCACCAGCAATTAATAAAAAGTATTGGTGTTAGCTCTACCCCAACAATATTTTTGAGTGATGGAACATTAATTCTTGGTTATACAAGTCCTGATGATATTATTCGTCAGTTAAATAACTAGAAAACCAATTATCTTTTTTTGTATTAAAACCATTTATTACTAATATATTTTTTGCTCTCGTACAAGCAACGTAGGAGAGGTTAGTTTCCTCAGCAATTTCTTTATAAGAGGCATCCTGAAATAATTCTTCTATAAATATATTATTTTTAAAAACATCGAATTTATACAATATATCTTTACATGAAAGATCAGAATTAAAAACTGGGTAAACTTTATTTTGCATTAATTTATTTTTTTTATATGTTTGTGCTAAAAAAACAACTTTTGACTCCAAACCTTTTGCAGCATGAATAGTAAGAACCCGAACAGAATTTAATGAATTTACTTCATAAGTTTCTTCATAATTCTCCATTATTTCTATTTGGTTTAAAAAGAATAGTGGTGATATATATCTTCCATTATTAATTTTTAAACTTAAATTTAAAAAATTTAGAATATTATTCTTAACTTCAATATTCTCAAGTTTATTTTCACTTCTATACTTTGTAAAAATGTCGATATCTTTATATATTTTATCCAATAAATCGTGAATTGGAATTTTTCCTACGAGAGATTTCCATTCACTAAGAAATTTTCCAGTCTCAGTTTTGATAAGAAATTTTTTCATGTCTGCGTAATTTTTTATATTTAACTTCTCAAGTTTGCCTATGCTAATGTTGAAAATAGGTGAAATTAATAATTTATAAAGTAAACCTTTATCATTATCATCGATTATTATTAATTTTAGTAAATTTTTTATATCATTAATTTCAGGTTGAGCCATCAAACATATTTTATTATCTAAAATAACTGGTATATCTTCGTTTATTAATGAATCTTTTATATAGCTCATATGAGATCTATTTCTAACTAAGATTAGAATATCCCCATATTTAATATTTTTTTCTTTACATAATTGTATAATTTGTTTTGAGATAATTTCCGATTCTAATTTAATCATTTCATCTATCAATAAGTCTTCTACCTCATTCCCGTTAGTATTTTTTTTTATTTCATTCAACTTAACCATTCCCTGAGCTTTAATAGAAGTTGAGAATTTTTCATTATTTATGAAAGTATTATTTATAAAGTCAATTATTTCTTCAGATGATCGCTTTGATTCATTTAGAATTATATTTGTCGAATTAAAATAATTATTCGTAAAATCCTTACATATTTTAAACAAAAGAGGTTCTGATCCTCTAAACCCATATATTGACTGTTTTTCATCTCCCACTATAGTTACACTTGACTCATCAGAATTATTTGAAATTGCAACAAGAATCATCTCTATAACTTTCCATTGGATATAATTTGTGTCTTGAAATTCATCAATTAAAATATGTTTAATAGAGTTAGAAATTTTATAAAATATCCAATCATCATCACTTAATGATGAGAGTTTCTTATAACAAAGCCAGGTTTTATCAGAGAAGTCATATAATCGTTTTTCTTTAAGTACTCTTTGATACTCAGTAAAAAAATGACCGACAACATTTTTCCATAATATTTGTATATCATTGAATAATTCACTTTCGTAGAGATATATTGCATTTATAATTTTTTTTACATCGTAATTATTTTTCGAACATAATTTTTCAATATTTTTTCTTATCTTCCTATCCTTTGTAAAAAAGAAATTGACGATGAAATTTATTTTTTGCTCGTTAGAAATATTTTTAAAAACAATATCTGAAAGATCTTTAAATTTTTCTATTTCAATTTCATTACACATCGCGGATACTTCACTAATTAATTTATTTTGATAGCCATAAATTTTTTTTTCTATTTTTGAAATATCAATGGTCTCAAGTTTGTTAGATTCAATTATCTCTAAATAATAAGATTTTTTATTGATTATCTCGCGTATTGATTCTTTTAACGAATTAAAACTATTTGTATATTGTAAAAGAAAATTTATATTTCTTTCAAATTTAATATTCTCTTTAATATAATCTTTGCAAAATATTTTCTTTTCAACATCATTGATAATTTTTTTTGAATTTACGTCTGTATTTGTCTCATAATTTTTCTCTATATCTTTATCTAGATGGAACTGAGATAAAATTTCAACAAAAAATGAATCAAATGTAGATATTCGAATATCTTTATTTTTAATCTGGATTTCATAAAACAAATTCTTTGCTCTATCTGCATAATTACTATAATTTTTATTAATTCCTATTTCTCTTAGCTCAAATTTTAGCTTATCCTCATCTTGGGTTGCCCAACTTTCTATTTTTTCATTAAGCCTTTCTCTCATCTCTGCTGAGGCTTTTTTCGTAAAAGTTATCGCCGTAATTTTTTCAGGATCTTCACCCTCAAGAAGTAAACGCAATATTTTTGATATTATTACCCATGTTTTGCCCGTACCTGCTGATGCAGTTACATTAATGCTTTTCCCAGCTTGTAAATAATTATTGGTATTCATCAATTATTATAATAATATAATTCTTACTAATTTTTTGAGTGGATTTATATGTTTAGAATAGCACTATTTTTAGGAACAAATATCGCGATTCTTTTGGTACTTGGCATTACTATGTCAATATTTGGTGTTGAGGGAATTCTTGACGAGCAGGGCATTAATTTAGATCTTGCGTCCTTACTACTAATCTCATCTATTATCGGTTTTGCAGGATCTTTTATATCCTTGATAGCTTCAAAATGGATTGCTAAAAAAACAATGGGTGTAACCATTATCGAGGAACCAAAAAATTCTACCGAGGAGTGGTTGATTGAAGTTTTAAAAACAATATCTTTAAAAGCTGAAATTAGTACACCAGAGTTAGGAATTTTTAAGTCAAACCAATTAAATGCTTTCGCTACAGGAGCTTCTAGAAACAAATCTCTCATTGCTCTTAGTTCAGGCCTTATAAATCAAATGAACAAAGACGAAGTTGAAGCAGTTATCGCACATGAGGTATCTCATGTAAGTAGCGGAGACATGATTACAATGTCCCTTATTCAAGGAGTTGTTAATACATTTGTAATATTTTTTTCTCGAATATTTGGACACATTGTTGATAGAATAATATTTAAGGTGCAAAAGGGGCATGGCCCCGCATATTTTATAACAAGTCTAATCGCACAAATACTTCTCTCAATACTAGCAAATATAATTGTAATGTGGTTTTCAAGAAAAAGAGAATATGCTGCTGACTCTTCAGCTGCAAACTTAGTAGGATCTTATAAAATGATCTCAGCGTTAAAAACATTATCCTTAAAATCAAAAACAAATTTACCTGATCAAATGGCAGCTTTTGGAATATCTGGCAAAGAAGAAACTAGCTTCAAAAGTTTATTTAGCAGCCATCCATCAATAGAATCAAGGATTGAGGCACTATTAAAACATAGCTAAAAACAAAGGAACTATGACAAGTTATAGTACAAGTAATTTAAAGAACGGGTTGAAAGTTTTAATTAATAATGAGCCATTTGAGATAATTGATAACTCTTTTCATAAACCTGGTAAAGGCCAAGCTTTTAGTAAAATTAAACTAAAAAATCTTCTCAATGGTAGGATAAACGAAAAAACATTAAAAATTGGTGAAAATTTAGAATCAGCAGATATTCTAATTTCCGAAATGCAGTACCTTTACAATGATAATCAAGAATATTTCTTCATGAACTTAGAGAGTTTTGAACAAATATCTTTAAAAAAAGATATTTTGAATGATGATTGGGTTTGGCTTAAAGGAGAGGAGCTTTGTTCCATTACTTTTTTTAATAGCATTGCAATTAGTGTAGAAATACCAAACTTTGTTGAACTTATGATTGAGCATACTGAGCCAGGACTAAAAGGCGATACAACTTCAAAAGCTACAAAACCAGCAAAACTTGAAACCGGAGTTGAAATAAATGTTCCTTTATTTATAAATGAAAAAGATATTGTAAAAATTGATACAAGGTCAAAAGAATACGTATCAAGAGTCAAAAGCTAATTTAATTTAAATATTTCGTCTCTAATTAAAATTTTATTTGAAGTAACGATATTATCATTCCATTTTCCTCGCATATCGCTTAATAAAATTATAACTGTTGATCCGAGATTAAACATAGCGACTTCCTCGCCTTTTTTGTAACTTTGTATTTTTTTATCATTTATATCATTTTTCTTATTTACTCGATATTTTTTTGGGGTAATAATTCCGTGTCTTGTTAAAGAAATACAGCCTACGTTAACTGCACCTACCATAACAATCGTCATTAAAAAAGATTCGCTTTCAAAAGACAAAACTACTCGTTCATTTTTTGAGTATAAATTTTTAATTCCTGAAGATGCATAAGGCGCAACACTATAAAGACATCCTGGAATATTAGTTATTTTTGAAAGTATGGCATCACATGGCATATATACCCTATGACAATCCTTTGGTTCCAAATATATATTAACGAACTTACCATTTGAGAATTTATGATTTTTTTCATTAATTAGTTCGCTTACATTATATTTATGTTTTTTTGCATGAATAAACGTGCTGTCATTAATTTCTCCAAATCCTGAAATAGTTCCATCGCAAGGTGAAATTATATTTCTTTCGTCATCTAATTTTTTTCTATGGTTAAAATCAAGTTCTCTAATAAAAAAATCATCTAAATTCTTATAGTCATCTATATTCTTTTTCTGATATTCATCTAGCTCTATGTTGAAAAATCTTTTATATGTTTTTATAAAAATTTTTTTTGTAAATCTATTTTCTATTCTTGCAAGAAAGAAAGTAATTCTCGATATTAGACGTAGTGGAATTATATAAAACAACGTAATTTTTAATTCATGTAATATTATTTTTATAATTTCTTTCATTTTTATATAATTTAACCTTCTTTTTTTGATATAATAGTTGGTATGTCGGGAAATAGCTATGGACAATTATTTAAAGTTAGTACTTATGGCGAAAGTCATGGGGAAGCTATTGGGTGCATGATAGACGGTTGTCCACCAAATCTCAACATTGATATTGAGGCTATACAAAAAGATTTAGATAGAAGAAAACCTGGTAAAACAAGACACACTTCTCAACGAAGAGAGTCAGACACTGTGAAAATATTATCTGGCGTTTTTGAAGGAAAAACCACTGGAACCCCAATTAGTCTGATAATTTATAATGATGATGCTCGAAGCAAAGACTATTCAGATATAAAAGATTTATATAGGCCTGGCCATGCTGATATCACTTATGATAAAAAATATGGATTAAGAGACTATAAGGGTGGCGGTAGGTCCTCCGCAAGAGAGACAGCTACAAGAGTCGCTGCTGGCGCAATTGCAAAACAATATTTAAAAGAAAAATTTAACCTAATAATTCAAGGCTATCTTTCACAACTGGGGCCAATAACACCAGAAAAAATAAATTTTTCAGATATTGAAACAAATCCATTCTTTTTTCCTGATAGGGATAAAGTTGTTGATCTCGAAAATTATATGGACTCATTAAGGAAAGAGGGCAACTCAATTGGCGCAAGAATAGATATTATTGCAAAAAATGTTCCCATAGGATTAGGTGAGCCAGTTTTTGATAGAATTGATGCTGACATTGCAAAAGCTATGATGAGTATCAATGCTGTAAAAGGAGTTGAAATTGGGTCAGGTTTTTCATGTGTTACTCAAAAAGGTACAGAGCACAGAGATGAAATTGACTCAAAAGATGGTTTTTTAAGTAATAATTCTGGTGGAACACTTGGTGGCATAACTTCTGGCCAAGACATAAGAGCAAGTATTGCAATTAAACCAACATCCAGCATCAGAATTCCTGGTAAAACTATTGATAACAAGGGAAATGATTCAACTATTGTAACAAAAGGTAGACATGATCCCTGCGTTGGTATCAGAGCGGTTCCGATAGCAGAAGCAATGCTTGCACTAGTTTTGATGGATCACTCTTTAAGACACAAAGCCCAAAATTTATAATTAATTTTGTAAATTTAAAAAAATTCTAGACATAAAAAGAAACTATTGAGCAAAAATAAATTATAAAAATTAATACTTTGGATTTTTTGATTTGAATAAAGATAAAAATATATATAAAGGTAATATTTTAGATGCGCCAATCATGCTTGATCGCTCTTATATACATCTTTCGTCGTTTTATTTTTTTTATTTTGCAAGTCTTGGTGCATTTTTACCCTATTGGCCATTATATTTATCTTATAAAAGTTTTACCGCATATGAAATTGGAATAATAACTGGGACAATGATTGGAACGAAAATCATTGCACCGAATTTATGGGGATGGATAGCAGACAAAACTGGTTTAAGACATAGAGTTATACAATTTGGAGCACTAAGCTGTCTTTTTATATTTATGTTCGCTCCGCAAATTGAAAATTTTTACCCAATGGTGTTATTGATTTTCTTTTTTAGCTTCTTTTGGAATGCGTCACTACCACAGTTTGAAGCAGTAACAATGAATACTCTTGGTTCATCTTATAATAAATACAGCCAAATTAGACTTTGGGGATCTCTTGGTTTTATTTTATCAGTTTTGATATTGTCATTTTTTACCAGTAAGTATGGAATAAATATCATTCCATATTGTATTTTATTCTTCTTATTTCTAACATGGGTTTCAACACTATATGTAAAAAAAGCCGAGGATAATACAAAGGCAGAATCAAGCTCATTATTAACAATAATAATTAAACCAGCAGTATTGGGGATTTTAATATCTTGCTTCTTAATGCAACTAAGTCACGGACCCTTTTATGCTTTTTTTGCGATTTACTTAACCGAGAATAGTTATAGCACAAACTTGATCGGAGTAATTTGGTCGCTGGGAGTTATTGCTGAAATTTTAATCTTCATGAAAATTTCCTCCTGGATACCAAAATATGGATTAAAAAACTTGTTTATCATAAGTTTTTTATTTGCAACTCTTAGATGGTTATTGATATCATTCTTTGCCCATAATGAATTTATAGTTATTCTGGCCACTTTGTTTCATGCGGTAACGTACGGCATGTATCATGCGGTTTCAATTTCATTGATTCATGAGTATTTCACTGGCATTCTGCAAGGACGAGGTCAAGCGTTGTACTCAAGTATAAGTTTTGGTTTGGGAGGATCATTGGGAAGCTTCTATAGTGGGTATTTTTGGGAACCTTTGGGTGGAGCCACGGTATATTTATATGCATCATTATTTGCTTTTTTAGGTTTTATTGTGTCGTTTATATTAGTAAAATCACGTAATTGAACTTATAAAACAAACTGAGAATGAAAAAAACGCTATATGACAAATTATGGGACGAACATCATATCCATTCATTTGATAATGGATATAGTCTTATTTATATTGACAAACATTTGATTCATGAAGTTACATCTCCTCAAGCTTTTGAGGGATTGAAACAAGCTGGAAGAAATATTTGGAGTAAGAAAAGTATTATGGCTGTTCCAGATCATAATGTTCCGACAAAAATGAGAGAGGATGGCATCAAAGATCCTATTTCAAAAATACAAGTTGACGCATTAAATAAAAATTGTCAGATAAATGACCTGCTTAAATTTGATCTTGAAGATATTAGACAGGGTATAGTGCATGTAGTTGGTCCAGAGCAGGGAATACTTTTGCCTGGAATGACCGTTGTTTGCGGGGATTCTCACACATCGACGCATGGCGCCTTAGCTGCGTTAGCTTTTGGTATCGGCACATCAGAAGTTGAGCACGTATTAGCAACTCAGTGTTTATTGCAAAAGAAGTCGTTAAATATGCAAATTAATATTTTAGGAAAAATGCCTGAATATTTTTACTCAAAAGATTTAGCCTTATTAATAATAAGTAAAATTGGAACAGCTGGTGGTACTGGTTTTGCAATTGAATATACAGGTGACGCGATAAGAAACTTATCAATGGAAGCAAGAATGACTTTGTGTAACATGACAATTGAAGCTGGAGCTACAACCGGATTGATAGCTGTTGATGAAAAAACAATAAGCTACGTTGAAAATAAACCTTTTGCGCCTAAGGGCGAAGAATTTTTAAAAGCTAAGGAATATTGGTCAAATTTAGTTACCGACAGCGGCGCTAATTTTGACAAGATTGTTGATGTTGATATCACTCAGTCAAGCCCAATGATTACATGGGGTACATCTCCAGAGATGGCAGTTGCAGTAGACGATAAATTACCAGATCTTGAAGATGAAAAGTTTTTTTCTAGAAAAGAAGACTTATTAAATGCATTTTCATACATGGGCTTAAAAGAAAAACAGAACGTAAATTCAATAGAGTTGGATAAGATTTTTATTGGCTCATGTACAAATTCGAGGATAGAAGATTTAAGAATTGTTGCAAAAATAGTAAAAAATAAAAAAATTGCAAAGAACATAAAAAGTGCAATCATTGTGCCTGGCTCAGGTTTAGTAAAGGAGAGAGCAGAAAAAGAGGGATTAGATAAAATATTCAAAAAGTCGGGGTTCGAGTGGAGAAGCCCAGGATGTTCAATGTGCTTAGGAATGAATGATGATAAATTAAACGAGTATGAGAGATGCGCTTCAACATCAAATAGAAATTTCGAGGGACGACAAGGAAGACTTAGTAGAACACATTTAGTAAGCCCTGCAACTGCTGCAGCTGCAGCTATTCATGGGCATTTTGTTGATGTTCGAGAAATAATTTAATTATGAAAAAATTTAAAACTGTAGAATCTATTGCCGCTTTAATTGATAGGAAGAATATTGATACAGATGCGATAATACCAAAACAATATCTTAAAGCTGTAACCAGAGAGGGTTTTGGGGACAACTTATTTGACGATTGGAGGTATTTAGAGCCTGGAAATCTTGGAGACGACCATAGCTTAAGAAAAAAGAATCCTGATTTTTTTTTATATAATCCGAAATATAACGGCGCAAGGATTCTAATAGCTGGGGACAACTTTGGATGCGGTTCTTCAAGAGAACATGCGGTATGGGCTTTAATGGATTATGGTTTTGATGTTGTAATTTCAACAAGTTTTGCTGATATATTTTATAATAACTGTTTCAAAAATGGATTATTACCAATAGTTTTAAAAAAAAAAGAAATTCAGGAATTAATTAATATTGTAAACACAAATAAATATTTAATTAAAATTAATTTAGTTGACCAAACTTTATTATGTAATAATTTGAAAATTAAGTTCGAAATTGATGCAAGAAGAAAAGAGGTTTTAATAGAAGGTATTGACGATATTTCTGAAACTTTAAAGTTAAGTAAAAAAATTAAAGATTACGAAAACAAAAAGGCTTTAAAAACACCTTGGATGTTTAATGGTTAAATTATGAAAATATTGATATTACCAGGGGATGGAGTCGGCAAAGAAGTTACCTCTGAAGCAGAAAAAGTTTTAAATATTATTTCTAAATTATATAAATTAGACATACGCGTTGACTTCGGATTTTTTGGAGGTGAAGCAGTTGACAAATACGACACCCCTTTCCCAGACGAAACAAAGCAAAAAATTAAAAATTCAGACGCGGTTTTACTTGGAGCTGTTGGGGGACCTCAATATGACAATGCTTCGAAAGAAAAAAAACCAGAAACTGGCCTCTTAGAATTGAGAAAAAGTTTAAACCTTTTTTTAAATGTGAGACCGATTATATCTTTTCGAGAATCAATAGATTACTCTAGTGTAAAAAAAGAATTAATTGAAGACTTAGATATAGTAATTATTCGAGAACTTGTTAGTGGTATATATTTTGGTGAACCAAGAGGCTTTAATTCTGATTTTACTGAAGCTCATAATACAATGCGATACAATCAAAAAGAAATAAGCCGTATTGCAGATTACGCATTAAATCTATCTAGAGAAAGATCAAAAAAACTTTGTTCTGTTGATAAAGCTAATGTTTTAGAAGTTTCTCAACTATGGAGAACAACTGTCGAGGAGAGTGCTGTCAACTTTAAAGATGTTACGCTATCTCACATGTACGTTGATAATGCCGCGATGCAATTAGTTCAAAATCCAAAACAATTTGATGTAATAGTCACAGAAAATTTATTTGGAGATATTTTATCCGATTTAGCGTCAGTCCTTACTGGTTCAATAGGACTTTTGCCTTCAGCTTCATTGAATAATGATGGGTTTGGAGTTTACGAGCCGATTCATGGGTCTGCACCTGACATAGCTGGTAAAAACATAGTAAACCCAATCGCAACAATTTTGTCGGTAGCAATGTTGTTTCAGCATACATTTAAGAGAGCAGACATATACCATCACATTTTAGAATCTGTAAAGCTTGTATTAAAAGAGGGTAAATATACAAAAGATTTATCCGAAGTTAAATTTATTTCCACAAGTGAAATGGGTGATTGTATAATCCAGAAGATTGAGGAATTAAAATAATGAGTAAGAAATACAATATTGCTGTAGTTGGTGCAACAGGCGCTGTAGGCCAAATGATGATCCAAGTACTTCTAGAAAAGAATTTTCCAATTAATAATTTGTATTTACTTGCAAGTAATAAATCGGAAGGAAAAAAAATTAATATCTTAGATCAAGAATTCACAGTCCATGCCCTTGATAGTTTTAATTTCAATGGGGTTGATATTGCACTGTTTTCTGCTGGTAGCGATGTATCAAAAAAATATGCAAAAGAAGCAACAAAAAACAATTCAATTGTTATAGATAATACTTCTTTTTTTAGATATGAAAAAGATATACCGCTTATTGTTCCAGAAATTAACTCAGATCAAATCGGAAGTTATAAGTTATCAGGTATCATTGCAAACCCAAATTGTTCAACTATTCAAATGTTAGTCGCGATAAAACCTATCCATGATGCATGCAATATTAAAAGAATTAATGTTTGCACTTATCAAGCAGTATCGGGAACAGGCAACAACGCAATACAAGAATTAAACGATCAAGTAAATGCTTATGTTAACAACAAAGATATTGTATCCAAAGTTTATCCAAAACAAATAGCTTTCAATGTAATACCTCAGATAGATAATTTTATGGAAAATGGATACACAAAGGAAGAAATGAAAATGGTTTGGGAAACAAAAAAAATTATGGATGAAAAAATTGAAGTTAATCCAACAACAGTCCGTGTTCCTGTTTTCTATGGACACTCTGAGGCAGTTCACTTAGAACTAGAACAAAAGATATCTGCTGACGACGCAAAAAAAATATTATCTGCGAAAAATAGCGGAGTAATACTTGTAGATGAACATAAAGACGGTGGTTACCCTTGTGCCGCAAATGAATGTGAAAATAGTAACGACGTTTTTGTAGGCAGAGTAAGAGAGGATATTTCTTGTAAAAATGGCTTAAATATGTGGGTTGTAAGTAACAATATTCGAAAAGGTGCTGCTTATAATAGTATTCAAATAGCAGAATTATTAATTAAAAAATATATTTAAAAAATTAATGAAAGTCTTATTATCCATTCAGTATGATGGAAAAAATTACCACGGTTGGCAAGAACAAAAAACTCCAGATACAGTTCAGGGTAAATTACAGAAAGCTATTTACGATTTCTCTCGAGAGAAAGTAAAACTATACGTTGCTGGCAGAACAGACTCGGGTGTTCATGCCTTATCTCAATATGCTCATTTTGAAACAAATACTAAAAGAGATGAAAATAGTTGGTTGCTTGGTTTAAATTCCTTATTACCAAGTGATATCAGAATTAATTTTATAAAATTTATGGACTCGAAATTCCACGCAAGGTTTTCAGCATTAAGCAGAACTTATAGATATGTAATTTACAATCATAAAATAAAACCATGTTTAAATAGAAATAAAGTGGGTTGGTATTATTTACACCACCTTGACGAAAAAAAGATGCAAGTGGCCGCAAAAAATCTAATAGGAGAAAAAGATTTTTCTTGTTTTCGTTCAGCACATTGCCAATCGAAATCACCTATTAAAAATATAAATGATATAATAATTACAAGAGAAAATAATTTTATATTGATTGATGTTAATGCAAATTCATTTTTATACAATATGGTAAGAAATATTGTTGGAACGCTTGTTATGATTGGTTCTGGTGAAAAAGAGGTATTATGGATAAAAGAATTATTAGCTTCTAAAGATAGAACAAAAGCTGGTAAGCAATTTCCCCCTGAAGGACTTTTTTTAATTGATATTGAATATGACGAAAAATATAATCTTAATTATAAGCCAAAACTTCAAATTATTTATGAATAAATGAATGAGATAAAAGTAAAAATATGTGGAATCAGAGAACCATCAACCGCAATTGAAGCCGAAAAAAATGGAGCTGATTATATTGGAATTGTTTTTTGTAAAAAAAGTAAAAGATGTGTAAGTATTAAAGAATCTTTAGAAATACTTAATTCATTAAAATCTTCAACAAATACCGTCGCACTTTTTGCGAATGACGATAAGAATTATGTAAAGGAAGTTTTAAATAAAACAAATTTTAAATATGTTCAGTTCCATGGAAACGAAACAGATGATGAATGCATGATGTATGGATTACCATATTTCAAGGGAGTCTCAGATTCTTATAATGGCTTTAAAAATCTGGATGAGAAGTTCCCAAACGCAAGTGCATTTATTTTTGATAGTCATGGCGAAGATGGCTTAGGTGGAACCGGCAAAACCTTTGATTGGAAATCTGCAGTTTTTGATACAAAAAAACCAGTAATTATAGCTGGAGGTTTAAATTGTGATAATGTAGAGGATGCAATTAACACGTTTTTACCCTATGGTGTTGATGTAAGTAGCGGTGTAGAATCTTCTAATGGTGAAAAAGATACAACTCTCATTAAAGAATTTTTGAAAAAAGTGAAAAAATGAAAACAACCTCAAAACAAAACTTAAATGATTTTAATCAAATAAAGTACGGATACCCTGATGAAAATGGTCATTACGGCATATTTGGAGGAACTTTTGTTGCCGAGACCTTAATAAAACCATTACAGGATTTAAAAGATACTTATTATAAACTTAAAAATGACCCTGATTTTTTAAAAGAGCTTTATACGGAATTCGAAAATTATGTCGGTAGGCCAACCCCTCTTTACTTCGCAAAGAGATTGACCGATAAGTTAAATGGGGCAAATATCTTTTTAAAAAGAGAAGATTTGTGTCACACAGGCGCGCATAAAATAAACAATACAATTGGCCAAGCAATACTTGCAAAAAAAATGGGTAAAACAAGAATTATTGCTGAAACTGGAGCCGGCCAACATGGAGTAGCTTCGGCTACTGTTGCTGCAAGATTGGGAATGGAATGCGTTGTTTACATGGGTGAGCAAGATATTTATAGACAGTCCCAGAATGTTTATAGAATGAAATTACTTGGTGCTGAAGTTATTCCTGTAACCTCAGGATCAAGAACTTTAAAAGACGCATTGAATGAAGCATTACGTGATTGGGTAACAAACGTAGATAATACATTTTATATAATTGGAACTGTAGCAGGCCCATCTCCTTATCCAGAACTTGTTCGAGATTTTCAGGCAATTATTGGGAGAGAAGTGATAACTCAAATGCAAGATATTGACAAAAAAGTCGATGCCCTTGTTGCATGTGTTGGAGGCGGCTCAAATGCAATTGGTTTATTTTATCCTTTTATTAATACCAGCTCTAAAATGTATGGTATAGAAGCTGCTGGAAATGGTTTAGAAACAGGAAAGCATTCGGCACCTTTAAACAAAGGAAAGGTTGGAGTTCTTCATGGAAATAGGACCTATTTATTAGAAGACGAGAATGGTCAAATAATTGAAACTCATAGTATATCTGCAGGCCTTGATTACCCTGGGGTAGGTCCTGAACACGCATTATTAAAGGATTTAGGATTAGTCGAGTATAAGTCAGCTACTGATGAAGAAGCGATTCAAGCCTTTCACGAGCTATCTAGAGTGGAAGGAATAATCCCAGCATTAGAAACTAGCCATGCTGTCGCATATACTTTTAAATTGGCAAAAGAAATGAAAAAAAATCAAAATATTGTTATCAATTTATCCGGAAGAGGCGATAAAGATTTAAATACTGTTGCAAAACTAGAGGGAATAAAGATTTGAGCAGAATCTCTAAAAAATTTCTCGATCTCGAAAAGAGTAAAAAAACTTGCTTAATTTCATACATCACTGCTGGTGATCCAACTATTGCAGCAACTCCTGAAATAATGGATTCATTGGTAGACTCTGGAACCGATATTATAGAACTTGGCGTGCCTTTTTCAGATCCTATGGCTGATGGACCTACAATTCAACGAGCCTGCGAGAGAGCTTTAAAGCAAAATGTTTCATGTTTCGACATATTTCAGGCTGTTGAAAATTTTAGAAAGAAAGATAAAACAACTCCGATCGTTCTAATGGGTTACTTAAATCCAATAGAAAGAATTGGATATGAGAAATTTTCCAGATTGGCAAGCGAATCTGGCGTAGATGCAATTTTAGTAGTTGATCTTCCTCACGAAGAAGCTTCAGATATTGTAAATGTTTTTAAAAAAGATAACTTAGAGAGCATTTTTCTAATTGCCCCAAATACTGATTTGTCTAGAATTCAAAAAATTTCAAAGTACGCATCAGGTTTTCTTTATTACGTTTCTTTAAAGGGAGTTACTGGGGCTTCCACATTAAATATTAATGAAACAAGAGAGCAACTTAAAAACATAAAGAAAGCTGTAAACTTACCTCTTGCCGTGGGTTTTGGCATAAAGGACGCAGAAACTGCCAAGTCTCTTTCTGAAGATGCAGACGCGATTGTAATTGGCAGCGCAATAGTTAAGATAATTGAAAAAGATCAGAACGATAAAACAAAAATAAATGGTGGTATAATGGATCTTATGAAGCCTATCAGATTAGGTCTTGACGAGAGTGTTCATACGGAGGGATAGTATGAGTTGGTTTGAAAAGTTGATGCCAAAAAGAATTCGTATTGATACGAATAAAAATAAGAAAGTCATACCAGAGGGTGTTTGGGAGAAATGCCAGAGTTGTAATACTGTTTTGTATAGAGAGGATATTATGCAAAACCAGTATGTCTGTTCAAGCTGCGGATACCATATGAGAATTTCCGCAAGAGACAGAATCGAGTTGTTTCTTGATGCGGACAATAAAAAAGAATTATTTTCAAAACTATCGTCTAAAGATTTTTTAAAATTTAAAGATAGTAAAAAATATAAAGATAGAATAACGGCCGCTCAAAAATCCACAAACGAAAAGGATGCTCTTGTAATTATTGAAGGAAAAATCAATGGAATTGAAGTAATTGTTGCGGCTTTTGAATTTTCATTTATGGGCGGGTCAATGGGCTCCGTTGTTGGTGAAAAATTTTCCAGAGCAGCAAGGGAATGTATAAGTAAAAAAATTCCTTTAATTTGTTTTTCGGCAAGTGGTGGTGCAAGAATGCAAGAGTCTTTGGTTTCATTATTTCAAATGTCTAAAACTTCAAGTGCAATTGCAGATATGAGAAAAGAGGCTATTCCTTTCATATCTGTGCTCACAGACCCTACAATGGGAGGGGTGTCAGCTAGCCTTGCTATGTTGGGAGATATAAATATTGCTGAACCAAAAGCTTTAGTTGGTTTTGCTGGCCCTAGAGTTATAGAGCAGACAGTGAGAGAAACATTACCGGAAGGTTTTCAGAGAAGTGAGTTTTTATTAGAGCATGGCGCAATCGATATGATTGTTGATAGACGTAATCTCAAATTAGAAATTACTAATATAATTAAGACATTAATTAATAATCGTATTTCGAAAAGTGTGTCTTCGTAAATAATGATCAAGAATAAATTTTGAAAAATTTTACTTTAGATGAGTGGATCGAATGGCAATGCAAATTACATCCAAGTAATATGGATTTCAATTTGAGCAGAGTAGTAAACGTAGCAAAAAAACTAAACATAGACAAAACAAATTCAAAAGTAATAACTGTTGGCGGAACGAATGGCAAAGGTTCAACTGTAGCTATTTTAGAATCAATTTTATTTGAGACTGGTTATAATGTGGGTTCGTATACGTCACCACACTTATTGCACTTCAATGAGCGAATAAAAATTAATAAAAGTCCAGCTAGAACAAAAGAGATTTGTGATGCTTTTGAAGTTATAGAAAAAATCAGAGGAGAAGTTACCCTTACTTATTTTGAATTTAGTACTTTAGCCGCTTTAATAATATTTAGTAAGATCAAATTAGATGTAATCATTTTAGAGGTAGGGCTTGGCGGAAGATTCGATGCTGTAAATATCATTGATCCTGATGTTTCAATTATCACAAATATTGGATTGGATCATACAGATATCCTTGGAAATGATTTAGAGAAGATAGCATATGAAAAAGCTGGAATAATGAGAGAAGGTAAGCCAACCATTATAGGATACAGCAAAGTTCATAAATCAATAATTTCTCAATCGGAAGAGATAAAATCGAATTTAAATAGAATAGATAAAGATTTTTTTGCTAAAAAAAAATCAGATAATAATTGGGAATTTTCAAATTTAGAAAATATTGTATTTGACTGCGCATTCCCAGCTCTTAAAGGAGATATACAAATTAAGAATGCTGCTTCAGCAATACAGGCATTATACTTATGTGACGGATTGGAAATAAAAATAGATAAAATTTTACTTGGGTTAAAGAATGCTGTAATTAAAGGTAGATTTCAAATCATTGATTCACAACCAAAAATAATTTTAGATGTTGCTCATAATATTCAAAGTATAGACATTTTAAAGAAAAATTTAAAAAAATATTTCCCTGGAAAAAAATTCCATGCTGTATTTAGTGTGTTAAAAGATAAAGATGTTGATGAAATTCTTATGCAATTAAAAGGTGTTTTTGAGTCATGGCATATTTCGGAAAGCACAAATGATAGAGCATTAAAGGTAAAAGAATTAAGCGAGAATAAGTTTTTCAATATAGAAAAACCAAAAATCTATGATAACATAATGAATGCATTTAATGGTGCAATCAACAATAATAGACTTGACGATGAAATAATCGTAGTTTTTGGCTCAAGTTATACAATTGCTCCAATATTAAGTAAATATAGCGAAGAATGAATGAAAACTTGAAAAAAAGATTTGTAGGCGTCTTGATTTTCCTAGCGGCATCAATGATTATTGCGCCACTATTATTTAAAGGCGCAGGGCAAAAAGAACTTAAGTTTTCAAAAATTGATAATCAAAAATCCATAGAATTTAAACATATTAGTAAGACAAAAAATATTGAAGAGGAAGTTTCTGCTTCATCAAAAAAACTTAAAGTATTAGAGCAAAAAATTGTCATAAAAGACGAAAAAGAAATATCGAATTATAACAATAACGGTAAAACAAACTGGGTTATACGAATTGGATCTTTTGCAAAAAAAGAAAATGCTTTAAAACAAGCTACATCTCTTGAGGATTCAAGCTATAAAACTTTTATTTTAAAATTTAAAAAAGAAAATAAAACTATGTATGCAGTAAATGTTGGACCTTTTTTTACAGCTTCTGAAGCAAAGAAGAATTTTTTAGATATTATTCAAAAAACAAAATTTTCAGATTCATATATCATCGAGAAGCAATTAAAAAATAATTAATTACAGGAATTATTTTGTTAGATTTTATTATATTTATAATTCTCATGGTCTTTGTATTTTTGGGATTTTTCAGAGGAGCAAAGAAAGAGATTACATCAACCATAAATACTATTGTATTTATTTCCTTAAGTTATATTTATGCTAATAAATTTGGCTATTATCTCTCTGAAAAAATAAATATTTACGACTCAGAAATTCCAGATTTTGTTTTAGCTATTTTTGGAATTATTTCAATATTTATTCTCTCATCGATATTTTTTTATTTTTTAAGAAAAACGTTAATTAACTATTTTTTTAATTTTGAGAATAAATTTTTCGACAAGCTTTTTAGTATGATATTTTCTTTTTTCAAAGGAATTTTTATAGTTTCTATATTTTTTTCTTTTCTCGAAAATTATGAAATGATTAGTTTTGTTAAAGATTATGATGATAATTCATTGTTATTAGATTATTTACTAAAATTTAGTGTACAATTACAAAATGTGTGGAATCATTGGTATAGTTGACGATAGCTCTGTTAACCAGAGTTTATTTGATGGTCTTACAGTCCTTCAACATAGAGGGCAAGACTCTGCTGGCATAGCAACTTGTATTAATAATAATCTTCATCAAAAAAAGGGCAAAGGTTTAGTCAATGATATATTTGATGTAAACGATATGCTTGAATTACAGGGTGATATGGGTATAGGTCATGTTCGGTATCCTACAGCTGGCAGCCATGGTACTGATGAGGCCCAGCCTTTTTACGTAAACTCGCCATATGGTATAGCCCTGGCCCATAATGGAAACCTAGATAATTCTGAAGTTTTAAGAAAAGAGCTTTTAATGAATGACAAAAGACACATTCATACACAATCTGACACAGAGGTTCTTCTAAATATTTTTGCCCATCAATTGCTCAAAGTCGAGTCTCCATCATTTAAAGTAACAGATTTATTCAAAGCAATTAATGGAGTTCATGATCGATGTTCTGGAGCATATGCAGTTGTTGCAATAATTGCTGGGTATGGACTTGTAGCTTTCAGAGATATTCATGGAATTCGTCCTTTAATTTTGGGAAAGAAAAAAAATTCTTCGGGCTATAGCTATATAGTTTCATCTGAGAGTGTGGCTTTAGACCTTTTAGGATATGAAACTGTAAGAGACTTAGAGCCAGGAGAATCAATATTTATTGACACAAAAGGAAAAATACATAAGTCGGTTTACTCGAAGGAATTAGAATTAACTCCTTGTATTTTTGAATACGTTTATTTCTCAAGACCTGACTCTATAATAGATGGAATAAATGTGCAGGAAGCGAGGATGAGAATGGGTAAACAGTTAGCAAATAAAATTTTAAGGGAGTGGGCGGATAATGATATAGATGTAATTATTCCCATTCCTGATACAAGTAGAACCGCTGCATTAGAAATGGCTATCCGATTAAATAAAAATTATAGAGAAGGTTTAATAAAAAATAGATATATTGGTAGAACTTTTATTATGCAAGGACAAGCTATAAGAAAAAAATCTGTAAGATATAAATTAAATCCTTTAGTTTCAGAATTCAAAGATAAAAACGTACTTCTCGTTGATGACTCAATAGTTAGAGGGACAACTTCTAAAGAAATTGTTCAAATGGCTAGAGACTCTGGGGCAAAAAAAGTTTACTTTGCTTCTGCTTCGCCACCTATAAGGTATCAAAATATATATGGTATAGATATGCCTAGTAAAAGTGATTTAATAGCGCATGACAAAAATATAGATGAGGTATGCAAGGAAATTGGCGCTGACAAATTAATATACCAAGATCTTGATGATCTTGTTTATGCAGTTCAAGCTGGGAATCAAAAAATAAAAAAATTTGAAACTTCTGTTTTTACCGGAGAATATCTTACAAATGTAAATGATAAGTATTTTAAAGACTTAGAAAGAAAAAGACACTCTACTTAAATCAATTTAACTTTATCCCTAATTAATTTATAAGTATGATAGATATTAAATCAATATTTTCAAAATATTCTAATAAGCAATTAAACCAAAAATACATAATTACTGTCGACATTGGTAACCAAAATTTATGTTTGCTAGAAAACTTTAAAATTATTGAAAAATATAAGATATCCTCATCGATGTATGGAGAGGGGAACGACGAGGGAAGCAATAAAACACCCTTAGGAGCTCACTACATCCGTGAATTTATTGGTAAAGATGTTGATATATATACAATTTTCAAGAATAGGGTTTCTACAAATCACATAGCTAAAGTATTGAATAAGGGTGAAAAATCAGAAGAAGATATTATTACAACAAGGATATTATGGTTAGACGGTTTGGAAGAAGGCTTTAATAAAGGCGAAAATTTTGATACCTACAAAAGGTATATTTATATTCATGGAACAAATGAAGAAGATTTAATAGGACAAAAAGCATCACATGGATGTATCCGAATGATCAATAGTGATATTATAAAACTTTGTAGTAAAAATTTACTTAACTCATTTGTATATATATCAACTTAACTATTTTTTAAATGAAAGAAAAAGAAGATTTAAAAAAAATTTTTATGGCTGGCGTAGATAGAGTATTGGGATTTAACGCAGTTCATAAATTTTTAGAAAATAATATAATTAAAGGGGATTTCAATGTGGTATCGCTTGGCAAAGCTGGTAGCTCTATGGCTCAAGCAGTTTTGGAAAATAAAAATATTAATATCAAGTCAGGCTTAATTATCACAAAACGGAAGCATTTAGATAGCCAACTAAATCTGTATAAAAATATTGAGTGTTTAGAGTCAGATCATCCTACGCCTTCTGAACAAAGTATAATTTGTGGTGAAAAATTAATTAAATTTATTGAAGATTCAGATGTAGATAGTAATTTTTTATTTCTATTGTCAGGCGGAGGTTCAAGTTTAGCCGAAAATTTAATCGATGGATTTAGTTTAAATGATCTTGTTGAAATTACAGACGCATTATTATCGAGAGGTTACAATATAAACGAAATTAATGCAGTTAGAAAATATTTTTCAAAAATAAAGGGCGGAAAGTTAGCTAATTATATTCATAAAAGGAAAACGATAGTTTTAACAATTTCAGATGTTCCACATGATGATCCAAAAGTAATAGCATCTGGTCCGTTATCTCATGACGATTTCGAAATCGATTTTAATAAATATGACGATGATATTATTGAAAAATTAAAAAAAGTAGAACCATTATCTTGTCCCAACAAGGATAATTTTTTAAATATACAGACTAATATCATTGCAAAGCTTGATGACGCCAAATTAGCATGTTCAGATTTTGGAAAAAAACTTAATTATAATGTTCATCTTAATGAAAAATTTATTGAGGGGGATGTAAATGATTTATCAAACTATTTTCATAACTATCTTTTAAATTGTCCAAATGGTCTTCACATTTGGGGCGGTGAAAGTTCAGTTCAATTACCAAAAAACCCAGGTAGAGGAGGAAGAAATCAACAGTTATCCTTACTAATGGCCGAAAAAATACAAAACGTCGATAATGTAATTTTTTTGTCAGCTGGAACAGACGGTACCGATGGCCCTACAAATGATGCTGGTGGAATTGTTGATGGCAAAACAATAAATTTAGGAGAAAAGCTTAATTTAAACTATCAAAAATATCTTACTAACGCTGATTCTGGTAGCTATCTTAATAAAGTAGAAGCATTAATAACGACAGGCCCAACTGGTACAAATGTAATGGACTTGATACTTGCTATTAAAAGTTAATTTCTTCAAATGTCCAATAGCTCAATTTTACTGTCCTTGTATACAATGTAGCTTGGTGAATTGTGCCAATCACCCAAAACATATCTTGTAAAGCTTTCTCCATTAGCCTTAGTTACATGTATATTTTTTCTGTGTGTATGCCCATGTATAATAATATTTGTATCAAACTTATTATAAAAATAAGAAACTGTATCATCATTGACATCCATAATATTGTCAGGCTTTTGAGATGTAAGTTTTTTACTTTTTCCTCTAAGAAATGAAGCAATTTTTGTTTTTACTTTATTATTAAGTAAATTAAAAATTTTTAAAGTTAATTTGTTCCTTATGAATTTACGAAATTTCTGATAATCAACATCATCTGTACAAAGCAAATCTCCGTGAGTGATTAATATTTTTTTTTCATCTAAGTATAAAATAAAGTTCTCAGGCAGAATTTCAATATTTGTAATTTTTGTAAATTTTTTGCCAATTAAGAAGTCTCTATTTCCGTGAGTAAGATATACTTTTGTCCCTTTTTTTGTAATACCATTTAGAGTTGTGATTATTATATTATTCTGCTCAATATCATATTTATCATCAATCCAAAATTCAAACAAATCACCTAATATATATAGTTCTTTCATATCAGAGCTTTTCTCTGATATAAAATCAAGAAACTTATTTGTAACATCAGAATTATTTGGATCTAAATGAATATCTGAAATAAAATAAATATTTTTCATTTTATTATTCGATAATTATCTCACTTATTATAATTTGTTCTTCTGGAACATCTTGATGTGGACCATAACTAGAGGTTTTTGACTGAGCAATTTTATCAACAATATCCATGCCTGCTATAACTTTTCCAAAAACACAATAACCCCACCCTTGAATTGTTTCGCTTGTGAAATCTAAAAAATTATTATCTTTTAAATTGATAAAAAACTGGGCGCTTGCTGAATGCGGGTCATTTGTCCTAGCCATAGCTATCGTACCTCTTTCATTACTCAATCCATTATTTGCTTCATTTTTTATAGGAGTATTTGTTTCCTTCTGATTCATATTAGTATCGAAACCACCACCTTGAATCATAAAGTCTCTTATAACTCTATGAAATATTGTCCCAGAAAAATAGTTAGATTTTACATACTCTAAAAAATTTTCCGAAGTAATTGGTGATTTATCTTGCAGGAGTTCAATTTTTATATCTCCAAGATTTGTTTTTATGTTGATTATTGTGTTTGTTGCCATCTCAGCGCTTGCTCCAAAATTTGTCATAAATATTAAGATTAGTATCGAAGATTTAATAAATTTTTTCATGCTTTTATGAGTAAATATTCTTGTAAGTACATTTTTTTTGATTAGAATACCATTCATCAATCGAAATATCATAATAATTAATGGGTATATATTTAACAATGTTATCCTTTTTTTTCGTATAATAAAAATATATTTCGGGGTATAGCGCAGTCTGGTAGCGCGCCTGCTTTGGGAGCAGGATGTCGGGGGTTCAAATCCCTCTACCCCGACCATTTTGATGCGCCTGTAGCTCATTTGGATAGAGCATCGGATTTCTAATCCGAGGGTAGTAGGTTCGAGTCCTACCAGGCGTGCCATGTTTTGTGGCGAGAGTAGCTCAGTTGGTAGAGCACTGGTTTGTGGTACCGGTTGTCGCGGGTTCGATCCCCGTCTCTCGCCCCAGTTACGGTCAAATTTTACTAATTTCAATTGAGCTATAAAAATTTTATTGGAGGAAAAAATGGAATTAATTATAAAAGTAATACCACCACTTGTTTTAGGATCAATGTTATTTTTTTCAATAGCAATTGCGCCTAAAATATTTACAGTTTTGCCGAATGAAGAGGCAGGAAAATTTGTACGTTCTGTCTTTCCTACATATTATATGTATAACGGTATTCAGTATTTGATATTAACAATCTTAATGATTTATTCCGGAAAAACAGGGAATATTTTATATCTATCGATACTAATTTTAATGCTATTTATTCTAAGTAATTATGTATTAATGCCGCAAATAAATAAATCAAGGGATGTAAATAATCAAAAAAGATTTAAATTTTTACATTTATTATCTGTAGTTTTTAATTTTGTGATAATTATATCGTCAATCATTTTGATCCTAATTCTAAATTGATAGTGTTCTTTTTATAATAGATTTTTTGATTATATTTTGAGATTGTGTTAGTTTTTCCAATATTTTTTAAAGATTAAAAAGGGTATCAGTAAATGAGAGTTCTCATAAAATTTGTATTAATGTTTTTTTTGTCGCAAAGTTCATTTGCTTCAAGCATAGATGTTGATAATGCAACAATTAGATTAATGCCCCCAAATGTTCAGATGACAGCTGGATACTTTACGCTGACAAATAATTTTAATGACGAACAGATCTTGGTAGGAGCTAAAAGTAATTTCTTTGGCAAAATAGAAATTCATCTCTCAAAAAAAGATGGCGATATGATGAAAATGCTAAAACAAGATTCAGTTTCTATATCTGCAAACACTATACTTGAATTTAAACCGATGGGTTATCACCTTATGTTGATGAAACCTAAAGAAAATATTTCTCTAAATCAATCCATCGATATAAATTTATTTTTTGCTAGTGGAAAAAAATTAAAAGTACAATTTTTAGTGAAAAAAATGGATCACTCAGAAATGGATCACTCAGAAATGGATCACTCAGAAATGGATCATATGAAAATGGGAAACATGATGAAAAACATGAGTAGACCAGATTTCGTATATCCAGCCGGAGTTAAAGGCGGAAAAAATATGATGCCTAAAAAATTAATGTTTGGATATAAATTTGGAACAATGGAAATGAAATGCTGTAGAGACGGAACAAGCTCGGTTGATGAAAATTTTATAAAAGGTTTAAGCTACTCAATGACTCCTATTAGCATGACAATGCGCATGCATATGATGAGTGCAATGTACGCCCTTGACAACAAGTTTTCATTAATGGCTATGCTTCCATATGTTGAAAAAGAAATGGAAATGAAAATGTTATCTGGGATGATGATGGGAAAGCTTCATAAAACTAGCAGCAGAGGCTTTGGCGATTTGAATTTAGCTGCTCTCTACAGATATTCAAAAAAATCAAACATCAAAGTAGCTATTTCAATTCCTTCAGGAGAATTTAATGAAAAGGATCACAACATGAGTGGCGTTTTAAAAATGATGCCATATCCCATGCAAATTGGATCGGGCACATATGATTTAATACTCGGATACAGCTTTCAAGAAATACTTAATAATTGGTCATATGGAGTTCAATTAAATGCAGTAACAAGATTTGATTATAATAGCGAAGGTTGGAAATATGGAGATCGAAGGGAAATTAATTTGTGGGCTTCAAGGCCGATATCAAAAAATTTTAGTATCTCACTTGGTTTTGATTTAGAGCACCAAGAAAATATTCAAGGAAGATCTTCTTTTAGAATGGGAACAACCCCAACGTGGAATGAATATTTCCACTCACACTTAAGAGCATCCACAAATTTTGGAGTTAATTATAAAATTCCAAACTCTATGACTAGAATAGGTTTTCAATGCGGAACACCAATATATCGAGACGTAAATGGGCCTCAAATGGATCCAGACCTTAAGTGCAATATTGGATTTTCTAAAATGATGTAATCTTGTATTTAGTTATAAAAAGCTCTTTTTGAAATAACTAAAATTAATACTAAAAGCATAATGATGATCCACCCTGATGATAAGTAGCCAGTAAAGTGATCATAAGGACTAAGAAGATAATCAAATCCTGATTCGAAATTTACTGTAGAATTTTGTCTCACCAGTTTTATTATGAATATGAAACCAGCATGAATACCAACACAATACGAAATTGAATTTAAATTTATTCTAATAATACTTAATAAAATACCAAATAGAAATAAAGTTAATGCTGCATCATACGAAATTAAATTAAATAAATTGCTGAATACATGAAAAAGCTCAGTTAACCCAGTGTACCAAACTAGATTTTCATCAATAATAAGTGGAATTTTTAAAAAATGAAAAACAGAATAGATAAATGAACTTAGAGCTACAATAAAAAAAGTATTTAAAATGTTCTCATTTTTTTGTACGAGTATTCCTCGAAAAAAAGACTCCTCAATGAATGCAATTAAAAAGCTTAAAAAAGTTATTAGAAGAATTGAGAGAAAAAAATATGAATCAAAGTAGAGTAAGCTAAAATCAATATTTCTGATGTCTAATATGAACATTGTGATTAAAAGGGGTAATGATAAGATTAAACTTAGCAAAAAACCCTTAACAGTATTTTTAAAAAAAACCAACTTTGGTTCACAAAAGCCTAATTTTTCTTTCGAGTAAATATTTTGTAACTTTATCGCGGGTAGTATAAAAATTATACAAAGTAAAATCGCTCCATACTTGATTGCTTTATTCAAAGCAAGCATTGGTTGTTCATCAAATTGCATGTACAATATGGAAAAAATTAGCGACGAGCAAATTGCAAAAAAAACAATATATATTGTAAAAAAAATTACATTTTTCATAGTTTATTATAATACAGTAGAACATTGTATAATTGTATTTTTGAGAAAATTATAATTAAATTTTCAGGGCTAGTGGCGGAATTGGTATACGCGCTGGTTTTAGGTACCAGTGGGGTAACCCGTGAGAGTTCGAGTCTCTCCTAGCCCACCAATTAATTTTAAAAAGGAGAACGTATGACGTCAAAAGTTAAAAATTTAAAAGGTCTTGAGAGGGAGCTTTCTATAAGTTTTAGCTTAAAAGACATGGATCCTACAATTGATTCCAAAATGAGGGAGCTGTCAAAAACACTTGATTTGAAAGGTTTTAGGAAAGGCAAAGTTCCTTTAAACGTAATTAAAAGTAAATATTACGAGCAATGTTATAACGAATCTTTAAGTGAACATATTGAACAGAATTATATTCAAGTTGTCATCGATGAAAAACTTAACCCAGTGGCTCCTCCACAAATATCAATAGAAGAAAAAAAAGATAAAGATAAAATTTATTTTAAAGCTTTAATTGAGGTAATGCCTGAGGTAAAAGTTACTAATATTGAAAAAATAAAACTACAAAAACCTAAATTAAAGGTAAAAAAAGCCGACTTAGAAAAAGCCGTTGAAAAAATTGCTGAGCAGTATAAGGAATGGAATCCTGTAAAGAGAAAATCTAAAGAGGGCGATAGAGTAAAAGCTGACTTTGTTGGAAAAATAAATGGAGAAGATTTCGAAAACAATAAAGCTGACGACTTCCTTATTGAAATTGGTAGTAAACAATTAATCCCAGGTTTTGAGGAGGGTCTTATTGGGCTAAAATCTGGCGAAGAAACGAAGCTCGATATAATTTTTCCAGACGATTATCAAGATAAAAAGTTAGCATCAAAACCTGTTGTTTTTGACATTACTGTTAAAGAAGTATTAGAGCCAGAAGTTTCCGAAATAAATGAAGATTTCGTAAAGAAACTTGGAATTGAAGATGGAAAAGTGGAAACTCTTCACTCAAAAATTAAAGACGGAATGATAAAAGACGCTGAAACTTTAATCGAGTCGCATATGAAAAAGATAGTTATTGCAGAACTAAGCAAATCTCAGAAATTAGAGGTTCCTAAAAGTTTAGTGCATGAGGAAATTCATCGAATAGATAAAGAAAATAACCCAAATGGTGAAGTTAAAATGTCACATAAGGATATGGATAAGTTATATACAAAAGAGGCAACAGAGAGAGTAAAAGCAGGGTTGCTTTTGAGAGAAATCATAAATAATGAGAAATTTAAAATTTCTCAAAAAAATATTACAGAGTGGATTGATACTGTATCTAGAGGACATAATAACAGAGCAGAAGTTGAAAATTATTATATGAACAACGACGAAGCAAAGAAAAACATGGAATCTGTTATTCTTGAAAACCTTGCTATAAAATGGATTATAAGTAATGCAGAGGTGTCTGAGAAAAGTTATTCGTTTGATGCATTGATGGAACTTCGATAGACTAAACCTGAATTTTTGTTAGTATATGAATCAATTATGAAAAATATAAAAAATGATATTGAGAATCTTAATCTTGTGCCGATGGTTGTTGAGCAGACATCCAGAGGAGAAAGGGCTTATGATATATATTCTAGGCTTCTCAAGGAAAGAATAATTTTTGTTGTAGGACCAATTGAAGATTACATGGCAAATGTCATTATTGCCCAGATACTATTCTTAGAGTCAGAAGATCCGAAAAAAGACATATCTATATATATAAATTCTCCTGGGGGGTCAGTTACTTCTGGTATGGCTATATATGACACAATGCAGTTCTGCAAGCCTGATATTAGCACATTATGTATAGGCCAAGCAGCGAGCATGGGTGCTATATTATTAGCAGGTGGAGCGAAAAAAAAGAGATTTGCATTGGCTAATTCAAGAGTAATGATTCATCAACCACTTGGAGGATTTCAGGGTCAATCTACAGATATACAAATTCATGCCAAAGAAATCCAAAAAGTTAGAGAAAATTTAAATTCTATCTTGTCTAAACACACAGGAAATGATATTAATAAAATATCAAAAGATACAGATAGAGATAATTTCATGAATGCAAAGGAAGCACAAGATTATGGTATTGTTGATAATGTGCTTGAGTCTAGAAAGGATATTAAATAAATTACATTACATAAAGAATTAATTAAGGACAATAATTATGAGTGATGATGATAAAACTATAGATAACAAATTATTATACTGTTCATTTTGTGGAAAAAGCCAACAAGATGTAAAAAAATTAATTGCTGGACCCTCCGTATTTGTTTGCGACGAATGTGTTGAATTATGTAATGACATAATAAGAGAAGAACTTCTTGACCAAGAATCTGGGGATAATAAGAAACTACCAAAACCACATGAGATAAATGCTTCATTAGATGAATATGTAATAGATCAGTCAAGAGCAAAGAAAGTACTATCTGTTGCGGTTTATAATCATTACAAAAGACTTGAATCACAATTTTCAAGAGATGACGGTGTTGAATTATCAAAAAGTAATATTTTACTTATTGGTCCAACAGGTTGTGGAAAAACACTATTGGCTGAAACGCTTGCAAAACTACTAAATGTGCCTTTTACAATCGCGGATGCAACTACTCTTACAGAAGCTGGTTATGTTGGTGAGGATGTAGAAAATATTATACAAAAACTTCTTCAAAAATGTGATTACGATGTTGATAAGGCTCAAAATGGCATCGTGTATATTGACGAAATTGATAAAATTTCCAGAAAAGCAGACAACCCATCTATTACTAGAGATGTCTCAGGCGAAGGAGTCCAGCAGGCTTTGTTAAAACTTATTGAAGGAACAACTGCTTCGGTCCCACCTCAAGGCGGTAGAAAACATCCTCAACAAGAATTTGTTCAAGTTGATACAAAGAACATTCTATTTATTGTTGGCGGCGCCTTTGCCGGATTAGATAAGGTTATAAAAGATAGAACCGAAAAAAGTGGAATCGGATTTTCTGCCGAAGTCCACGCAAAAGATGATAATGAATCGTTAAAGGTTCTTCATCAAGTAGAGCCCGAAGATTTAATATCTTACGGTTTAATCCCAGAATTTGTTGGAAGGCTGCCAATGATAGCAACACTTGACGAATTAGACGAAAATGCACTTATTAAAATTTTATTAGAGCCAAAAAATGCTATAACCAAACAATACAGTAAACTTTTCAAAATGGAAAACACTGAAATTGAATTCCGTGATAATGCTCTTATGGCGATAGCTAAAAAAGCAAAAGAGAGGAAAACCGGTGCTAGAGGACTTAGAACCATATTGGAAAATGTTCTTTTAGATACAATGTACAACCTTCCTTCTTCGCCAGAAGTTTCAAAAGTTGTTGTCGATGAGGCTGTAATTGAGGGGGATACCCAGCCAATTCTAATTTATGACCAAAATACACCCGAAAAAAAGGCCGCTAAAGACTAAAAGCACCTTGAAATATTAAAATATAACCACATAATATAAGTATTAGTAATACTGAATATTAACAATTTTTGTGGTTAATTTTATGAAAAAAGATAGTCCAAACACATTAGTTTTCCCAGTTTTACCTTTGAGAGATGTTATTGTATTTCCAAATATGGTAATTCCTCTTTTTGTCGGAAGAGATAAATCTATTAAGTCTCTTGAGGTTGCTATGGACGACAATAAGCAAATTATGCTTGTAGCTCAAAAAACTGCAGATCTAGATGACCCACAAGACAAAGATATTTATAGATTTGGAACATTAGCAACTGTTTTACAACTATTAAAACTTCCGGACGGAACTATTAAGGTTTTAGTTGAAGGCTCTAACAGAGCTGAAATTAATGGCAAAGTTTATGGAGATTCTTATTTTGAGGCAAAAGTTAATATCATCGAAGAACCAATTGTTGATGACAGAGAAATTGAGATTCTAAGCAGGTCGGTAATTGACTCGTTTGATCAATACGTAAAATTAAATAAAAAAATTGCGCCAGAGGTAATGACTTCCTTATCCGGCATTGACGACCCCTCAAGACTAGCAGACACTATAGCCGCTCATATGGTTTTAAAGATGGAAGAAAAACAAGCCATTCTTGAAATTAATGATGTTAAAGATCGTATAGAGCATATTATTAGTATCATCGAAAATGAACTTGATATCCTACAAGTTGAGAAAAAAATTAGAGGTAGGGTAAAAAATCAAATGGAGAAGAGTCAAAGAGAATATTATTTAAATGAACAAATGAAAGCCATACAAAAAGAGCTTGGCGATATGGATGATGTTCCGAATGAAATTGAAGAGATTGAGCAAAAAATTTCAAAGTCAGGCATGCCAAAAGACGTTATGCAAAAAATTAAGGCAGATGTAAATAAATTGAAAATGATGTCCCCAATGTCTGCAGAAGCATCCGTTTTGAGAAACTACATTGATGTTTTGGTTAATGTTCCTTGGAAAAAAAGAACAAAAGTTACAAAAGATCTTGTTATCGCTGAAAAAGTTTTGGAAGATGATCATCATGGCCTTGAAAAGGTAAAAGAAAGAATTTTAGAGTATCTTGCCGTACAGCAAAGAGTTAGTAAGTTAAAAGGCCCAATACTTTGCTTAGTTGGACCTCCAGGTGTTGGAAAAACAAGTTTAGGCAAGTCGATAGCAAAAGCCACTGGCAGAAAATTCACAAGAATGTCACTTGGCGGGGTAAGAGATGAAGCAGAAATAAGAGGGCACAGAAGAACCTATATTGGCTCATTACCAGGAAAAATCATACAGAATTTGTCAAAAGTAGGTGTTAAAAACCCATTATTCTTACTGGATGAAATTGATAAGATGGCTATGGATTTCAGAGGCGACCCCTCATCAGCTTTACTTGAAGTTCTTGACTCAGAGCAAAACGATACTTTTTCAGATCATTATTTAGAAGTTGATTTTGATTTATCTGATGTAATGTTCGTTGCGACTTCAAATTCAATGAATATCCCCGGGCCTCTTCTTGATAGAATGGAAGTTATTAGAATCCCAGGTTATACGGAAAATGAAAAAGAAAATATTGCCAGCAAATACTTGATGCCAAAACAACTTGAGAACAACGGTTTAACAGATAAAGATATTAAATTTAATAAAAATATTTTTATAGAAATTATTAGATCATATACAAGAGAAGCTGGTGTTAGAAACTTAGAAAGAGAACTTTCTAAAATTTGTAGAAAAGTAGTCAAAAAACTTCTTTTAAATAAGAAGCTGAAAAGTATTAAGGTCGATAAAAATAATTTAAAAGATTTTTTAGGTGTTAAGAGTTTTAAACATGGCGAAGCTGAAAAAGAGAATGTAATTGGCTTGGTAAATGGACTTGCATGGACTGAAGTAGGAGGTGAACTCCTAAGTGTTGAAACTGCAGTCATCCCTGGAAAAGGAAAATACATCCTAACTGGATCTTTGGGTGATGTAATGCAAGAATCAATCAGGGCAGCAATGACAATTGTTAGAAAAAGAGCTTTGAATTTAAATATTGAGAAAGATTTTCATGAGAATAAAGATATTCATGTTCATTTTCCTGAAGGCGCAACTCCAAAAGATGGCCCAAGTGCTGGAGTAGGAATAGTCACATCACTTGTATCTGCATTAACTGAAAATCCAGTTAAGTCCTCAGTAGCGATGACAGGTGAGATAAACCTTCATGGCCAAGTATTACCCATTGGGGGACTGAAAGAAAAAATGTTGGCAGCTTTAAGAGGGGGTATTAAAACAGTTATTATACCGTTAGAGAATGAAAAAGATCTTGCAGAGATACCTGACAACATTAAAGATAATTTAGATATAAAAACCGTAGAATGGGTAGAAGAGGTTTTATCACTTGCACTTGAAAATCAAGTACCTGGATTAGATTTACTTCAAAATAAATTAAGTAGAAAATCTGAAACAAAGGACGTTTTAACACATTAAAAAATATTGTTCTAAAACAATAGTTTACATCGTTAATTAGTTTTCAATAATATTATTATTTTTGTTAAATTTATTTAATTTTATTTCCTTGTTGACAGAGAAATTCTCCTTAATGTATAAATGACAAGGGTAGCAGAGATTTTTTATGAATTTACAGTTTCACAAAAACATACAATTTTAGAGGATAATAATAATGAATAAATCAGACTTAATCGACGCAATTGCAAGTTCTACAGGATCAAACAAAGCAGAAGCTGGAAGAGCTCTTGAAGCTGTGTTAGATGCAATTACATCAACATTAAAATCAGGCGAAAAAGTTACAATTCCTGGCTTCGGAACATTTGAAGTAAGACACAGAAACGCGAGAATGGGCAGAAACCCTCAAACAGGTGAGTCAATTCAAATCAAAGCATCAAATACTCCTGGATTCAAAGCTGGTAAAGCCTTAAAGGATGCTCTAAACTAAGTCCGCCCTTGACTTTCGGGGTGCTTAGCTCAGTTGGTAGAGCGTCGCCCTTACAAGGCGGATGTCGGGGGTTCGAATCCCTCAGCACCCACCAATAGTAGAGTGTTAAGGAGTGGTAGTTCAGTTTGGTTAGAATACCTGCCTGTCACGCAGGGGGTCGCGGGTTCGAGTCCCGTCCACTCCGCCATATGAATTTGAAAGGAAAAAAAATTGTTACAAAATATTAGAGATCGCGCGACTGGTTGGATAGCTTATGTGATTGTTATAGGTATAAGTATACCGTTTGCTTTATGGGGGATAGATCAATACTTTACGGGAGGAAATGTAATAGTTGCAGAAGTAAACGATACAAAGATATCAGCCGAAAGATTAAATAATGAATATCAAGATAGGCTGAGAGAAATGCAAAGCATAATCTCAAAAGACCAAAATGAATCAGAACTTCAGAAGAAAATAATCAAAAGAACAGTATTGGATGAATTAATCGACGGTGTAATTGTTAGAGAGTTTACAGTTGATAATAAATTTCAAGTTTCAGAAAAATCTTTAATCGAAGATATTAAAAACAATAAAATTTTTCATTCCAACAATGAATTTAATTCTAAAATTTATAAAGCCTTATTAGAAAGGCAAGGTATTGATATACCTAATTATGAAAGAATAAGAAAATCAGAACTTAAAACTCTTCAGTTTTATAATAATATTGTTCAATCATCATTTATAACCTCTCAACAGATCAAGCTTCTTGAGGAATTAAAATATCAAACAAGAAATTTTAGGATTCTATCTCTAAGTTATAATGACTTCATAGACGATAAAGAAAATTTTACAGAAGATCAAAAAAAAGAATTTTTTACGAAGTACAAAAATATTTTTGCGATGCCTGAGAAAATTGACGTTGAATATATTGTTTTTGATAAGCAAAAACTTAAAGAGCTAATATCGGAAGATAAGTTAGCTTTAAAAAATTACTACAATGAAAATAAGTTCAAATATATTGTTCCTGAAAAAAGAGATTTTAGTCAGATATTTTTATCAAATATTAAAGGCAATAAAAATGAGAATAAGGTTCTTATTGAGGAAATAAAAGGGTTCTTGAAATCGGGAGCTTCTTTTTCTAAGTTAGCAAAAAAATACTCAAATGATCAACTTTCAAGAGATAATGGGGGTAAAATTGGCTGGGTAAACAAAAAAGATTTAAATAAAGAGATATCTGATAAATTATTCCTACTTGAAAGTATAAATGATATCAGCGAAATTATTGAAACAGAGCAGGGTTATTATATTCTGAAGTTAGATGGGATTATTGATGCAAAAATTAAAACTTTTGAAGAAGTAGAAGTTAATGTAAAAAAAGATTTTCAAAATGTGCAGATTTCAAGAAAATATGAAGTTATATATGAGGACTTAGCTAATATTTTATTTGAATTTCCAAACTCTTTAGAAAAAGTTGAAGAATATTTGTCAGTTCAAAAAACATCAACTGGACTTTTAACTCTACCCCAAATTAAGAGCAGACATAAAGACCTTAATGATCCAAAAGTTTTCAAAGCACTCGGCTCCCCTGCTGTATCAAAAGAAAACCTAAATAGTGAGCCTATTGAAATAAAAGGTAATATTATAATGCTCAGAATTAAAAATAGATCAGCTGTTCAATATAAAGAATATAATAGTGTGAAAAAGGAAATAGAGGGCTTATTAAAAACTGAAAAATCAATTGAAAACATGAAAAATTCCATCAAAGATATTGAAAATAGTGTCAAAGAAGGAAAGTCTCTTGATGAAATAGCTAATAATTTTAGCAAGAAGCTAACTTCATACAAAGAAATTGAAAGGTCAGATGATAGTATTCCTCCCTCAATTTTAGATAGAGTCTTCTCTTTAACAAAAAAAGAAAATATCACTAGCATTGAGTCTGGCACGGGAAATTATGAGCTTATTTTCTTAGATAAAATCAATAATGGCGAATCTGAATTAAGCCAAAGATCACTTGAGACTATGTTTAATAATGATCAAGTCAACGCATTATTATATTCAGTTATTCAAAGTTTAAGAGATAGGGCCGATATTATCATCTATTCTGAAAATCTTTAGATTATGGATAGGCTGCCATCTTCAAAAAGAATTTTAATTTTTTTATTTTTAGGAATCCTTGTAGGAAACTTTTTTGATAAATCATACACAATAGCGAACTTAAATTTATATACTTTTTTTGATGTTTTTGGGCTAATTTTTCTTAATGCTCTTAAGATGGTTGTAATTCCTCTTATAATGTCATCTTTAATTTTTAATATCTCAAAATTTAATGATTCGGGCGAATTATCTGGGCTTGGCCTAAAAACAATTTTATTCTATTTGGCAACAAGTTTTGTTGCAATTTCAATTGGAATTTTAGTAGTAAATATTATTAAACCTGGCTTAATCGATGGCATTGGGGCAGGAAATATACTTGGCCTTGATAAGGAATCAAATATTGATTTAATTATAAGCTCTCAAGACGAATATTCACTCGGCGCTTTTTTCTTAAAAATTTTTTCTGGAAATATTTTTACCTCCATTTCTTCAGGCAATATGCTTTTCATAGTCTTGTTTAGTATATTAATTGGTATTATTTTGAGATCCTCAAATTCTAGAAGCACAGATGTTGTAAAAGACTTTTGGGAGGGTATTTACCTCGTTTTCGTCAAAATTATGTATCTTATTCTTTACTTCACTCCATACGGTGTGTTTTGTCTGATTGCAAAAGCAGCGATGAATTTCGAGCCAGAGAGCTATTTAATTCTTTCTAAATTCTTTGTTACAGTAATTTCTGCTTTATTGATTCATGTTGTTATCTTTTATTCAATGGTATTAATAATTTTTAAAGTTAATATAATTTCACATTTAAAAGGTATAAGCACAGCATTATTCGTTGCTTTTTCAACAAGTTCATCAGTTGCAACAATTCCTGTTACAACAAGATGTCTTATTGAAAAATTAAATTATAAAGAAGAAAAAGTTAATTTTATTATTCCAATTGGCGCAACTATAAATATGGACGGAACAGCATTATTTGAATGTGTTGTTGTTATCTTTATTGCGCAATTATACGGTGTTGACTTAACGGTCATTGACCAATTTTTGATACTTTCTTTAGCTTTAATTACATCAGTTGGTGTTGCTGGGATCCCATCAGCAAGCTTTGTAGCTATTGTTGTTATTTTAGGTGCTGTAGGCCTTCCTTTTGAAGCAGTAGGTCTAATTTTAGGTATTGATAGAATACTTGATATGTTAAGAACAAGCGTAAATGTTTATGGTGATTCCTGTTGTGTTAGTGTTGTATCAAAATAATTTTTAATCTATCGATGGCATACCTATAATATTAAATCCTGAGTCAACATAAATTGTTTGACCAGTAATACCACTTGCACCATCAGATGCTAAAAATGAGGCGGTATCCCCAACTTGTTGGATTGTAACATTTCTTTTTAAAGGTGAATTTTTTTCAACGTGATCTAACATTTTTCTAAAATCTGATATACCAGCCGCAGCTAATGTTTTTATTGGCCCTGCTGAAATACAATTTACTCTAATATTATTTTCCCCCATCGCATAAGCAAGATACCTTACGTTTGCCTCTAAGCTTGCTTTCGCTACACCCATAACATTGTAATTTGGCATACCTCGAACGGCACCAAGGTAGGACAAAGATATAACTGAGGGATTTGTTCCTTTTAGCATCGGCTGCGCTTCTTGGCATAACTCAAGTAAACTGTAACTACTGATGCTATGTGCTTGAATAAAACCATCTTTAGAAGTTTTTTCTATATAATTTCCTTCAAGTTCTTCTTTAGGTGCAAAAGCAAGCGAATGAATTAATATATCAAATTCACTCCATCTGCCAGACAATTTTTCTAACATTTGGTTAATAGAACCATCAACAGATACATCACATGGAAGAACGATATCCGATCCACATTCACCAGCTAGTTTCTCAACTCTTTCTTTTAATTTCTCATTTTGGTATGTAAAAGCTAATTCAGCACCATGATTCTTCAATGATTCCGATATGCCCCAAGCAATGGATCTATTGCTTGCTATTCCTAATATCAAAGCCTTTTTACCTGCTAGATTTTTCATACAGATATTGTATATCATATTTTATTTATTATGCAGTAAAATATATAATATTTACAAAACATGGGTCACTCCAAATGATAAATGATTTAAAAAATATTTTCTTACTATCAATTTTTTTATTTGGTTGTTCTGATAATCCATTAAATAGCCCATATAGCGACAATAATAGCTCACAAAATATACTTTATTCCTCTTTTCAAGAAAGACCAAAGCACTTAGATCCTGTTAGGTCATATAGTTCAAATGAATATGCATTTTTAGCTCAAATTTACGAACCATTATTTCAATATCATTATTTAAAAAAGCCATATGAATTAATTCCATTAACAGCCACAAAATTACCGGAAGTTCAATATCTTGATTCAAATTTTAAGGTTACAAAAAAAGTAAAAAACGCAAGATACTCAAAATATATTCTTAACATCAAAAAAGGAATTTTATATCAAAATCATCCAGCTTTTTTTAAAGAAAAAAGTAAGTATCTTTATCATTCTCTTGAGTTAGATGATTTGAAAAATATAAATACTTTATCTGATTTTAAAAAAAGTAGCACAAGAGAACTAATGTCTGACGATTACATATATCAAATTAAAAGATTAGCTGATAATTTAAATCATTCGCCGATATCTGGAGTTATGCAAGAATATATATATGGTTTTACAGAATATAAGGAACAGCTAAGCAAACTTAATAATATAAGTGGTGAAAAAAGAGTTTCTTACCTAAAAAATAATAAAATGCTTGGAATTAAAAAAATCGATGATTTCTCATTTTCTATTATTCTTAAAAAACCGTATCCCCAATTTGTTTACTGGTTAGCAATGCCCTTTTTTGCTCCAATGCCTTGGGAAGCAGATTTGTTTTACAGTCAACAACAATTAAAAAAGAAAAATATAACTCTGAATTGGTATCCAGTCGGAACAGGACCATTCATGCTCACAGAAAATAATCCCAATTTAAGAATGGTTCTCAAGAGAAATAGTAATTTTCGAGGTGAGGTTTACCCTTCATTAAAAGATAAGATTAAAAATAAAAAAATGTATTCAGAAAACAAGGAAAAAGTAATTCCATTCATTGACGAAGCTATTTTTTCTTTAGAGAAAGAACAGATACCAAGATGGAATAAATTTCTTCAAGGCTACTATGATAATTCTGGTATAGCTTCAGATAACTACGATCAAGCAGTTTCCCTCAATAGCTCAGGAGATATAACTTTAACAGAGGAACTGAAAGAAAAGGGCATTCATCTTTCTATGGCAACTGCAGCTTCAACCTATTATATTGGATTTAATATGCTTGATGGCACCGTTGGCGGTAAAAGCAATAGAGCGAAGTATTTGAGACAAGCTATAACTCTTGCAATTGATTATGAAGAATATATTTCAATATTTGCAAACGGAAGAGGAATAGTTGCACAAAGCCCTATACCGCCAGGAATTTTTGGTTATCAAGACGGTATAAAAAAATATAATAAAACAATTTACAGCTTTAAAAATAAAAGAATTGTTAAAAAAAATATAGAAAAAGCAAAAATTTTGATGGAAAAAGCGGGTTACCCTAATGGTATAAATCAAAAAAATGGGAAGCCTCTAATTCTATATTTTGAGGCCACAGGCTCAGGAGCTGATACTTATTCATTTTTGAATTGGCTTAGAAAACAGTTTAAGAAAATAAATATTCAGCTAGTTACAAGAGTTACGGACTATAATAGGTTTCAAGAAAAAATGATAAATGGAACTGGTCAGATTTTCCAATGGGGCTGGAATGCAGATTATCCAGACCCTGAAAATTTTTTATTTCTACTATATAGTAAAAACGGAAAGGTTAAATACAGTGGTGAAAATGCATCCAACTATGATAGCAAAGAGTTCGATAAACTTTTTATAAAGATGAAAAATATGAGAAATTCCATAGAGAGAGAAAAAATTATTGACCAGATGTTGTCGATCATTCAAGAAGATTGTCCATGGATTTGGGGATGGCATCCAAAATCTTTTTCTTTATCGCATGGCTGGGTAGAAAATGTTGAATCAAATTTAATGGCTAACAACACACTAAAATATAAAAAAATAAAATTAAATTCTAGAAACAAAAATATAAAATCATGGAACAAAGCAAATTTTACTTTATTATATATTTTAGCATTTCTAATATTTTTATTAATACTGTCAGTTTTCTTCATGGTGAGAAAAAAAGATAGAGAGAAAATATATGATTAATTATATATTTAAAAGAATTCTATATGCTATACCAATATTAATTGGAGTAAATCTTTTAACTTTTACCCTTTTTTTTGTTGTCAATTCACCCGATGAGGTTGCCAGACTACATTTAGGAAATAAGAGAGTTACCCAAGAGCAAATACAATCTTGGAATGAACAAAGAGGATATAATTTTCCTTTATTTTTTAATCAATCAGAAACAGGCTTAAATGTTATTAAGAAAACAATTTTTTATGAAAAATCAGTTAAGCTTTTTTACTTTGATTTTGGAATTTCAGATAGCGGAAGAGATATTAAGTACGATATTAAACAAAGAATGTGGCCAAGTTTAGCTATCGCCTTACCGTCTTTATTAGTGGGTTTGATGATAAATATAACTTTTGCTCTATTTTTTGTTTTCTTTCGAGCAACAAAAGTTGACTATATTGGTGTGATCTTTTGCGTAGCATTAATGTCAATTTCTAGTCTCTTTTACATTATAGGGGGGCAGTATCTTATTAGTAAGTTGCTTCAGCTTGTCCCGATATCAGGCTATGCCCAAGGAGTCGATGCTATCAAATTTTTAATTTTACCTGTATTTATAAGTGTAATTTACGGCATTGGCTCAGGCACAAGATGGTATAGATCACTATTCCTTGAGGAAATCGAAAAAGACTATGTAAAAACAGCTAAATCGAAAGGGTTATCTGAGGTTTCAGTACTTTTTAATCATGTTTTTAAAAATGCTTTAATTCCAATTCTAACCGGGGTCGTTGTTATATTGCCATTATTATTTTTAGGAAGTTTAATAGTAGAATCTTTTTTTGGAATACCAGGTTTGGGTAGCTACACAATTGACGCAATACAAAGTCAAGATTTCGCAATAGTTAGAGCGATGGTATTTTTGGGAACAATTTTATATATATTTGGATTAATTTTGACGGATATATCCTATACGTTAGTCGACCCAAGAGTAAGGTTAAAATAATGTTTGTATTTCTTCTCACAGATATATTTTTCTATATAATAATTTTCTCTATTGGGTTATATATTTTTTATGTAAGAAAAACCAAAGATATTTTAGAAACATGGAAGCACGTTTTTAGAAGTAGGACAGGAATAATTTCAATAGTTGTGCTTTCATTTTTTTTACTTATTGCAATATTAGATTCAATTCATATCAAAGAGAAAATTTATAATGAGCAGACAGAATCTTTTTCATATGAATCAGAAATTAAAAGCGTTTTAGACATAATATTACTTCCAACATATAAAAATTATGAAAAAAGTTACTCCTCACCGTTTTCATCTAATTTGTATTCTAAGGAAACAATAATACTTGAAAATAATATCGAGAGGAGGGTATACCCCAAACTTTTATACAAAGGTAATCATAATAAATATGCTTCTGATAATACTGCAAATATTTTATTAACTTTTATTATATCTTTGTTAAAGTATTTTTTTGTATTTTCAATATTTTATTTATTTTTTTATTTTAGAATAATTTTCAAAAGCAAAAATAATATTTTTATACCTTTTAAATTAAATAAAGTTTTTCTTATGACTTTGTCTATTATTGTAATACTTTCGATATTTTTGTATGAATTAAGTTTACAATATTATGTTTTAGGAACCGATAAGGTTGGCGTTGATGTTCTTTATAAAAGTATTAAGAGTATTAGAACAGGAATACTTATTGGTACTTTAACGACAATTGTTATGTTGCCTTTCGCTATTTTTTTAGGTATTTTTGCAGGTTATATTGGAGGATTTGTTGATGATGTAATTCAGTATATTTATACAACTTTAAACTCAATACCTAGTGTTCTTCTAATCGCTTCAGCAATTCTAATGTTACAAGTTTATATGGCAAATAATCCTTTAAACTTTGAAAATATATATGAAAGAGCAGATTTAAGATTATTTTTTCTCTGCATGATTCTTGGACTCACAAGCTGGACAGGTCTATGCCGTCTTCTCAGAGGAGAGTCAATGAAACTAAGAGAGGTTGAGTATGTTCAGGCATCCAAAACTTTTGGCTTGAATAGATTTTCTATAATAGTTCGTCACATCATGCCAAACATTATGCATATTGTAATTATTACAATTGTTTTAGATTTTAGCGCTCTGGTTTTAGCTGAGGCAGTCTTATCTTACGTAAATATAGGAGTTGACCCTACAACTTATAGCTGGGGAAATATGATTAACGCAGCAAGATTAGAGATGTCGAAAGAACCAATAGTTTGGTGGTCACTATTTTCGGCTTTTACATTTATGTTTATTTTAGTGTTATTTGCGAATCTTTTCTCAGATGTTGTGAGAGATGCTTTTGACCCAAGGTCTAATAAAAATTATGAGTAAATTACTTGAAGTTAAAAATCTATATTTATCTATTGAATCAGAAAATGAGAATAAAATTTTAAAAGATATTAATTTTTCTATTAATAGCTCAGAAATTTTATCTTTAATAGGAGAGTCTGGGAGTGGTAAGTCTTTGACAGCTTTGTCAATTATTAGACTTCTTGAAAAAAATTGCAGAATCAAAAAAGGTAAAATAATCTTCAACGATACTGATTTATTGTCTTTAGAAGAGCAAAATATGCGTTTAATTAGAAAAAATGATATTTCTATGATATTTCAAGAACCAATGCGTTCGTTAAATCCAGTTATGAGTATTTATGATCAATTACTGGAAGCATATGAAAAAGAGAGTAGAAAAAAAATAAAAAGAAAAATCATTGAGAATCTTATTTCTGTAGGTATTGACGATGCTTCTAGAGTTATAGATCTTTTCCCACACCAATTATCTGGCGGGATGAAGCAAAGAGTTATGATCGCAATGGCAATAGCATGTAAACCAAAGTTACTAATTGCTGATGAACCAACAACTTCTCTTGACGTCACAATACAAAAACAGGTTCTCGATTTACTTTTGGAATTAAGAAATGATCTTAATATGTCTATTCTTTTTATTACACATGATCTTGCTGTAGCTTCTCAAATATCAGATAACATTGTAGTAATGAAGGAAGGGATGGTTGTGGAAAATAGTGAATCAAAAAAATTCTTTGAAAACCCAAAGTCATTGTATAGTAAAACTTTATTAGCCTCTTCTTCTTATAATAGAAAAAATAACTTAACGAATTCATTGAAAAATAATAGCGTATTAAAAGTAAATAATTTAAAAGTATATTTTAAAGAAAAAAAGAGCTTTATCGCACAGAATCAAGATTATAAAAAAGCAGTTGACGACATAAGCATATCAATTGATGCAGGCGCCACACATGCAATTGTCGGTGAGTCTGGATCAGGTAAAACAACAATTGCAAAAGCTATAATGGGCTTAACCGAGGTAACAGATGGCGATATACGAATTCTTGATAAAGATATATTAAAAATGGAAGGCAAAGAAAAGCTAAATTTCAGAAAAAACTATCAAATGATTTTTCAAGATCCATTTTCTTCACTAAATCCTAGAATGCGAGTGGGTAGCATTATAAAGGAGGGATTGAGTTTTTTAAAACCCTATATGAATACTGTGGAAACAAACGAATGCCTAAAAAATGTAATAGAAAATGTTGGCTTAGAGGAAAGCTCTTTATATAAATATCCCCATCAATTCTCAGGCGGGCAAAGACAAAGAATTGCTATTGCAAGAGTTTTAGTTTTAGATCCAAGATTATTGATTTGCGATGAGCCTACTAGTTCACTGGATGTTACTGTCCAAAAACAAGTATTAGATTTGTTGACTGAGATTCAAACCAAAAACCAAATATCGTATTTATTTATATCTCATGATATAAATCTGGTGGCAAGCATTTCCGATACATTATCAGTAATGCACCAAGGTAAAATAGTTGAGAGTGGAAAAACGTCTGATATAATAAATAATACGTCAAATGATTATACAAAAAAATTACTTAGTTCTGTCCCACAAATATTATAAATTATGAATTTTAAATCAAATGAAATAGATAATTGGTATCAATCTTTAGCAGGCAGATTTAATTCGAAGCTTATAATTTCTCATATTAAAAAATTATTTAATACAAGCTCCGATAAAAATATAGTTTATTTTGGTCCAAACGAAATTATAAAAAAATTATTAGAAAATAATAATAATTTTAATACATTTTATGTATCTTTGTCTGAATACGGAGATTTATCGGCAGAAATTCAAAAACTTCCTTTTCAGGAATCCTCTATAGACAATGTTGTATTAATTCATTCTCTTGATATTAATGAAAACCCGCATGCGGCTTTTAGAGAAATTGATAGAATCATGAAAGATGACGGCCAAATTGTTATAGCGGGTTTTAACAAGATAAGCCCTTTAATGATTTATTCAATTTTACCCTTAAAATCGATATTTAAAAATAAAGATTACGTTAGCATTAATAGATTACACGATTGGATGTCTTTATTTTCTTACGAGGTTCAGCAAATAATAAATATAAATAAAATTCCTCCAATTTATAACGAAAAAATTTTTAGATACCTTAGATTTTTAAATAACAGTTTTTTTTCAAAAATAAACTATTTTGGGATTTCGTATATATTTTTTGCAAAGAAAAAAACCTATAAATTCATACTTAGTAAAAATTGGCATAAGCGCGATAATATAATTTTAGGAAAATTCTCAAAACCAGTTATTCATAATAATTATGAAAGATAAAGTTATTATTTATACAGATGGAGCTTGCAAAGGTAATCCTGGTGAGGGGGGTTGGGGGGCAGTACTTACCTATAAAGATAAGAAAAAAAAAATTTGCGGATATGAAAAAGATACAACGAATAATAGAATGGAGCTAAAAGCCGCAATAGAGGCATTGAGTTCTCTAAAAAGTAAGTCAGATGTTGTAATTTTCACAGATTCAAAATATTTAATGCAAGGAATTAATAGCTGGATAGAAAATTGGAAAACAAATAATTGGCTGACATCAAACAAAAAAGAAGTAAAGAATATCGATTTATGGAAAGATATCGACAAATATAATAACTTTCATACAGTTGAATGGAATTGGGTTAAAGGTCATAGTGGTGATATTGGCAATGATACCGCTGATGAATTAGCTAACCTAGCTATATCAAATAAAACAGGAAAAAATTGTGAATAGGCAGATAATATTAGACACTGAGACAACAGGGCTAGACGTCACAAGAAAGCACAAAATTATTGAAATTGGTTGTGTTGAGCTAATTGATAGAAAATATACTGGAAATAATTTTCATCATTATCTTAATCCAGAGAGAAAAATAGACCAGGGTGCAATTAACGTTCATGGCATATCAAATGAATTTTTAGAAGATAAACCTTTATTTATCGATGTAAAAGATGACCTGTTGAATTTCATTAAAGGGGCTGAACTCATAATACATAATGCCCCATTTGATGTCGGATTTATTGAATACGAATTTAATTTCTCCTCTCAAAATATAAAATTATCCGAAGAATGTAAAATTTTTGATACTTTGGTGTACGCAAGGAGACTGCATCCAGGCCAAAAGAATAGTCTTGATGCGTTGTGTAAAAGATATAACGTAGATAATTCATCAAGAGATTTTCATGGAGCATTACTAGATGCAAAAATTCTTGGAGACGTTTATCTTGCGATGACAGGAGGGCAAACCTCTTTCGAATTACCTCAAAAAGAAGAAAGTAGACAAAAAGATAATAAAGAAGAATTATCTGGAAAATTTGTTGTTATAAAGGCAGATGAAGAAGAGCTTAGAGAGCATCAAGAATTATGTAAAAAGATTGATGAGATATCGAAAGGCAGATGTATTTGGAAAATTTCTAAGTTTTGATATAATAAAAAACTAAAATTATTATAAAAGGCGGAACCAATATGGATAAAATATTTATGCTTATAGTCTTACTAATTGTTGGATTTTGGGGATATTTAAAATATAGCGAAGATTCAGGAATGTGGATTGCTGTAAACAATAATAATGTAATCGGAGAATATAGTTCTTACGAAGAATGTATTGATGGCGTAAGGGCACAAATTGATGTGAACGTGGAAGTCTTTTCTTGTAATAGAGAATAAATTATTTATTTTTTTTGAATTTTCTTAGATAGTCGGTTCTTTTGAATCGACCAATCTTTGTTCTTTTCTTCTTGTCTTTTATCATATTTTTTCTTACCTTTTGCAATACCAATCATTAACTTCACTTTATTGTTTTTCCAATACAACGATAAAGGAATTAATGTTAAACCATCTTTTTTTATTTTACCTGTCAGCATAAAGATTTCTTTTTGATTAAGAAGAAGTTTTCTAGTCCTATTGACATTTTTATCTTCACTTTTATCTACGAACTTTGGAGGTGTTATATGTGAGCCAATAAGTAAAACGTTACCTTTAATTACTCTTACATATGCCTCTCTTAATTGTACTTTTAAAGCCCTAATTCCTTTTACTTCCCACCCTTCAAGCACGAGGCCAGCCTCCAATTTTTCAAGAATAAAATAATCATGTGTTGCTTTTTTGTTGACAGCTATAATATTTTCTGTATTTTTATCTCTTTGTCCCATAATATTCATAATATTAACATAAGAATAGAACTTACTAATGGCAATAAATAGAACTTCTTCACACGGCGAGTGGTCTTCAAGGACGGCTTTTATTTTAGCAGCAGCAGGATCTGCTGTTGGCTTAGGTAATATCTGGAAATTCCCTTACATTACTGGCGAAAATGGTGGAGGTGCTTTTGTTATAATTTATATTATGTGTGTTATTTTGATAGGGATACCAATAATGCTGGCAGAAGTTTATTTAGGGAAAAGGGGTCGATTAAATCCTATTGCATCGATAAGATACATATCTGAAAGAGAAAACAGATCAAAGAATTGGCAAATTATTGGTCTTATTGGAATCCTTGCTGGTATTTTAATCCTTTCTTACTATAGCGTTATTGCTGGCTGGACCATGGCATATGCGTCTAGAACCGCATTTGGAGTTTTAAATAATATTGATGCAGCAGGGGCAGCAGTTATTTTTGAAAATTTTATAGCAGACCCTGAGAGACTTCTAGCGTGGCACACTATCTTTTGTATTATTACTGCCTTAGTTGTGTCTAGAGGCGTGAAATCAGGACTTGAAAATGCAGTTGTTCGGTTAATGCCAGCTTTATTAGTTTTACTTGTAGCTCTTGTATTTTATTCTGCAATAGAAGGCGACTTTGCAAATGGTATAAAGTTCATGCTATACCCTGATTTTAGTCAGGTAACTGGAAAGACAATATTAATTGCTATGGGCCAAGCTTTTTTTAGTTTAAGCTTAGGCATGGGAGCTTTAATGGTCTACGGGTCATATTTATCAAGCGATGTTTCAATCCCTAAAACATGTGTAATAGTTGCATCTCTAGACACTCTCGTAGCATTGTTAGCTGGCTTAGCTATATTCCCTATTGTTATTTCAAGTGGGTTAGAAATGACTCAAGGACCCGGTTTAATATTCCAAACTTTAACGGTTGCATTTGGAGCAATGCCTGGCGGCCAATTATTTGGTACTTTATTTTTTATCTTATTAATAGTCGCGGCATGGACGTCATCAATTTCTTTAATTGAACCAATGATTATTTGGCTTATTGAGAAATATAATGTTACACGCATACAAGCTGCAATTTTTTCCGCAGCAATCGCATGGTTTATTGGAATTGGGACAATTATATCTTTTAATGTCGGCTCAGATATTAAAATTTTTGGATTAAATATATTTGATTTCCTAGATTATCTTACATCTAATATATTACTTCCAATGGGAGGCATATTAATAACAATTTACGTTAGTTGGTTATTATCCAAGGAAAAAGTTGATTCAGAGTTAAAAATTAAGTCCAGAATACTAAGAGTCTTATGGTATTTTTCTGCAAGAGTAATTGCACCAATTGCGGTTATTTTCGTTATGTTAAACGCAATTGGAATAAATTTTGATATATTCTCATAGAAATAAAGTATGATTATAAAAAAAGAGGCAATAATATTAAAAGATATTGAAACAGTTTTTGATATAGTTAATAGAGTTAATTTATATAAAAACTTTGTTCCATACTGTACAGAGTCAAAAATATTATCCGAAGATGACAAGTTTATGGAAGCTAAGCTAGATTTTAACCTTAAAGGACTTTCAACATCTTTTACAACAAGAAACGAAATTAAAAAAAACCAGTCAATTAATATGAAATTAATTGATGGCCCCTTCAAATTCTTAGATGGGGTCTGGGATTTTAAAAGTGTTGATGGAAAAACAATAATTTACCTGCATATTAATTACGAGGCAGAAAATAAAATCGTTGAGTATACCGTTGGAAAATCTCTCGATAAAATTACAAATTATCTCGTGAAGGCTTTTATAGATGAATCAATGAAAAAAAATGGAAATTAATATCGAAATTGAAATAATTTACGTTAAACCAGATAATGATATCATCCACCATAATTTATTTTTTGAGAAAAATAAAACTTTAAATGACTTAATTGATTATTTAATTAAAACGTCTATATTTTCAGTTGATTTTTTATCTAAAAAATCCTATGGATGTTTTGGAAAGAAAATTGAGCGTGATTATATTATCAATGATAAGGACAGGATTGAAATTTTTGATGATTTAAAAATGACGCCAAACGAGAAAAGAAAATTTAACTTCAAAAAGAATTAATATTCACCTTCTAGCAGAACTTCTGAAATAATTCTCCAGTTTTTATTTATTTTCTCAAAAATAATTTGTTTTTTTACTGAGTCAGAGTATCTCTCTGAGGAATATTTTTGTTGAAAGACTGCTGTTGCAGTTTCCTTTTCATTTATCATAAATGTTATTGATAGGTTTTTAATTTCTAAAGATATTTTATTCTTATTTAATATTCTTTTTTCACGATCTTTTTTCCATTGGTCATTACTATCAAAGGATTGCGGGGTATAATTATCTATGTAGAAAGCAAAATATTCTTCAAGATTTTTATTTTCCCAAGACGATGCCCATTGATTTAATGTATCTGAGACAATTTCAAGATCACTCTTTCTCTTCATTGGCTCATTATAAATTTCTTTTTTTTCTGTTGGAATTGTTTCAGCTTTATTTATTTTGTCACTTTCTTGTTTTTCTATCTTTTTATCTGAAACTTTTATATCATTAATTTGTTCGTTTTTGTCTTTATCACCATTATTATTATTTTCAGGCTTAATTAATCCTTCTTCTAAATTATTTTCTAAAGTCTCTTCATTTGTATCGCTTAAACTTCCTTCTAGCTCAATATCTTCAAAAATATTTTTTTGGAGAGCTAAAACCTCTTGATCATCAATAAACTCAGGTTTGTTTTTTAAGGTATTTCCGTTAATCTCGAATAATCCATCATCGTTTTTAACAATTCTTTTCATGCTTACTATCTTTTCTTTTTCAAAAAATATGCTTACCATATTAAGTTGTGTTTTTTCAGGATCTCTTTTTCGAAAATATACGTAATCCCATCTATCCTTATCAAATATATTATCTAAAACTGGCTCTCCAAGCAGAAAAATCACCTGTTCTTTTGACATGTCTATTTTTAAAGAATCCACCTTACTTTCTTCTATAACGTTGCCTTGTTGCACAAGAACTCTGTAGCTTTTTAATTGAGTATTTTCAGGAAGAAGTTGGCATGCTGATAAAAATACTGTAAAAACAAAGATTAGAGGTAGTTTTAAATTTTTCACTTTTTTTGTATATTGTTAACTTAATTAAGGATAATATAGCAAATATGAGCAATATAGAATTAAAAAATGCTGGATTAAAGATCACTCTTCCTAGAGTAAAAATATTGAGTAAGCTTGAAAATGCTGAAAAACACCACATGTCCGCTGAAGATATTTATAAGGAATTGATAAATGATGGAGAAGTAATTAGTTTAGCTACCGTCTATAGAGTATTAACACAATTTGAAGCTGCAAAAATCGTAATTAGGCATCATTTTGACTCAGAAGGAAACAGTCAAGCAGTATTTGAATTAAACCATGGAGATCATCATGATCATATGGTATCTCTTAAAACCGGTAAGGTTGTAGAGTTTTATGATGAAATAATAGAGAATAGACAGAGAGAAATCGCAAAAGAACATAATTTTAAAATAAATGACCATAGTATGATACTCTATGGCGAGTTTCTAGATGAAGAATAGAAGCTTTTTTTAAAATATAAATACTAAAATAGTAACTTTATGAAAAGAAAAATTGGAAAAGTCGCACTTTTCTCAGGATCTTTGGCATTAATTTGGCTATTACTTGGAATGATTAATGCTGTGCCATTGTTAATAGAGTTGCCAGAGGTGACAAGAGTTAGAGCCCATGCATCTTTAGCGGTGTTTTTGTTGCTTATAGGCTCTTGGGCTTTTTGGAATGAAGATTAATTTTTAAAAGGGGATTTTATTATGTTAAAGACTTCAGATATATGTATTTTACTTTCAGTTGCAGTCGCATTTGTAACAACTGCTTTTCTTTGGTTTCAAGGAGTTGATACAAAACAGGAAGCGTTGTTTACAGCAACTTGGATTCCGTCAATTTTAGCCTTCGCCATCTATTTTAAAATAATATCTAGGAAGAACTAATAATGGACGATTCACTTATTTTTTATACTGGTTGTTTTTGCTTTGCATTGGCAATAGCCGGGGCAGTAATGACTGTAATTGAATGTAAGAAAATAGAAAAAGAAGACAAGGAAAAGGAATAGTAAATTTCAAAAAATTTATTTAATCGATTAGCTCTTTTGCAAACTGTAATGCTTTATCAGTTAACTTAACTCCACCAATCATTCTAGCTAATTCATTTACTCTCATTTCATTATCTAGATACTCTAATCTGGTAGATGATATTTCTTTATCTTTTGAGACAAGATAATGATGTTTTGATTTTGCAGCTACTTGTGCTAAGTGAGTGACACATAAGACTTGTGTTTTGTCCGCTAAATTCGAAAGATGTTGCCCCAAAATTTCTGCAGTAGCACCTCCAATACCAGTATCAATTTCATCAAATATCATAGTTTCGCAATCATCATTTGATCTTGTTTCAAGCTGGATTACTAAACTAAGTCTCGATAGTTCTCCCCCAGATGCAATTTCGTTCAGCGGCATAAGTTTTGATTTATCATTTGTTTTAATAAGAAAAGATACTTTGTCATAACCATCTTTTTTAATCAAATTTTCATCTGTTTGAATATTGATTTTAAATTGACACTGATTCATTCCAAGATCTTTAAGCTGATTTGTTATTTTGTTCTCAAGATTTTTTGAATTTTTCTTTCTTGTATTTGATATTTTAGATGCAATTTTATGATACTTTTCTTGAAGCTTATTAATTTCTTCTTTGTTTTTACTAAAATTTTCTTTATTATTTTTTAATATTTGAAGTTGAGAATTTTTATCATTCAGTATCTTACTTAAATCTCTCTCATTAACTTTATATTTTCTAGCAAGCTTATTAAGGGATAAAATTTTATTATTTATAGTTTCAAGCTTTTCTGGATCCATGTTGATTGCATTAGAGTACTTCTCTATCATTTTTGAGAGTGCTTTTACTTGATCCATGATAATTATATTTTGATTTAAGATTTCACTTGAAGAATCGTCTATTTTAACAATGTCTTCTAAATTCTTATTGAGCTGTGAAAGCTGTGAGTTAACGCTGTAACCATCATCCCCTTCAATAATATTAAGACACTCTCTTGTTTTGTTGATTAATTGTTCAGAATTATTTAGCTTATTAAATTCATCTGATAATTTATCATAACTCTCTGAATCAATTGTATCATCTTGTAGCTCATTTATTTCGAAATCTAAAAGTGATATTTTATCCTCATATTCATTTTCTGATAGGTTGCTATCAGATAATTCTTTTTCTAAACTATTAATTTTCGATAATATATCTTTGATATCTTCCTTTTCTTTACTAATATTTATATAGTTATCAAGCCTATTCCTTTGTTCATCACTTGATAAAATAAGTTGATTTTCGTGCTGCCCATGTATATCAATTATCATATTTCCAATATGCTTTGCTGTATTTGAATTTACTGGTTTATCATTGATATAAATTTTTGAAATATTCTTTGTATTAATTTTTCTTCTAAATATACATTGACTATCTGAATATAAATCTTTATTTTCAAGAATCTTTATAATATTTTCGTTATTTATATGAAAACTGCATATAATCTCTGTATCTTTTTTTTCGTCTCTAATAATTTTCTTCGTTTGCTTATTACCAAAAACTACATTGATTGCATCAATAAGAATAGACTTACCTGCACCAGTTTCACCCGTTAAAACTGACATATTTTCAAAAAAGTCAATTTCAATTTCATCAATAATCGCAAAGTTTTTAATATAAATATTTGATAACATTTATTTACGGCTTAAAACCCCATCCAAGCTTCTCCCTTAGAATTGAAAGGAAATTAATACCTGGAGGCTGGATTAATTTTAGAGTTGTTGTACTTTTACATATTTTCACAATGTCATTAGGTTTAATTGGAACACTAATTTGACCATCAAAAGTCACATTTGCATTTGTTTTTATATTTTCTGAAATTTTAATTTCAATTATACTATCCATGCTGATAACAATTGGCCTATTGCTAAGCAAGTGGGGACATATTGGCACTAATATTAACGCTTCCATTGTTGGATCTAAAATTGGCCCACCGCTCGACAATGAATAAGCAGTTGAACCTGTAGGCGTAGAAATAACTAACCCGTCTGCATTTATTGTATAAAGCATTTCCCCATTTAACATTGCATCTAATTCAATCATCCTTGCATCTTTACTATTTATTACAATGTCATTGAAAGAAATATTTTTAGCAACTTCTTTTCCATCTCTTAATACTTTTCCCTCTAAAGAAATTCTTTCGTCGATAGAAAAATTATTTGAAAAAATATTTTCTAAATTTTCCTCTATATGATCAGGCGATATATCAACAAGATAACCTAACCTACCTCTATTTATACCGCATATTGGAATGTTAGATTTTGATAAATCTTGGGCAGATCTCAAAAGAGTTCCGTCGCCTCCGATAATAAATGCTAGATCACATTTTTTCTTTATATCTTCAATTCCAGTCTCATTTCTACCTTTTAGCAATAAACATGAATTACTGTCCAAGTAATAGCTGATATTCTTTTTATCTAAAAATTCAATAACTGCATCAAGGCTGTCTTTCACACTGTTGTCGCTGATTTTCGATATGATTGCTATATTTTCGAATGTTGACATTAAGCCCCCTGTAAGCTTATAAAATGTTCAAAATAGCATTATAATATAATTCATAATATTATATTATTAAAAAAAGCCAAAAATTTTTTTATGGAAAATTTAAATTCTAGACAAGAGTTGTTGCTTAAAGCGTTAGTTGAAAGCTTTATTTCGGATGGTCAACCAGTAGGGTCAACAAAGCTATCCAAAACGTCTGATATTGCAATAAGTTCAGCTACTATCAGGAACGTATTTACTGATCTTGAAGATCTTGGATACATTTACTCACCTCATAAATCTGCTGGAAGAGTGCCAACTGAACTTGCCTATAGAATGTTTGTGGACAAGATGATCAAAGTACAACCAGTTAATAATAAGCTTATTGATAAACTAAAGCTTAATTTAACTAAAGGAGTTGAAAGAAAAAATATTGTTAAAAAAACAAACGAAATTTTATCAAATATAACAGAACTTACAGGTATTATATCTTTACCAACTCATAAAAATACTGAACTAAAACAAATTGATTTTTTAAGGTTAAGTGATAACAAAATTTTAGCAATTTTAATAAATAAAAGTAACGATGTTGAAAACAAAATAATTAATCTTGACAAAAATTATACATCATCAGAGCTTCAAGAGGCTTCAAATTATTTAAATTCAATTATTTCTGGGCAGTCAATACATCATATAAGAAAAATTTTACTTAACGAATTAGATGAAATGAGAAAAGATATGAATAGCATTATGTCGTCGGCTATTAACTTTGGAAAGCAGCTTTTTTTGGAATCAGATGAAGCTCAAAAAAATGATGACTTAATAGTAAGCGGACAGACAAAACTTATGAATTGTGAGGAACTTTCAGATATCGAGAAATTAAAAACATTATTCGAAGCATTTAACGAAAAAAATAATATTTTACATTTACTTGATAAAAGTATTTCTTCAAAAGGCGTAAAAATTTTTATTGGAGCAGAATCTGGATATAATGTTCTTGATGATTGCAGTATTATTAGCGCACCTTATAAATTTGACGACGATGTTGTGGGCGTTCTCGGGGTTATTGGACCAAAAAGAATGGCTTATGAAAGAGTAATACCTATTGTAGATATTACAGCAAAATTATTAAGTGATGCCTTGAAAACTTCAGATTAGACCATACATTATTTATATCATACATTATCAAAAATAAATTTAAGGCAAACACTATGGAAGATAAAAATAAGGATGCTAAAGATAATATTTCAGAAATTATAGATGCTGGAGAAATTTCTTCTGATGACTTAGAGGCGAAGGACCCAGAACACCAGACAGATGGCGACAATTTGCCAAATACCGAAGAACCCGATTTGCTCGCAGAAAACGAAAAACTTAACGATTTATTATTAAGATCAAGAGCGGAACTAGATAATTTTCAAAAACGCACTGAAAAGCAACTCGTACAGGCTCAACTTTATTCTACCGAAAAACTATCGTCTGAACTTTTAATTATTATGGATAGTTTGGAGGCTGCGGAGAAAGCCGCAACAAGTCAAAGCCTTAAGATAGATGATTTAATAAAAGGAAATACGCTTCTTCTGAAAACAGCAAAGGAAGTTTTTGAAAAACTAAATCTTGAGGAAATTAACCCTTTAAATGAGAAATTTGATCCAGATTTTCACCAAGCCATGGCAACAAAAGAGGATGATTTAGCAGAAAATACTGTTTTAGAGGTCATGCAAAAGGGATATAAGTTAAATTCAAAACTCCTTCGCCCCGCATTGGTAATTGTTTCTAAAAAAAATCAAAAAAAAACTTGAAAAACTTCTTGGTGTCCTCATATAAGAATTAACGAATATTTAATTAATTTGAGAGGTTTTAAAAATGGGCAAGATTATAGGTATTGATTTAGGTACAACAAATTCATGCGTTTCCGTTATGGAAGGTGATAGACCAAGAATTATTGAAAATAGCGAGGGTGATAGGACAACTCCTTCTGTTGTAGCTTTCACGGATGCTGAAACTCTTGTTGGGCAATCTGCCAAGCGTCAATCTGTTACGAATCCTGAAAAAACCGTCTATGCTGTAAAACGTTTTATTGGAAGAAAATATTCAGATAAAGAGGTCCAAAAAGACAAAGCTATTCTTCCTTACAGTATTGTCGAAGCTGATAACGGAGATGTTTGGGTTCAAATTGATGATAAGAAAATGGCTCTACCCGAAATCTCTGCAAAAGTCTTAATGAAAATGAAGAAAACAGCTGAGGAATTTTTAGGCTCGGAAGTTACTGATGCTGTAATAACAGTTCCAGCCTATTTCAATGACTCACAAAGGCAAGCTACAAAAGATGCTGGTAAAATTGCAGGTTTAAATGTTCAAAGAATTATTAATGAGCCTACAGCTGCTGCGGTAGCTTATGGCTTAGATCAAAAGAAAGGCGATAAAAAAATCGCGGTTTATGACCTTGGGGGCGGAACATTTGACGTTTCTATAATTGACATATCTGATATTGATGGTGAAAACCAGATAGAAGTTCTTTCAACAAATGGCGACACTCAACTTGGCGGTGAAGATTTTGATTCCAGGCTAATTGATCATATCGTCGATGAATTTAAGAAAGAACAAAATTTTGATTTAAGATCAGATCCATTAGCCCTTCAAAGATTAAAAGATTCAGCTGAAAAGGCAAAAATAGAGCTATCAAATGGTCAGCAAGCTGATATAAATATTCCTTACATCACTGCCGATGCAAGTGGACCAAAGCATTTAAATATGAAGGTTACTAGAGCTTTATTTGAATCAATGGTTGAAGACCTTGTTCAAAGAACAATCAGTCCTTGTGAGACTGCTCTTAAAGATGCAAAGCTTTCAAAAAGTGATATTAACGATGTGATTTTAGTTGGTGGGCAAACAAGAATGCCTTTGGTACAAAAAGTTGTAAAAGAATATTTTGGTAAAGATCCTAGAAAAGATGTCAACCCTGACGAAGCTGTTGCTGCAGGCGCCGCAATTCAAGGTGGTGTTTTAGCGGGCGACGTTACAGATGTTTTATTATTAGATGTTACACCCCTTTCACTTGGTATAGAAACCATGGGCGGAGTGATGACAAAGCTTATCGAGAAAAATTCAACTATCCCAACTAAACAAAATCAAGTTTTCTCCACAGCTGAGGATAATCAGACAGCTGTTACTGTGCATGTTTTACAAGGAGAAAGAGATATGGCCTCTGGAAACAAGTCTCTTGGACAATTTAATCTATCTGATATACCACCAGCACCAAGAGGAATGCCACAAATTGAAGTGACTTTTGATATTGATGCGAATGGAATTCTTAATGTGTCAGCAAAAGATAAAGCAACAAATAAAGAACAATCAATAATTATTAAGTCATCCAGTGGTCTCTCTGATGAAGAAATTGAAAAAATGGTAAAAGATGCAGAGCTTCATGCTGAAGATGATAAAAAATTTCAAGAGCTTGTAGGCTTGAAAAATCAAGGTGACGCACTTGTCCATGCAACGAATAAATCTTTAGATGAATTAGGAGAGAAAGTTTCAGATGAAGATAGAAAAAATATAAAAGAGAAAAATGAAGCATTAGTCGAGGCTCTTAAGACCGATGATAAGGAAGTAATAGAAAATAGCATTAAGAATTTATCTGAAGCATCAGCAAAAATGGCAGAAATGATGTATGCTGAGCATGCGAAACAAAACCAGAATCCAGATGCCGAAGCTACTTCAGACAATACCGAGAGCAGTAATGATTCCGATGTTGTGGATGCCGAGTACAAAGAAGTAAATAACGATAAAAAATAAAGCTAACGTTTATTCGATATGGATTATTATGCAGTCTTAGGTGTCAATAAAGGCGCTTCATCTGATGAGGTAAAAAAGGCTTTCAAAAAGAAAGCTATGAAATATCATCCTGATAGAACAGGAAATGATAAAGGCGCTGAAAAGAAATTTAAGGAAATTAAAGAAGCCTATGACGTTCTATCAGATCCTCAAAAAAAATCCATGTATGATCAATATGGAACCACTGACTTCGGCGGTGGATTTGGAGGTGGTTCGGGCGGAGGTTTCAATACATCGGGCTTTGGAGATGTTTTTGAAGATATTTTTGGAGATATTTTTGGCGGCGGACAATCAAGAAATAATTCATCTCAAAGATACAAGGGCGCAGATCTTGAGTATGAATTAAGACTATCCTTAGAGGAGGCAGCTTTCGGTATTGAAAAATCTTTGAAAATCAGAACTAAAGATGTATGCGATAATTGTGACGGCTCTGGCTCCAATCCTGGCTCACAACCTGTCTCATGTTCTGCATGCAATGGAGTAGGGCAAGTAAGAGCGCAACAAGGTTTTTTCACTATTCAGCAAACATGCCCAACTTGTGCAGGTAAAGGAACAATAATCTCAAATCCTTGTTCAAAATGTTATGGAAGTGGCGCAGTAAATGTAGATAAGGAAATATCAGTATCTATTCCAGCTGGTGTAGATAGCGGAGATAGAATCAGATTAGCAGGAAAGGGTGAAGCAGGAATTAATCAAGGACCACCTGGCGATTTGTTTATCAGAGTTAGTCTCATTAAGCACTCTATTTTTAAAAGAGATGGTAGTAATTTGTATTGTGAGGTACCACTATCATTTTCCGAGGCAGCCCTTGGTGCTGAAATTGAAATCCCAACTTTATCCAACAATAAGGTATCTATTGAAATTCCCGCAGGCACTCAAACTGGCAAATTATTTAGATTAAAGGGTAAAGGCATAAAGTCTGTAAGAGGTGGCGGAATCGGCGATCTAATGTGTTCTGTTCAAATAGAAACCCCAGTAAATTTATCAAAAGAGCAAAAGGATATACTTTTGCAGTTTGATAGTAAGATAAAAGGTAGCTCTAAAAGGCACAATCCAAAATCAGAATCATGGCTAGATGGTTTAAAGAAATTTTTTGAATAAATTATCTTTTACTCTATAAACTGTATGTTACTATACTGTAATTTTAACCATCAAACTGTTCATAATGACTATAAAAGTATGTATTCCTGGTATCTCAGGAAGAATGGGGTTGGAAATAGCAAAAGTTTTATTAGAAAGCTCTAATTTAGAATTATCATCGGGAGTTGTCCGAAATAACTCAAAAATATCAAAAGAACTTAGTTTGCTGGAAATTAGCAAAGAAAAATTATCCACTGATTTAAATAGTTCTATTAAAAATTGCGATATTTGTATCGATTTTACAAAACCTAATTATTCAATGGAAATTCTTGAAACCTGTGTTAATTTCAATAGAAGGCTTGTTATTGGTACAACAGGGTACTCAATAGAACAGATCAACCGTATAGAAGCAGCAAGCAAAGACATTCCTATCCTAAAGTCATCAAATATGAGTATAGGAATTAACTTGTGTCTTGAATTAGTTGAAAAAGCTTCATTGGCGATTGGAGAAAATTCAGATATTGACATTATAGAACATCATCATAAACATAAAGTTGATATGCCCTCAGGAACATCGCTTACTTTTGAAGATAAAATAAAAAAGGCGGTCAATAATAAAAAAGAAATAAACCATCATTGTTTAAGAATTGGCAATGTTGTAGGCGATCATACTGTAAAGTTTACTTTACAAGATGAATCAATCGAAATACATCATAAAAGTTTCGATAGGAAAATTTTTGCTAACGGCGCGATACTTGCTGCTGAATGGATGATTGATAAAGATGCAGGATTGTATACCATGTCAGATTTTCTGGCATTATAATGTAATCTAACTTTTAATTGAAAACAATATAGGTAATACTTTGCAACAAGCTATTCTAATTTTAGAAAATAATGAAATATTTTATGGCAGTTCTGTTGGTTATAAAGCCGATTCGTACGGAGAAATAGTTTTTAATACTGCAATGACTGGCTACCAAGAGGTTGTTACAGATCCGTCTTATAAAAATCAAATAATTACATTTACCTATCCTCATATTGGTAACGTAGGTATAAATAATGAAGATCAAGAATCATCATCATCTTATGTAAGTGGTTTGGTTTTAAGAGAAGCCCCTTTACAAGCATCAAACTGGAGGTCAAAACAAAATTTTTCTGAATATCTAAAAAAAATGAAAATTGTTTGTATAGCTGATATTGATACAAGACATATAACTTCACAGATAAGAAATAATGGAGCAATGAAAGCATGTATTATACATAATAAAAAAGATATCGAAAAAGCAAAAAAGAGGCTGTTAAAAAATACAGGAATGGAGGGGGCTGAATTAGCATCTAAAGTTTCTTCCTCAAAAACTTATAATTTTAAAGAAAATATATATCAGCAAACTTTCAGCAAACAAAAACCCAACAATAACTTTAAAGTAATTGCATATGATTTTGGGGTAAAGAAAAATATTTTACGAATTCTTTATTCAATGGGTTGTGATGTTGAAGTTGTTCCGGCTAAAACCCAGGTAAGCAAAATAATTGCAAAAAATCCTGACGGAGTATTTTTATCAAATGGACCAGGCGATCCAGAGCCATGCGATTTTGCAATAGAATCAATAAGAAGTCTCTTTAAACATCAAATTCCAATTTTTGGTATATGTCTAGGCCACCAATTAATTGCACTTGCAAGTAATACAAAAACAAAAAAAATGAAGTATGGTCATCATGGGGCTAACCATCCAGTTATAGATCTTAAAAGTGGAAGAGTGATGATTACAAGTCAAAATCATGGTTTTGTTATAGAGGAGGAATCCTTATCAAATGAATTTACAATTACACACAGGTCATTATTTGATAATACAATTCAAGGAATTAAGCATAAAAAACTTCCAATATTTAGTTTCCAAGGACATCCTGAAGCATGCCCTGGACCGCAGGATGTAAATTACCTTTTTGAAGAATTTATAAAATTAATGAATAAGAAGAAAAATGCCAAAAAGAAATGATATTAAAAAAGTACTAATTTTAGGTGCCGGACCAATTGTTATTGGCCAAGCATGTGAGTTTGATTATTCAGGTGTTCAAGCATGCAAAGCGTTGAAAGAAGAAGGTTACTCAGTTGTCTTAGTAAATTCTAACGTTGCAACCATAATGACCGATCCAGAGATGGCCGACGCGACCTATATTGAACCTATAAATCATTCCACTGTTGAAAAAATTATAGAAATTGAAAAGCCAGATGCAGTTTTACCAACTATGGGAGGGCAAACCGCCCTAAATTGCGCACTTGATTTAGATAGATTAGGGGTATTAAAAAAACATAAAGTAGAAATGATTGGAGCATCCAAAAATGCCATAGATTTAGCTGAGGATCGATTTTTATTTAAGAAAGCTATGCAAGAAATAAATTTGGATTCAGCTAAATCATATATTGTAAAAAATATTGAAGATGCTCTTGATAAGCAAAAAAAAATAGGCTTTCCAGTTATCATAAGACCATCTTTTACTCTGGGAGGAAGTGGCGGCGGAATTGCATACAACATAGAGGAGTTTATTGAAATATCAAAAAGAGGATTAGATATTTCACCTACGACTGAAATACTTTTAGAGGAGTCGCTTTTAGGTTGGAAAGAATATGAAATGGAAGTCGTAAGGGACTCAAAAGATAATTGTATAATAATATGTTCCATAGAAAATTTTGATCCTATGGGCGTGCATACCGGCGACTCAATAACAGTTGCTCCTGCTCAGACTTTAACTGACAAGGAGTATCAAATTATGAGAAATGCTTCAATCGCAATCTTACGAAAAATAGGTGTCGATACTGGTGGCTCAAATGTCCAATTTGCTGTAAATCCTAAAAATGGAAAACTTGTGGTAATAGAAATGAATCCAAGAGTATCACGATCATCGGCTCTCGCTTCAAAAGCTACAGGCTTTCCAATAGCGAAAGTAGCAGCAAAACTTGCTGTCGGCTTCTCTTTAGATGAGCTGCAAAATGAAATTACTGGAGGCGCTACGCCAGCGTCTTTTGAGCCTACTATTGATTACGTTGTGACAAAAATTCCGAGATTCGCTTTCGAAAAATTTCCTAAGTCGAATAATAGACTTACCACTCAAATGAAATCGGTTGGTGAAGTAATGTCAATGGGTAGAAATTTTCAAGAATCACTTCAGAAGGCTCTATCAAGTCTTGAGTTAGACCTCTACGGCCTTGACCAAATTGATGAATTTAAAGATATGGATAAATTTAAATTTGAATATGAATTAAGAGAGCCTGGACCAAATAGAATTCTTTATGTTGCTGAAGCATTTAGGAGAAATTACTCGATAAAAGAGGTACATAATATATCCAAAATCGATAATTGGTTTTTAGAAAATATTTTTGAGCTTGTAAATTTTGAAAAAAGTATTTCAAAAAATAAAATTAATGATATATCGAAAAAAAATATGCTTTTATTTAAGAAAAAAGGATTTACAGATGTAAAAATTGCAAAATTAATGAAAACAACTGAAGCAAGAGTTAGAAGCAAAAGAATAAAATTAAAAATAAAACCAGTTTATAAAAGGGTTGACACATGTGCTGCTGAATTTCCAACTTCAACTTCATATTTATACTCAACATATGAAGATTTCTGTGAATCATTACCAACAAAAAATAAAAAAATTATTGTCATTGGTAGTGGCCCAAACAGAATTGGACAAGGTATTGAGTTTGACTATTGCTGTGTTCATGCGTCGAAGGCTGCGCAAGAACTTGGGTATGAAACGATTATGATAAATTGTAATCCTGAAACTGTTTCTACAGATTATGATACTTCTGATCGATTGTATTTTGAGCCTATAACACTAGAAAGCGTTCTTAATATTGTAGATATTGAAAAACCTGATGGAGTCATTGTTCAATATGGGGGCCAAACACCGTTAAAATTGGTCAATGACCTTGCTAAGTTTAAAGTTCCTATAATTGGAACATCTTCAGCCTCGATTGATGCAGCAGAGGATAGAGAGAAGTTTCAAAAGATTTTAAAAGATATTGACGTACTTCAGCCTGCAAATGGCACTGCAAGAAATAAGAATCAAGCATTAAAAAAAGCTGATGATATTGGTTACCCTGTAATTGTAAGACCATCTTATGTTCTTGGTGGTAGGGCAATGGAAGTGATTTATGATTCAAGTGAATTAGAAAAATATATAAACGAGGCTGTAAAAGTATCAAATGATGC
>CAJWEM010000003.1 GCA_913031205.1 uncultured Gammaproteobacteria bacterium | reverse complement strand
GCAACAATGGTAACAGCTGGGATATTTATGGTTGCCAGATTATCCCCAATTTATATTTACGCAGAAGTTACAACGGACTTCATATTGATAATCGGAGCCCTTACCGCGCTCTTTATAGGCGTAATTGCGATTTTTGAGAATGATATTAAAAAAGTTATTGCTTATTCAACAATTTCACAATTAGGCTACATGGTATCTGCTTTAGGAATAAATGCTTATACGGTTTCATTTTTTCATCTATATACACATGCTTTTTTTAAAGCCTTGTTATTTTTATGTGCAGGTTCAGTTATTATGTCGCTTCATCATAATCAAGACATCACAAAAATGGGGGGCTTAAGAAAAAAATTACCTATAACATATTTCTGCTTTTTAGTTGGAACACTATGTATTATTGGTTTCCCGCTAACTTCAGGATTTTTTTCAAAGGATCTTATATTAGAAGTAATGCTTTATGAAAATACAGATTTGTCATTTTTTGTTTATATACTTCTTTTAATCGGAGCGTTGATAACTACGGTTTATTCACTAAGATTAATTTTCATTGTGTTTTATGGAAAGTATAGAGGTGGCGACATCCACAAAATTCATGAGGAATCATATGTTATCTTATCGCCTCTTATAATTTTAGCTACTCTTTCCTTGCTATCAGGATTCGTGATACGGACATTCATTGAGCTTCCGATTTTTATGTTTGGAGTAAAAGAAATTCATTACGAAGGCTTACTACCGTTTATCTCACACGGCATATTATCACCTGCCTCTGTCACCTTAATTGTTGGATTTCTTATTGCCAAATATCTTTACTTAGATAATAAAGAATTAGCATTTTTATCAAATAAATATTTAAAAAAATTATCAATGATTATTAAATCAAAGTATAAATTTGATGAATTCTTTTTAAATTGTTCTGATTTTATGAAAGCAACATCATTTTTTGTGGCAACAAAATTTGACATTAAGATTATTGATAGTTTTATTGTTAATGGCTTACCAAGTAAAATTAATAAATTATCTTCTTATTTCAAAAGTATTAGTAGCGGTTATCTTTATCATTATGCATTTTTAATTGTCTTTTCACTTGTTGTAATTTTTGGAATTATATTATCGAGGGTACTATGATTAATAATATTTTATCTTTTTTAATATGGTTACCAATTATTTCTGGGTTAATAATATTATTTTATAAAAGAAATGATGCCGTACTAAATTTTCTTAACATAATTATAAATTTCATTGTTTTCTCTTTATCATTGATTTTATTGAATAGCTATAATCAATCATCTTCGAATTTCCAATTTGTAGAAAATGTCGACTGGATTCCCACACTTAACATATATTATTTTCTTGGTGTTGATGCGATCTCGGTATTATTAATTTTTCTTAATACAATCATATTCTTGATAGTTTCTTTGTATAACTCAACTCTTAATCTTAAGAAGCGAAATCAGTATTATGCTAGTTTTCTTCTTGCAAATGGATTAACAATAGGCGTTTTTTCGGCATTAGACGCAATTTTATTTTATATATTTTTTGAAGCATTATTAATTCCTATGTTCTTAATTATAGGGATTTGGGGTGGTGCTAATAGGATTTATGCCTCGATAAAATTTTTTGTATATACATTCTTGGGTTCTATTCTTTTGCTAATTGCTTTTTTATATATAAATTCTTCGATTGCTTCATTTAATGTTTTATCTTTTTACGAATCTAATTTTTCGTTAATTGAACAGGAATGGCTGTTTATAGCTATGGCCATAGCTTTCGCAATAAAAATACCAATGTTTCCATTTCATACATGGCTCCCAGATGCTCATGTCGAGGCTCCTACATCTGGGTCTGTAGTTTTAGCGGCAATATTATTAAAAGTTGGAGCCTACGGATTTATTAGATACGTTTTACCAGTAGTCCCCTTGGGAGCTTCTTCTCTGGATATGTTTTTTATAATTTTATCTTTAATAGCTATAGTATACGTCGGAATTGTTGCTATAACCCAAAATGATATGAAGAAATTAATAGCTTACTCATCTATATCGCACATGGGTTTTGTCACGCTTGGTTTCTTTTTAATTTTTCAATTATTTAACAGTACAAATTCACAAAATGATATTATAGTAAGTCTCTCTGGAAGCATGTATCAAATTATTTCTCACGGTTTTGTTTCAGCCGCTTTATTCATTTGTGTTGGATCAATATATGATAGATATAAGACGAAAAAAATATCTGATCTAAGTGGATTATTAAATCAGATGCCAGTTTATAGCTGGTTTTTTGTTTTTTTTGCTTTAGCAAACTGTGGTTTACCAGGAACATCTAGTTTTGTTGGTGAATTATTAATTATACTTGCTTCTTTTAAGACAAATTTCATATTTGCTTTTCTTGCTTCATCGACTTTAATAATCTCAGCCGTTTATTCTCTGTGGTTGGTAAAAAGAGTAATTTATGGAGAATTAAAAGTCGGATTGAACAATAATCTTGATGCGAATTTTTTAGAAAAAATTATACTTTTTTCTCTAGCTTTAATAGTTTTAATTCTTGGCGTTTATCCTGATTATATGATGACTTATATGAATATTACCTTGCAAAATATGACAAATAACATAATTTTAAAAATATGAATCTAAATAATACATTAATGAGTATATCCAATTTTTTGCCTGAAATATTTCTATTTATTATGGCAATGACTATTCTTCTGGTTGGAATATTTAAATCTTTAAAGAGATATGTTTTCAATCTAACAGTGATATCTGCACTGATTGCATTATTATTAAGTCTTTTTGCTTATAGAGACGACTCCCTCTTTATTTTCAATGCCTCTTTGATTAAAAGCAACGTCACAGAATTCTTTAAAATTATTTGCTATGTAGTCTTTTTAATACAAATCTTGATTTCTCAAAAATATTTAAGAGACAAAAAATTAATCTCGGGTGAATTTTATTCATTACTCTTATTTGCTTTGATTGGATGTTTAATAATAATTTCAGCAAATAATTTGATAACTCTTTTTCTTGGAATCGAGCTATCTTCTTTAAGTTTATACTCGCTTATCGCTTTAAACCGAACTAGTCTTATCTCCGGAGAGGCTGCAATAAAATATTTTGTTTTAAGCATTATAGCCTCAGCCTTAATTTTGTTTGGGTTTTCTTATTTATACGGTATAACAAATTCGCTTATGATAAATGAAATAGCAAACTACTTATCTGATAATGAGTTATCAAATTTATATCTTTTCTCTTATATACTTGTTTTTATTGGCGTAGCATTTAAATTTGCAGTTGCGCCATTTCATATGTGGCTTCCTGATGTTTATGAGGGCGCACCTTTACCAATCACAAATTTTATTGCTTCAATACCAAAAATTGCATTTTTTGTTTTTGCCTATCGTTTTCTAAATGACAATCAAATTTTATTCGAAGACAATTTTTCTAAATTTATTTTATATTTAGGCGTTTTTTCAATTTTTATTGGAAATATGTATGCTTTAGCTCAGAAAAAAATAATGAGAATGCTCGCATACTCAGGTGTTGCCAACTCAGGCTTTATATTTTTGGCCATATTTGCCTCCGTAGAATTTAATTTTTCTGTCGCGGCTTTTTATGTAATTACATATACAGTTACAACTGTATCAGCAATATCTATCATCACATTTATTTCCTCAAATAAATTTGACCTTGTTTATATTAAAGATCTTAAGGGTTTGTCGTCAAAATCAGGCTTAATCTCTGTATTATTTATGATTACACTTTTATCAACGGCAGGTATTCCATTAACAATTGGCTTTTACGCTAAATATCTTGTTCTAGACGCACTTGTTGATCAAAGTATGATTATTACAGCCGTAATTGTTGTGTTGTTTACAGTTGTCGGCCTATATTATTATTTAAGAGTAATTTGGTTTATGTTTTTTGAGACAGGCTTTAATAGTATGATTAAATCAAATGGGGCAATAAATTTGATTATTCTGTCAATAATTCCATTTGCAATTATTGCAATTTTTATATTCCCAAATTTTGCGTTTAATTATCTTTTCGCGATACTTACTTGATAAATTATAGTTCTGTAAGTAAAATCCATACAAAAGTGCGGGGTGGAGCAGTCTGGCAGCTCGTCGGGCTCATAACCCGAAGGTCGTAGGTTCGAATCCTACCTCCGCTACCAACTTTTAAGCTTTAGATATTAATTGGTTTGATAAAAATAAGCCAAAAGTAGTTGATTTTCATTAAAATTTCTAAAATATGTTGATGTTTTAAGCATTCCAAAATATACTTATTAATGTAAATTTTTTAGACTTATGAACCCTATTTAGTAGGGTTTTTTTAGGCCCCTTAATGGGGTTTTTTTCGTCTAGGGAAGAATTTTAGACAAAATATAGGTGAAAGAGCTTGAGAGAAGAAGTTACACAATTATTAGAATCGTTGGTTTCAACAATGGGATATGACTTTTGGGGTTTAAATTTCTCGCAACAAAGTAATACTGTAAAGCTTACTCTATACATAGATAAAGAACAGGGTATCAATATTGATGACTGCGCAAAAGTTAGCAACCAAACAACCCATATGCTTGATACAAAAAAAATTTTAGACGTAAATTATATTTTAGAGGTTTCCTCGCCTGGCTTGGACAGGGTTCTTATTACAAAAGAGCATTTTAAAAAATACATTAACGAAAATATAAAAGTGAAACTTAAATGGCTAGTAAATAATCGTAAAAATATAAAAGGGATCATAAAAGATGTTCAAACTGACCATATTTTATTAGATGTGAATAAGGAAATTTTTGAGATTAGATATGATTCAATAGATAGCGCTAGGCTTAATACATAATCTGGAGAGATTTATATGAGTAAAGAAATTTTAAACGTAGTTGATTCTGTATCAAATGAAAAAGGAGTTGATAAAGAAATTATTTTTAGTGCAATTGAAATTGCGCTGGCAACTGCCACAAGAAAAAAATATTCAAAAGAAGTTGATGTGCGTGTATCCATTGACAGAAATACAGGTGACTATAAAACCTTTAGAAGGTGGACAGTATTATCTGATGACGATCCTGAGTTCACTTCACCAGATTCTCAAATTCTTCACGCTTATGCAACCAAACAGCATGATGAGATAGAAATTGGAGACTCTATAGAAGAAGAGATCGATTCAGTACCATTTGGAAGAATTGCAGCACATACAGCAAAGCAGGTTATTGTCCAAAAAGTTCGTGAGGCAGAAAGATTAAGAGTAGTTGAATCTTATGAAAATAAAGTTGGCGAATTAATTATGGGAATTGTAAAAAGAGTTGAGCATAATGGAGTTTTAGTAGATCTAGGAAATAACACCGAAGGTTTTATAGAGAAGGAAGATTTAATTCCTAGAGAAGCTATAAGAAACGGAGATAGAATTAGAGCATATTTAAAAGAGGTAAGAGCTGAGTCAAAAGGTCCGCAATTATTCTTATCAAGAACACATCCAGATTTCTTAATAAAATTATTCAGTTTAGAAGTACCAGAAGTTGGGCAAGATTTGATAGAAATTTTAAGTGCTGCAAGAGACCCAGGTGTTCGAGCTAAGATTTCTGTTAAATCAAATGACCCTAGGCTTGACCCAGTTGGCGCTTGTGTTGGTATGAGAGGATCAAGAGTTCAATCAGTATCAAATGAGATCGCGGGAGAACGAATAGACATAATACTTTGGGATGAAAATCCTGCACAATTTGTAATAAACGCTATGTCTCCAGCAACTGTTTTATCGATAGTTATGGACGAAGAATCAAAAAGTATGGATATTGCTGTTGAAGAGGAAAAACTTTCCCAAGCCATAGGCAGAGGTGGGCAAAACGTTAAGTTGGCAAGCCAATTGACTGGCTGGGATTTAAACGTAATGACCGAGGGCCAAGTTGATGAAAAAAGCGAAGTTGAGACCCAAACAATTAGTGAAAACTTTGTTAAATATCTAGAGATAGATCCAAAGGTTGCTTTAGTACTTGCTCAAGAAGGCTTCTCGAGTGTAGATGAAATTGCTTACGCACCTCCAAAAGATATGTCAGAAATAGAAGCTCTTGATGAAAATATAGTTGAGGAAATTCGAAACAAAGCGCGAGACTATTTATTAAAACAAGCAATAAATCCCGAATCATTAAATATGGATGCGGAACCATCTAAAGCACTCCTTGAAATGGAAGGGATGACTAACGACTTAGCGTTTGAGCTAGCTTGTAGGGGAATCATCACCATTGATGATTTAGCTGATCAATCCATTGATGAGTTAATGCCAATTAAAAACATGACAGAAGAACTTGCTGGTAAACTTATAATGACCGCAAGGGCTCCAATGTTTGAGGGTAAATAAAAAAAATGTCTGATATCACTATAAAAGAGTTTTCGAAGACAGTAGGTTTATCAGTTAATCGTTTAATTGATCAACTAGAACTTGCTGGCGTAAAAAAGAAAAATGAAAGTGACTTAATAAGTGATGAAGAAAAAATGCAGCTACTTAATTATGTTCGAAGTTCGCAGAGCAAAAAGAAAAAAATAACACCTAAGCAAATAAAAGAAAACGATATCAAACAAAATGATAAAACAAACACAGTTATAAGAAAAAAAAGAGTTTTTTCAAAAGTAAATAATCAAGTTACCGAAAAGGTAGAAGTAAAACCAAATAACGAAAATCTAAAAAAAGACAATGTCGCTGAAGAAGATACATTAAAAGAAGATGTAACAAATAATATTGAAAATATTGAAAAATCAGTTCATGAAGCTGAAGTTGTTCAAAGTAATGTTGAATCTAATGATGATGTAAGCAAAAAGCGTAGAAAGAAATCAAAAACAAAATTTGTAAATGAAGAAAAAAATAACCCAAGTATAAAATCAAAACAAAGAAGACAAAAAATCCATATATCTGATGACAATAGAGTTGTTAGAAAAAAGCCACAAAAAAAAGCTAAAGAAATAAAAACAGATGATAAGCATCAATTCGAAAAGCCTACAGAACCAGTTATACATACAGTTGAATTGGGGGAGTATATTACTGTTGCTGAGCTTGCATCTTCGATATCGGTGAAAACAGCAGAAGTTATCAAAACCTTAATGAATATGGGCGTGATGGCGACTATAAATGAATCGCTTGATCAGGATACCGCAACTTTAGTTATTGAAGAAATGGGTCATAAGGTCACAACTATTGATTTTGAAAATATAGAAAAAAATTTACTTACATTAGAACCCGAAGAAAAGTATGAGTTGGAGGCGAGACCTCCTGCGATTACAATTATGGGTCATGTTGATCACGGGAAGACATCATTACTTGATTACATAAGAGCAAGTAGAGTTGCGTCAGGTGAAGCCGGAGGAATAACACAGCATATTGGAGCTTACCAGGTAAAAACAAGTCATGGGCTATTGACTTTTCTTGACACTCCAGGCCATGCTGCATTTACTTCAATGAGGGCTCGAGGTGCAAATTGCACTGATATTGTGATCCTTGTTGTTGCAGCAGATGACGGAGTAAAACCACAAACAATTGAGGCTATAGAACATTCAAAAGCAGCCAATGTTCCAATCATTGTCGCAGTTAATAAGATTGACAAAGAAGGAGCAAACGTCGAAAACGTCAAGACTGAACTTACAAAATACGAAATTGTTCCTGAAGAATGGGGCGGAGAAAATATTTTTGTAGAAGTTTCCGCAAAAGAAGGCACAGGTATCGATAACTTATTGGATTCAATATCTTTAATGGCAGAAGTACTTGAGCTAAAAGCTATAGCAAAAGGTTCAGCCACAGGTGTTGTTTTAGAATCAGCTCTTGATAAAGGTAAAGGCGCAACTGCTACTGTGCTTGTTCAAAAAGGTTGTATGAATACAGGTGATAATATTTTATGCGGAAAAGAATTCGGCAGAATTAGAGCGATGATAGATCAAGATGGGAAAAGAGTTAGTATAGCAACTCCTTCAACACCAGTAGTTGTTTTAGGCCTGTCAGGCGCTCCAGAGGTTGGAGATGAAGTTCTTTCAGCGGTTAATGATAAAAAAATAAGAGATATAGCAGAATTTAGAAAAACTAAATTACGTGACAATAAATTCGCTTCACAATATCAAGCGCCAACCTTGGACAACATGTTTAGTAATCTAAAAAAAGGAGAAATACCAACATTCAATATACTTTTAAAAACTGATGTTCAAGGAAGCTCACAAGCTATTTGCGACTCCTTGACAAAATTAAATACCGAAGAAGTGGAAGTTAAAATTATTAGTTCGTCAGCAGGAGCTATTAATGAATCTGATATTGCATTGGCTGAGGCATCAAATGCAATAATACTTGGTTTCAATGTTCGAGCTGATAGCCAAGCAAAGAAAACCGTATCAGAGAAGAATATTGATTTAAGATACTACAGTATTATTTATGATCTTATTAATGATGTGAAAGCCGGAATGAGTGGATTATTAACACCTGAGACCAGAGAGGAGATTGTTGGCTTGGCAGAGGTTAAAGATGTTTTTAAATCCTCAGCGATGGGTGCTGTTGCAGGTTGTCAAGTTATAGAAGGGGTTGTGAGAAAGGGTAATCCAATAAGAGTTTTAAGAGAAAATGTGGTTATATTTGAAGGGGAACTTGAGTCTCTTAGGAGACATAAGGACGACGTAAAAGAAGTACGACTTGGTACAGAGTGCGGTATTGCAGTTAAAAACTACAATGATGTTAAGCCAGGTGATAACATCGAGGTTTTTCAGAGAATTGAAGTAGCGAGAAAAATAGATTGATGAAATATGATTCTGATAATCAAAGAGTCCATAGAATTGCTTCTGTAATAAAGAAAGAAATTGCTCAAATTATTCAAAATGATATTAACGACCAAAGGATCAAGGATGTAATAGTAACAGAGGTCGAAGTATCAAAAGATCTTAAAAATGCAAAAGTTTTTTTTATAGTTTTCAATAACAAAAAAAGAAGACAGGAAGAGATAAAATTAATTATAAAAACTATAAACTCTTCAAAATTATTTTTTAAAAAAGTTATGTCAAAAAATTCTAATTTAAGATCAGTGCCAAACTTGAGATTTATCTATGATGACACAGAAGAGAAGGCGTTTGAACTTGAGAAACTAATTAATAAAAGTCTAAACTAAAACAATGTATAATTTCAATCAAAGCTGCATATTAATAAATAAACCATCTGGAATATCATCTAACGAAACTTTAAGACAGATTAAAAAAAAACTAAAGCAAAAAAAAGCTGGCTTTTCAGGAATACTAGATCCTATGGCGAGCGGTCTTCTTATTATATTTCTAAATAAAGCAACAAAATTATGTTCATACTTTTCGGACGCGGATAAAGAGTATGATGCAGTGGCTAGGCTTGGCAAGATTTCATCTACTGGAGATGGCGATGGATTAATATCAAATGGAAACTCTATTCCAAAATTAAGTAAAACAGACCTGAAAATGATTGAAGAAAAATATACTGGGAAAATTTCTCAAGTTCCCCCAATGTTTTCTGCTATAAAACATAATGGAAAAAGATTATACAAATATGCGCGAGAAGGAATTTTGATAAACAGAAAACCAAGAACGATTGAAATTTTTAAAATTGAAATTAAGCAAATTGATTCAAAACATTTAGGAATAAATGTATGTTGTTCGAAAGGAACGTATATAAGAGCATTGGTTGAACAAATTGGAGAGGAAATAGGATGTGGGGCTTTCTTAAAAAAATTAGTAAGAACGCAAATAAAAGATATAAATATTTCTGATTCTGTAACATTAGATAATTTTCTTGCTCTTCAAAATACTCAAGACATAAAAAATCATATTATTAATGTTGATAAATTATTAAACAATACTTATTCATACATTGCTTCTTCTCAAGAAAAAGCTCATATATTGAACGGCAATAAGGTGAAAATAGATGATAAACCCTGTTCAAATGTGAAAATATATGATCAAAGTAAGCAATTCATTGGGATCGGTATTATAAATGACCAACTTGAGCTTCTACCGAAAAAAATTTTAGTGTAAAAACTTAATGTTTGTATGATTAATATAACGTGCTAGAATGCGCCCTTAAATTAGAGATAAAAGAGAAATATATGGCATTAACAACTGAAGAAAAGAGCAAGGTTATAGAGCAATACCAACTTGGTACATCAGACACTGGTTCGCCAGAAATACAAATAGCCCTCCTATCAAAAAGAATTGAGTTTTTAAGCGAACATTTTAATATTCATAAAAAAGATCATCATTCTCGCCATGGGTTACTAAAAATGGTAAACACTAGAAGAAAGCTTTTGGATTATTTAAAGAAAAAGAATATTGACAGATATCAAAGTCTAATCTCATCATTAGGACTAAGAAGATAACCCTAGAGAAAATAAATGAAACCTTTAATAAGAAAGTTCCGTTACGGAAATTGTGAAGTCCAACTAGAGACTGGGAAGATTGCAAGACAGGCAAATAGCGCAGTTCTTGTGGATATGAATGGAACTGTAGTTTTAACAACTCTAGTTGCTAAAGATGATGGAAAACCAAAAGACTTCTTTCCTTTGACAGTAAATTATCAAGAAAAAACATATGCTGCAGGAAAAATTCCAGGAGGATATTTTAAAAGAGAAGGTAGACCATCCGAAAAAGAAACTCTGACTTCAAGATTAATCGACAGACCAATAAGACCACTTTTCCCTAAAGAATTTAGTCACGAAGTTCAAATAATTTGTACAGTTATGAGTCTAAATAATGAAATTGATGCAGACGTTGCTTCAATGATTGGCGCATCCGCAGCTTTAAAAATATCTGGACTTCCATTTCAAGGAACTTTGGGAGCTGCAAGAGTAGGTTATAAAAATGGCAGTTTTATATTGAACCCAACAAAAACTGACTTAAGTGATTCTGAGTTAGATTTAATGGTCGCTGGAACAGAAGATGGGGTTCTAATGGTTGAGTCTGAAGCAAAAATGCTCAGCGAAGAAATTATGTTAAGCGCCGTAGCTTTTGGCCATAATGAAATGCAAAACTTAATAAAAGAAATTAACGATTTTGTTAAGGATTTTGGGAGTAATGACTATATTTGGGAAAAACCAATTAATGAGAATGAAAATTTAGAGTCAGAGGTTTATGAGTTTTTTAAAGAAAGTATCTCTGATGCATATTTAATTTCCGATAAGGCTGAAAGGGGAAGTAAATTATCTGAGATAAGACAAGAAGCCATTGAAAAGTATAATGATGAAGATGATTCTAAAAAAAGCTCTATCGAAGCATCAATTCATAAATTACAAAAGGATATAGTTAGAAAGAACATATTATCTGGAAAACCAAGAATTGATGGAAGAGATAATGAGACGGTTAGAAATATTTCTATAGAAGTTGGTATGTTACCCAAAACCCACGGAAGTGCTTTATTCACTAGAGGCGAGACGCAAGCAATAGTTGTTGCAACATTAGGCACAGATAGAGATGGTCAAATAATTGATGCAATAGATGGCAAATACGAAGATAAATTTATGCTCCATTATAATTTCCCTCCTTTTTCTGTTGGCGAAGTTGGTTTTGTTGGATCGCCAAAAAGAAGAGAAATTGGACATGGAAAATTAGCAAAAAGAGCAATTCAAGCAGTACTGCCAAAAATGGATGAGTTTCCATATGTAATAAGAGTTGTATCAGAAATTACAGAATCAAATGGCTCAAGCTCCATGGCAAGTGTTTGTGGCTCAAGCCTTTCATTAATGGATGCAGGTGTTCCTTTAGTTGCTCCAGTTGCAGGAATTGCAATGGGTCTAATTAAGGATAATGATGATTATGTTGTTCTCTCAGACATTCTAGGAGACGAGGACCATTTAGGAGATATGGATTTTAAAGTTGCGGGTACTGCAGAAGGCGTTACTGCTTTACAAATGGATATAAAAATAAATGGTATTACAGAACAAATTATGAAGGTAGCTTTAGAGCAAGCAAAAAATGGAAGAATTCATATCCTAAAAGAAATGGCAAAAGTTATTGACGCTTCGCGTGAAGAAGTTTCTGAAAATGCTCCAAGATTTATTACACTTCAAGTTAAATCAGACAAGGTCAGAGATGTTATTGGGAAAGGCGGCTCAACTATTAGATCGCTTACCGAAGAAACTGGTGCTGTGATTGATATTGACGATAGCGGTTTAATAAAAATTTCATCAGTTGATAAATCTGCAGCAGAGCTTGCTAAAACTAAAATTGAACAACTTACCGCAGATGTTGAAGTTGATAAAATTTATGAAGGAAAAGTTCAAAAGATTATGGACTTCGGAGCTTTTGTTACCGTTCTTCCTGGTAAAGATGGCCTTGTTCATATTTCACAAATATGTGAAGAAAGAGTTGAAAACGTTACTGATAAAGTTAAAGAGGGAGAGATTGTCAAGGTTAAGGTTCTTGAAATTGATAAACAAGGAAGAATAAAACTTACAATGAAAGGCGTCGAATAAAAAATTTTAAATGGATAAAGATTGGAAAAATTTATTATCGTCCGAAGAATATTATGTTTGTAGAAAAAAAGGAACTGAGCCGGCCTTCTCAGGAAAATATGATAAATTTTATGAAACTGGATCTTACTTATGTAAGTGTTGCGAATTAGAATTATTCTCATCTTCAAGTAAATATGACTCTGGCTCAGGGTGGCCAAGTTTCTCAGAGCCCTCAAATAACAATAATATTAAAAGAATCGAAGATAATACCCTAGGTATGAGTAGAGTTGAGGTCCGTTGTTCCAATTGCGACAGTCATTTAGGCCATGTATTTGATGATGGGCCTGAACCTACTGGAAAACGTTATTGTATAAATTCTTTAAGTTTAACTTTCAAAAAATCATAGTTTTTATCCAAATATATATTACTTTATATATATATATTCCTTTGCAGAGATAATATTTTTGGGTAAAATAGACCTCGAAGTTTAATAAATGAGGAGAATTGATATGAAAGTATCATGGGACGAAAGTGTTTGTATTCATGCAGGTAAATGTGTACAAGGAGCACCAGAAGTATTTAAAGTGGAAGATGGAAAGTTTGTAATTGACACAGAAGCAAGCTCGGAGGAGAAAATTGCTGATGTTGTTTCAGAATGTCCTTCTGGCGCTTTAAGAATAGAAAGTTAAAAAAAAAAATAATATTCTCTTAGGAGGGAAGATATGATCGGTGATAAATTAGCATCGGCTATGCAATTATTTGGCAATCCAAGTTGTATTAATACAGCTAAAATATTGCAAACAGCTGGAGAAAAAGGAGTAGATGTTGAAGTACATAAAATTAATAGTGGAGAAGAAGCTGCAGAAATGTCTCCTTTGCATAGTGCTCCAGTATTGAAAGATTTAGATAATATTGTCTATGGTCCAAATGCAATAATTTCTTACTTAGACGATAAAGGCTTTGGGCCGTCCTTAATTCCAAGGAACGGGGTCATCAGAGCTATTATGTATCAATATGCTCATATTGCATCCGATTATGTTCAAATGGAAGCTTACGGTATGTTAACTGGCTCAGGCGGTAACATGGATACTATTAACAAAGCTTTCGATGTCCTTGAAAAAATTTTAACTAATCCAACAGACCCAAAACTAAAAAGAGACGTTTACATATGCGGGGAATTTTCTCTAGCTGACATTCATTGGATGGCATGTGTTAATGCTTTAGAAATTTCAGGTAATAGTGATGTTGTCTCTTCAAGAGCAAAAGTAAGTGAATGGTGTGCAGCAGTGAAAGCTCATCCAGCAACTAGTAAAGAAGATATTGTTCCATTTACATGTTTGCCAACAAAAGAAGACGTAGATTCAGGAACATTAAGAAACGTAGCAATCAATGTTTTAGAAGGCTGAGTATTAGCCTGTAGTATAGGTTTTGGATACTGGAAAATTTGACGTTAATTAACTAAGTTAGTGGTTATAGACACAAGGAATTAGTATTTATGGTATTTGGATTAGGTAAAAAGAAAGAGCCTCAGGAAGTCAGTCTAAACAATGATCAATATAAGTTTGATGTCGAGCCTGATCAAAATATTTTGGATGCAGCTTTAAAAGCTGGTGTCGCATTTCCACATGATTGCAGAGTCGGAAGTTGCGGATCTTGTGCCTGCAAATTAACCGATGGCAAAATCAAAGCTACAGCAGATTTCAGTTATGTATTAGATGGTCAACAACTTGATGACGGTATGATATTAGCATGTCAGTCTCGAGCTACCACACCTGTTAGTATTGATGTTGCTATTGATGGTGATGCCAAAGCTAGCGCTACAAAAAACTATATGGGGAGAGTTAAAAAAGTCACCTCACTAACTCATGACATTATTGAACTCACCGTTGGTGTTGACGGATTAGAGCATAATGGGGCAGCTGGTCAATATTCTGAGCTACTCGTAAAGCAGGTTGGTAGCACAAGATCTTACTCTTTTGCTAAAGCACCTCAAAATGAAAATCCTGATGAGTTAACTTTCTTTATCAGAAATGTACCAAAAGGAAGATTTAGTAGATGGCTTTTTGGCAAGGACCCAACTGGGCAAAAAATTGAGGTTAATACTCCTTACGGTTCGTTTTACTATCGAGACGGCAAAGGGACCATGGTATGTATCGCTGGTGGAAGTGGCATGAGTGCTGTCAAAGCTGTTTTAGAACAAGCAGCTATTGATCAAGTAGAAAGAGATGCTGTTTTCTTGTTCGGCGCAAGAACTCAAGAAGATATATATAGTCAGGCTGAGCTTGAAGAAATTCAAAAGAAATGGAACCCTAATTTCAAATTTGAATATGTATACGTTTTAAATATGGAGCCTGAAGATTCAGACTGGACTGGCGCACGTGGAATGGTTACCGATTTTCTTAAGTCAGACTATATTGAAAAAGGTAAACTTAATATGAAAGATTGCCAAGGCTTTCTTTGCGGCCCACCACCAATGATTGACGCTGCAATTAAAGAGTTTACGGCCGAAGGTATGCCTAATGAAGAAATCTTCTTCGACAAGTTTTTAGACTCCGGTTCTAAATAGATAATCCCAATAAACTATGCTATCATTCTGCAAAAATAAGAACGTAGGAGAATAAATTGAGAGAATATATAGCTGGCGTTGTGATGATTATATTTACCTCTTTAAGTTTCTGGGGCATGAATTTATTTGGTTTTGCAAGTAATCAACATGACATCTTATGGACACTTGGAGCAGCGTTTGCGTTGTTGGCAATATTACTAATAAACGTTTATATTTATTTTGCAATTTGTCAAGAAACGCCGTGGGTATGGCAAAAAGATAAGGCAGCGGAGTCTGATACTCCAGCTGAAAATGAAGACTAATATTTTCTAGTTTTCTCTACCTTGGAAATTATTTCCCCGTCCGAAACTTTAATTTTCACTTGATCCTTTATTTTAAAATCCCTTACTTTGTTTGAGATTTTGTTATTAGAGTAAACTAATGAGAAGCCTTTATCTAGTATTGATAAAGGATTTATATCGTGGATTGTATTACTTTTTATTTTAAGTAAATTTTTATTTGAAATTAAAATATTGTTAAAAAAAGTTTCAATTTCGTATTTTTTTGATGATAACTTTGATTCGATCAAATTAATCTTATTTTCTGGATTAAAATCTATAAGTTTTAAATACATCTTTTGCTTTAGATTCTTTTTATTATTAATTGTATATTGAAGCCTTGATTTTAACGATTCAACAAGAATATCAATTGTCTGGTTATGGGAATTAATTTTTGTAATCGGATTATTTTTTTCTATTATATTTTTTTTATTAGATAACATGTGTTTAATATCTTTAAGCTTGTTAATTATTAAATTTTCTATACGTTTACTAGAATCATTTAAATAATTTAACATGTCCTCGGAAGAAATTTCTGTTGCTATTTCTGCTGCTTCAGAAGGAGTTGCGGCTCTTAAATCAGATACTAAGTCAACTATAGTTGTATCTGTCTCGTGACCAACTGCGGTAATTATGGGTATTTCTGAGCTATATATCTGCCTCGCCAAAAACTCATCATTATAATCTATTAGATCTTCTAATGATCCTCCGCCTCTAGCTATAATAATAATATCTGAGCTATTCTTTTTATTTACGTATATTAATTGTTTAATTATACTTTTTGCGCAATTGTCCCCTTGAACATTACACCCGTATATCTCAATCTCAACACATGGAAGTCTTCTTTTGATAACTTTAATAATATCTTGATAGACACTTCCTGATAATGAAGTTATTACTGCAATAGACTTTGGATATTTTGGTAATTCTTTCTTAAAATTAATATCAAAGAGGCCTTCATTTTTTAGTTTATTTTTTAATCTTTCAAAAGACTCATGAAACTTACCTTCACTCGCCGACTTAATATCTACAATATCGAGTTGGTAAGATCCATTTTTTTCATAAAACGAAACCTTGCATCTAATAATTACCTGCAGACCAATCTCTGGCTGTATATTTATTCTACCTAATCTAGCATTCCAAAGAGTGCACCTGACTGAAGATATTTCATCTTTTAGTGTAAGATACACATGCCCACTTTGCGCTCTTGTAGCCTGTGAAATTTCACCCTCGACAAATATATATTCTTCAAAAGATAGCTCAAGAGCATCTTTTACCTGCAAATTGATTTCACTAACACTGAAAACTTTTCTATCTAAATTTTCCATATATACATAAGAATACACAAAACGAACACTCTTTTGTTTACTTTTTCAAAATAAAACCTATAATACCGTTTTGTAGAGAGGTATATATGTTAAAAGTTACTCAAGAAGCTCTAACATTTGACGACGTACTTCTTGTGCCCAATCAATCTAACGTTTTGCCGTCTGACGCATCATTAAAGACATTTCTCACTTCTAAAATACAACTTAATATTCCATTAATATCAGCCGCAATGGATACGGTCACGGAGTCTGACTTAGCTATTTCAATTGCTCAAGAAGGGGGAATTGGAATTATTCATAAAAATCTAACTGCCCAGCAACAAGCTGATGAAGTTATGAAAGTGAAAAAATTTGAAAGCGGAGTAATAACTGATCCGGTAGTTACATCACCAGAATGTTCTATAAAAGAGGTTATTGAATTAACGGCAAAGCATAAAATTTCGGGTGTTCCTGTTGTAAAAGGTAAAAACCTTGTCGGGATTGTTACAGCAAGAGATTTAAGATTTGTTAAAAAAGTTAATCCTCAGGTCTCAACAATAATGACACCTAAAGAGAGACTAGTAACCGTTCAAGAGGGAGCATCAAAAGAGAAAGTTAAAAAACTATTCCACGAAAATAGAATTGAAAAAATTCTTGTAATTAATTCCAAATTTCAATTAAAAGGCATGATAACTGTAAAAGATATGCAAAAGTCAAAAGATTTTCCAAATGCATGTAAGGATGGATTTCAAAGATTAAGAGTTGGAGCAGCTATTGGAGTAGGCGAGGACACAGAAGATAGATTAAAAAAACTTACTGATGCTGAGGTAGACATCATTGTCGTTGACACTGCACACGGGCATTCAAAAATGGTAATTGAGAAAGTTAAATCAATAAGAAAAAAATACCCAAAGCTTCAACTAATAGCTGGAAATATTGCAACGAAAGAAGCAGCAAAAGCATTAATAAAAGCTGGTGTTGATGCCGTCAAAGTTGGAATTGGCCCCGGATCAATTTGTACAACAAGAGTCGTAGCAGGCGTTGGTGTCCCGCAAATAACTGCTATATCTGAGGTTGCAAGTGCAGTAAAAGGCACGACAGTTAAAGTCATTGCAGATGGTGGAATTAGATTCTCAGGAGACATCTCTAAGGCTATTGCTGCTGGCGCAGATACGGTCATGTTAGGAAGTTTATTTGCAGGCACAACTGAAGCACCTGGGGAAATTGAGTTATTCCAAGGAAGAACATATAAAAATTATAGAGGTATGGGATCAATCGGCGCAATGAAAAGTGGCTCAAGCGAAAGATATTTTCAAAGCAGCGAAATAACTTCCGATAAATTTGTCCCAGAAGGAATTGAAGGAAGAGTTCCGTTTAAAGGAGCGCTAAGTGATATTTTGCATCAGCTCTTAGGAGGAATTAGATCTAGCATGGGTTATCTTGGATGTGCAACTATAAAAGATATTCATAGCAAAGCAAAATTTATTAAAATTACAAATGCTGGCATGAAGGAAAGCCATGTTCATGATGTAATGATTACAAAAGAAGCGCCTAACTACCAAATAGACAAATAATGCAAGGTCAGACAATACTAGTTGTAGATTACGGTTCCCAATATACACAATTAATCTCAAGAAGAGTTAGAGAAAATAATTCATACTGCGAAGTTATACTTCCGTCTAAGCTAAATAATCTTAAAGATTTTAGTAACGTAATTGGAATTATTTTATCTGGCGGACCAAACTCAACAGTAAACGACGATAGCAATGACTTACCAAATTCTATTTTTGAAGCAGATCTTCCAATTCTAGGAATTTGTTTTGGAATGCAGCTAATTTGTAAAAAATTTGGCGGTACTGTCAAAGGTTCATCTTCTAGAGAATATGGTAGAGCAGAATTAGAAATTATAAAAGAAAATAAAATATTTAAGAATGTAAATAAATTTGTTGAAGTTTGGATGTCTCATGGAGATAGCGTTACAAAAATATCAGATGATTTTGATGTAATTGCCTCAACAAAAACAAAAAGTCTTTCTGCTATAAAAATGAAGAATAAAGAAGTATATGGAATACAGTTTCATCCAGAAGTAACGCATACACTTGATAATGGGAAAATAATTTATAATTTTGTAAACAAAATTTGCAATTCAAAGTCTGAATGGACTACAAAAAATATTATCGCTCAACAAATATCTTCTATTCAAGATAAAGTCAAAGAAGATAATGTAATATTAGGTCTCTCTGGAGGAGTTGACTCTTCTGTTGCAGCAGGAATTTTGCATAAAGCCATAGAAAATCAGCTTACATGTATTTTTATTGATAACGGGCTTTTAAGGCTGAATGAAAAAGAACAAGTTATGCAAAGCTTCAAAGACTTCAATAATATAAAAATACTTTATGTTGATGCATCAAATTTATTCTTGGATAGACTAAAGGGTGTTTTTGATCCTGAGGAAAAAAGAAAGATTATAGGAAAAACATTTATAGATGTTTTTCAAAGTGAAGCAAAAAGAATAAATAATGTAAAATGGCTTGCTCAAGGGACTATTTATCCAGATGTAATTGAATCAGCCGCTTCTTCTGAAAATGCGCATTTAATAAAGTCGCACCATAATGTAGGTGGTTTACCAAAGGAAATGAACTTAAAACTTGTTGAGCCATTAAGAGAACTTTTTAAGGATGAAGTAAGAAAGCTTGGAATAGAGCTTGGTATAAAAAAAGAGTTGATAAATAGACATCCTTTCCCTGGGCCTGGATTAGCAGTGAGGATACTTGGTGAGGTTAAAAAAGAATATGCTGACTTGTTAAGAGAAGCAGATAATATTTTTATAAATATGCTTCATGAAAAAAATATGTATGAACAAATATCTCAAGCATTTACGGTTTTCATGCCAGTCAAATCAGTAGGCGTTACTGGTGATGGCAGATCATATGGAAATGTTTTATCTTTGAGAGCTGTAAAGACAATTGATTTTATGACAGCCAAACCATTTAATTTTCCGTTTGATTTTTTAGAGGAGGTATCCTCAAGAATTATAAATGAAGTTCCTGGAATCTCCCGCGTATGCCTAGATATATCCTCTAAGCCGCCTGCAACAATTGAATGGGAATAATATGATTGATAGAGATACGTTTTCTTTATACGGCCTCTCCATAGGAATACTTTTCTTTTTATTGTTCATCATTTCTGAGCCGCCAGAAAATTTAAGTTATTCTGGCTGGATAACTGCTGGAGTAGCAATTTTAATGACAATTTGGTGGGTAACTGAAGCTGTTCCAATTTATGTTACAGGAATAATTCCAATAATACTTTTTCCATTTTTTAATATTTTTGAAATTCAAGAAATTTCAAATTCTTATGCACATCCTCTAGTTCTATTATTTTTAGGGGGATTTATAATTGCTTCCGCCATGGAGTCTTGCGGCCTTCATAAAAGGATAGCAATTAATATTTTATCTATCTCTGGAACGAGCCCAAGTAAAATTATTGCTGGCTTCATGATTGCAACAGCTTCAATTAGTATGTGGGTTAGCAATACTGCATCTACAATAATGATGTTGCCAATAGCTACTTCTGTTATAGCTATATTTGCTAACCAAATGAAATCTGAAGAAAGTAGTCTTACAGTTCCCTTATTATTAGCTATTGCATATTCAGCATCTATAGGTGGGGTAGCAACCTTGATAGGCACACCGACAAACGTAATGTTGGCTAGTATTTTAAGCGAAAATTATAACTATGATATAAGCTTTTTTGATTGGTTTAAAGTTGGATTCCCAGTAACTATAATTTTACTTCCAGTTGTATGGTTTTTCTTAACAAATATAATTTTTAAGGTGCCAAATAATAAATCAGACGCTTTGCAAATAACATTAGCAAAGCTAAAAGAGGATATTGGAAAATCTTCCAATGCTGAAAAAATTGTTGCTATGGTTTTTATTCTAACTGCCTCATTATGGATGTTGAGAAGATTTATAAATAGTAGTTTTGACTTAAATATAAACGATACCTCAATAGGACTATTTGGAGCATTACTTTTATTTATTATTCCAATAAAAAAAAATCAAAGAGCGTGTAGCTGGGATACAGCAAACAAGATTCCATGGGGCGTTTTATTACTGGTAGGGGGTGGTATTGCACTTTCCAAAGCATTTAATATTACAGGCCTTGCTAATTGGATAGGTAGTTTTTCTTTATTCTTTGATGGATATAATATTTTTATTCTTATTATTATCTTTGTGGCATTAATTATTTTTTTAACAGAATTAAATTCAAATACAGCAACAATTGCAACATTTGCGCCTATACTCATAGCTTTTGCTATTGGCATAAATGTAAATCCACTTTTCTTTGCAATTCCATGTACTATTGCAGCAAGCTGTGCATTTATGCTCCCAGTTGCAACGCCACCAAATGCTGTAATATTTGGTAGCGGCAAGATATCAATTAAAAATATGGTTAAAGCAGGAATTATATTAAATATAATTTCAATTTTTTTAGTAACGATAATATCTTATTTTCTATTAAAATATTTTTTCAATTATGAAATTTATTCAGTTCCTATCATTTTTATAAACTAAAATTTTATCTTATATTTTTCCGTCAAGACCCATTTGATAGTATTTATGAATAATATTCTCTTGATTGTCGAGTAACCAATCAATATCCGGCTCATTTTTCATAGCTTTAGCTATTGCTTGTGAAGTCGCCTTTCTATGTATATCAAAAAGAATCTTATGGTCTAAATTATCATCTTTTATTACTGACGGGTTAAGCCATACTGATACAATAATTCCTAAGTCATTTGCTTTTTCTTTAGGAATATCTCCATTTCTTACGGCATCAAGCACACCATTTGCGATTGCACCTTGAACAGTGCCCATAAGTATATTTGTATATCTTTCATTTTTTACTGTTACCTTACTAACCATTATTGTTGCTGGTTTGACCATAATATCTGTGTTCATAATTGCCAAGACTCTTGAGTGCCCCTTTACTTGATCACCAAGAAGAGTTGCAAAAGCTGTGCCTACAGGTCCATCTAGCTCTCCAATTACAACTTCAGGTTCCGCAGCTGTTCCCGGAGGACCACCTGCAACAAGTGATTCAGCCACTCTCATTACAATTCTATCGCTCATACTATTTTCCTCTTGAAAGTTAATTAAATAAAATTAATACTGAAATGCTTAACTAATATAAAACAATTATTACTCAAATAATAGATGAATGACGAATCTTATATAAAAAAATGCATAGAGCTTGCAAAAAAATCTGAAACTCTAAAGGAAATACCAGTAGGAGCATTGTTAATTATAAATAATGAAATAATCTTCGAGTCACATAATTCTCCGATAAACGACAAAGATCCAACCTCACACGCTGAAATTAATGTTATAAGAAGAGCTTGTAAAAAGATAAATAATTATAGACTAAAAAATACAACTTTATATATTTCTTTGGAGCCCTGTATCATGTGTATTGGCGCAATTTGTGAAGCGAGAATTGATCGTGTAATCTTTGGTGCTTACGTAGATGATGAAAAAAAATTTAATGAAAAAATTTTATTTTATAAAAAAAATTGTAATGTTGATCATATACCCGAATTTAAAGGAGGCGTTCTAAAAAACGATTGCTCGTTAATTATTAAAAATTTTTTTAAGAGAAAGAGAAGCTAAGTAAGAATTATTGTTTTCATATATAATATCTAAGTAAGCCTTTATTCTTTCTACATAAATTACTGGCTCATACCCTCTTGCATAGCCATATTTTGTTTTTTTATAATATTTCTTTTTTGACAGAAGCGGTAAATATTTTTTAACATCGGACCAATAGTTTGGGTTTCCACCAGATCTTTGGGTAATTATTCTTGCATCTTCCAAATGCCCTAAACCAACATTATATGCAGCCAAAGTCATCCAGATTCTATCAGAGCTTACAATTGAAGCTGGCAGTCTCTTGAAAATATTTTCTAAATATTTTACTCCGCCATATACACTTTCATTTGGATCAAGCCTGTTTTTAACACCAATATAGTTTGCGGTATTTTTTGTTAACATCATTAGGCCTTTAACCTTGGTTTTTGAAACTGCTTTATGATTCCAATGTGACTCTTGGTATGACAGTGCTGCAATTAATTGCCACGAAAATATAGAGTTTCTTGTGTGTTTCTTGAAAAAGCCAATATACTTTGGAAGCCTTACACCCATTTTCTTGATAAAAATATTTCTCTCAACTTTATTAAGTGCTTTGTTTTCATATAAAGATAAATACAGGTCTTTTTTAACAGAGCATTGATAAAAACTTGAAGATAGAGGAACTTCAAACGCTTTAAAAGAATTATTCCCAGTGAAACCAAAAGTGCAGACCATTGGTAATATATATAGAATTATATATATATTAGGAACGCTGTGTATTTTGTGAGCTCTACAAGTAATAACGAATTCTCTCTGATTCTATAGTACTTGGATAGTCATATTAACACTACATGTTGTGTTTTTCAAATACATAAATAAATAATAATATACTAATAAAGCTTATATATATATTAATTAATAGATATATATATCTTGTCAGAAAGCGAACATTGGTGTAATTTACAACTCTTAGATAGTTATATGTATAATAAGTATAAGAATTAAAGAATAATAATAAGAAACGAAATAAATCGTTTCAAATCAATATTATAATAAAAATTGAGAGAAATAAGTTAAATGGCAACTATCCCTGGGTTAGTACTATCAAACAAACAGACTATTCCAAATGCTGTAGCATTAAGATATAAGCAGCTTGGAATATGGAATTCTTACTCCTGGGAAGAGTATTATAATGAAGTTGCTATCCTCGTTGATGCTTATAAAAATTTATCTGTTTCCAAAGGCACTATAGTTGCCGTTTATGGTAACAATATACCAAAGTTGATATTTTCAATAGCTGCAGTTCAAACTCTTGGGGGTATTGTTGCTCTGATACATCCAGAATCTACCGAAAGTGAATTAACAACTATTTTGAATAGTTCAAAAGCTGAAGTTTTGATTGCTGAAGATCAGCAACAAGTTGATACTTTTTTAAAGGTTGAGTCAGAATGCAATATCAATACTGTCGTTTATCTTGATGGAAGAGGATTGAGCAGTTATGAAAATACAAAATTAAACTCTTATGATGACTTGGTATCAAAATCTGTAAATAGTAATATTGATAGCCAAATTCAATCTATTTCTGATAACGATATAGCATTTTACTTATTTGATGAACATGAAAATAAAATTTATAAAGTTTCTCATGATCCAATAATACGAAACAGTTCAAAAATTTGCGATTTAAATAAATTATCAAATAAAGATTCAATAGTTTCTTATCTTCCATTATCTATTTCTACAAATTTATTATTTACATATATCACTTCTTTAGTAAGCGGCATGTCTTTCAATTTACCAGAAAGTAATCAAACGATTGAAAAAGATCTACAAGAAATTGGCCCAACTATTTTATACGCACCATCTTTTGTTTTTAAACACATTATATCTTCGATTAGTTACAGAATTGAGTCTGCATCCGAATCAAATTATCAGAGATACATGTGGCACTATAGTAAGCTTATGCAAATCTATGATAGAGAGGTTTCAGGAAATAAAAGTCTAATAGATACAATTTGGAAAGCTTGGATTATGCTTACGACTTTCGCACCTGCGAAAAACGTTTTTGGACTTACAAAAATTAAACATGCTTTCGTCAGCGATGGCGTTTTATCAAAAGTTAATTTTAATTTTTTTCATGCAATAGGAGTTGAGATACAACATTCTTTTGGACAAGCTGTTTCTTGTGGATGTATTTCTGTTCAACCCGATCACTCTGTTTCTTCTGAAAATGTTGGAGCCCCAATGTCTGGAGCAGAGGTTAAGATTAACGATAACTCAGAAGTTTATTTCAAAACAGACTGCTTAGGCGAAGATGTTGACGGAGGAGAAAACTCTGAAGATGGATGGTTCAATTCTGGATATGTTGGAAGCATTGACGAGTCAGGCAACTTAATTATAAACGGAAGAACAGAAGATATAATCACAATGAAATCAGGTAAGAAATTTTCACCCGAGAGTGTTGAAAATTTGATTTCATGTAGCCCATTTATAAAGTCAACAGTAATTGTTGGAGATAATCAAGATTCAAATTCCGCAATTATTGTTATTGACCCAAATTCTGTCAACTCTTGGGCTGATAGAAAAAATATAAGGTATACAGGATATGCCGAACTTGCAGGTAAAGATGAGGTGCGTAACTTAATAATGGATCACATTAAATGTGTTAATGAAACCTTAGAAGCGGAATTAAAGGTTAAAAAATTTGTTATATTACATAGAACACTTATTATGAATGCTGGCGAAGTTTCAAAAACCATGGAGGTAATGAGAAAAAATATTTCAAAGAACTTGAGCGATGTTTTTTCTGCAATTGAAAATAATGAGAGCAATATAAAAGTTAATGATATAGATCAGCTATCTTACGAATTAAAAGTAAACGATATTTAATTATAAGGACAAAAATGTCAGACATATTAAAAGTAGAAAACGTAACATTAACATTTGGTGGTGTAAAAGCCATAACTGACATAAGTTTTAATGTTAAAGAAGGCGAAATTTGCGCAGTTATCGGTCCAAATGGAGCTGGGAAAAGTTCTATGCTTAATGTAATAAATGGAGTTTACCTTCCCCAAATTGGAACAGTTACTTACGATGGAGTTGAGAGAAGATCAATCAACCCAAGAGACGCAGCGATAGCCGGCATGGCAAGAACATTCCAAAATATTGCTTTATTCCAAGGTATGACAGTTTTAGAAAATATAATGACAGGGCGAAATTTATTTATGAAATCAAGCTGGCTTGAACAAGGATTAAATATTGGTAGAGCGCGTACAGAAGAAAAAGTTAATAGGCTCGCTGTCGAAAAAGTTATAAAGTTTCTTCAAATCGAATCTATCAGAAAAACTCCGGTATCTAAACTTCCATATGGATTGCAAAAAAGAGTTGAGTTAGGAAGAGCACTTGTTGCGGAACCAAAAATTCTTTTATTAGACGAGCCGATGGCTGGAATGAATTTAGAGGAAAAAGCTGATATGTCCTGTTTTATTTTAGAAATTAATAAAGAGCAGGGTATTACAACAGTCATGATAGAACATGATATGGGAGTTGTAATGGATATTTCAGATCATGTGGTAGTATTAGATTATGGAAAAAAAATAGGTGATGGCACACCAAGCGAAGTAATGTCGAATCAGGATGTTATAGATGCGTATCTTGGAGTTAGTCATTAAACTGGGGGAATTATGGATTGGGTATATTTAATAGAAGTTCTAGTTGGTGGTTTAATGTCAGGAGTGATGTATTCCTTGGTCGCTATTGGCTTCGTTTTAATCTATAAATCTTCAGGTATATTCAACTTTGCGCAAGGTACCATGCTGTTATTTGCTTCTTTAACCTTTGTTAAAATGACTGAAAACGGTATCGACTTTTGGACTTCTTTATTTATAGCAGCTGGAATCATGGTTATTTTTGGTATTGCTACAGAAAGGTATGTTATAAGACCTTTAGCGAACCAAGATTTATTAGCTTTATTTATGGCTACAGTAGGTTTAGCAACTTTTCAAGAAGGCTTTTCTCAGTTTGTATGGGATTCAGATGTTCATGGCTTACAAATGAGTAAGTTTTTAGATATTGGTTTATTAGATCCTGCGCCTATATTTATGTCCGATCATATACCATGGCTGGATATTTTAATTCCAAAATTTGATATCTTTGCATCATTAGTTGCAGGATCTCTAATTGTTGTTCTTGCTTTTTTCTTTCAAAAAACAAAAACCGGCTTATCTTTAAGAGCAGTATCTGATGATCATATGGCTGCTATGGCGGTTGGAATTCCTTTGCAAACAGTTTGGGCAGTTGTCTGGGCCGTTACAGGAGTAATTGCTCTTGTTGCAGGATTACTTTGGGCTGAGAGAGTCAGCGTATCCTTTACTCTTATAGAGGCAGTTATGAAGGCTTTACCTGTAATATTAATTGGTGGATTAACTTCTATACCTGGAGCGATTGTTGGCGGACTTGTTATTGGTGTTGGTGAAAAGCTAGGTGAAATTTATTTGGCAGACGTTTTTGGCGGACAAGGTATAGAGCTTTGGTTTGCTTACTTCATGGCTTTAATATTTTTAATATTTAGGCCTCAGGGAATGTTTGGAGAAAAATTAATTGAAAGGGTGTAATTAAAAATGATTTATAGAGAAACTGGAAATTTTGTAACAAACTATTTTAAAGATAGAGAAATCTTTCCACTCAAATTTGACAAAATTATCGTCATCCTTGGGCTTCTAATCTTATATTTATATGTTCCAACAACTTCCGAATATACTTTAAGTGCTCATGTAATTCCAATTTTAGCCGTTGGACTTGCAACAGTTGGTTTAAATATATTAACAGGATTGACAGGCCAACTTTCTCTAGGTACTGCTGGATTTATGTGCGTAGGCGCTTTCAGTACATACAACTTAATGTTAAGAATGCCCGAAGCTTTAATGTCTCTACCTGTAGCTTTATTGTTCTCTGGAATTTTTGCAGGATTAGTAGGCATCATCTTTGGATTACCTGCAATAAGAATTAAAGGTTTTTATTTATTGGTATCAACTTTAGCTGCGCAATATTTTGTTTGGTGGTTTTTTAATTCATACGCATGGTTTTTGAATTATGAATCTTCTGGAGTTGTAGCCATTCCTCCAAAAATGTATGACTACTGGGGACTGGGTAATTTATTAGGTGTAGACATGCAAGGATACCCTGCAAGATATGTCCTAGCTTTAACTGTATGTTTAGCATTAACATATTTTGCAAAAAATTTATTAAGAAGTAATACGGGAAGAAACTTTATGTCAGTGAGGGACAGAGATATTGCTGCAAGCGTAATGGGCATTAGTGTTCCTAGAACAAAATTATTAGCTTTCTTTGTTAGTTGTTTTTATTGTGGTGTTGCAGGAGGAATATATTCTTTCTTGTACATTGGAAATGTTGATTTAATGATCTACGAAATTGATCGCTCATTTACAATCTTATTCATGTTAATAATTGGTGGACTTGGATCAATATCTGGATCTTGGCTTGGAGCTATATTTGTTTATGAGTTTCCAATAGTATTTACATGGATTGGTGACACAATATTCAAAGGTGCATTTAACACGGCTGTTGTAGAAAATGTATCGAATATGGTTTACGGTATTTTTATTATTGCGTTGTTAATTAGGGAACCAGGTGGTTTTGCTGCTCTATGGGCAACAACAAAACAAAAATTAAGAATGTGGCCATATCCACATTAAAAGTTTTATTAAACGGGGTGAAAATAAATGTCTAAATCATTACTAAAAGTAAATAACATTGAAGTAGTATACAACCACGTGATTTTAGCATTAAGAGGCGTGACTCTTGACGTTGAAGAAGGGAAGGTTGTTTCTTTACTAGGCGCGAATGGTTCGGGTAAAACCACAACACTAAAAGCTTGCTCTAATCTCCTTCATGCAGAAAGAGGGGCAATAACTAAAGGCTCAATTGAGTATAACGAAAATGATATATCAAAAACTGATGCATATAATCTAGTTAAGGATGGCGTGGTACAGGTTCTAGAAGGAAGACATTGCTTTTCGCATTTAACCGTTGAAGAGAATATTATGACTGGCTCTTTTATCAGAGAGAATCCAAAAGAAGCAAAACAAGATTTAGAAAGAGTTTATGATCACTTCGAAAGAATTAGAATTAGAAAGAAAAGTTTAGCAGGGTTTACATCTGGAGGAGAACAGCAAATGATTGCAATGGGAAGGGCATTAATGTCACGACCAAAATTAATTCTTCTTGACGAACCATCTATGGGGCTTGCTCCTCAGCTAGTTGAAGAGATTTTTGCAATAGTAAAAAATTTGAATAAAGAAGGTGTAAGCTTTTTAATTGCTGAACAAAACGCAATGGTTGCATTGAAATATGCAGATGATGGATACATTATTGAGAACGGCAGAGTTATTTTAAAAGGTAAAGCGAAAGAATTACTTGAGAGGCCTGATGTAAAAGAAATGTATCTTGGTGTTGGAGCTGAAGGTAAAACAAGTTTCAGGGATATTAAGTATTACCATAGAAGAAAACCTTCGTTTAGCTAATATCTAATTCTTTTTTACTAATGATAATCCCATCAAGATCAGCATATATGTAATCCCCAGGATTAAAATCGATCCCCATAAAATTAACCAGAACATCTCTGTCACCTATATTTTTCTTAACACTTTTTAAAGGTATAGTAGACAAAGCAAAAACGCCTAAATCTATATTTGCTATAACATCAGAATCTCTTATACATCCATTAACAATTATGCCAGACCAGTTATTTTTAACCGCAGCTTCTGCGAGCATGTCTCCAAGAAGAGCGCAATCTGTAGAGGCGTTGCCATCAACGACAAGCACTTTTCTGCTTCCTTCTGAATTTACCGCTTCCCTTACCTTTGAATTATCATTGAAACATTTAACAGTGCTAATTTGCCCATAAAAAGAATCTACTTTACCATAGCTATTAAATTGTTGATTTAAAATGATTAAATCATCACTATGGTCGTCACATAGGTCTGCGGTTTTAAATTTTGATTTATTTGTCATAAAAATTAAAGGTTTATACAATTATTGTGAAGCTAAACTTTACGTAAAAACAAGATATTAGCAGCATATCTAATTTTTATCAAAGATATTAAAATTTTTAAGGACTAAAGGCTAATAAATTGTTAATATATCGCACGCATTAAGATAAGAATAGAAATTTTCCAAATCTAAAACAAATTAAAGAATAATTTTAATTATTTCTACATACATCAGGAGATCAAGATGGATAGAAAAGAGCAAGTAAAACAACTAGAAAATGAATGGAGTTCAAATCAAAGATGGGCAAACGTAAAAAGAGGTTATTCAGCTGATGACGTTGTAAGACTTCGAGGTTCATTTGTACCAGAATGCAGTATAGCGAAAAGAGGAGCTGAAAAACTATGGTCTCTGGTAAATGGTAGCGCAAAAAAAGGATACGTAAATTGCTTAGGCGCTCTAACAGGCGGTCAAGCAATGCAGCAAGTTAAAGCAGGAATTGAAGCTATATACTTGTCTGGATGGCAAGTTGCAGCAGATGCAAATACTTCAGAAACAATGTACCCAGACCAATCTCTTTATGCTTATGATTCAGTGCCAACAGTTGTAAGAAGAATAAATAATAACTTTAAACGAGCAGATGAAATCCAGTGGTCAAAAAATATTAATCCTGGTGATAAAGATTACATTGACTATTTTGCACCAATCGTGGCAGATGCTGAAGCTGGTTTCGGTGGAGTTTTAAATGCATTTGAACTAATGAAAAATATGATAATAAATGGCGCTGCTGGAGTACATTACGAAGATCAATTAGCAGCAGTTAAGAAATGTGGACATATGGGAGGAAAAGTTCTTGTTCCAACTCAAGAAGCTATTCAGAAACTTATTGCCGCAAGATTAGCCTCTGATGTTATGGGGGTTCCAACTTTACTTCTGGCTAGAACCGATGCAGAGGCAGCGAATTTAATTACGTCTGATTATGATGAAAATGACAAGCCTTTTTTAACAGGCGAAAGAACAGCTGAAGGTTTTTATAGAACAAACAATGGTATTGACCAAGCTATATCAAGAGGCTTAGCATACGCACCTTATGCAGATTTAATCTGGTGTGAAACGGGCACTCCTGATTTAGAGTTTGCTAAAAAGTTTGCAGAAGGAGTTAAATCGCAACATCCCGACCAACTTCTCGCATATAACTGTTCTCCATCATTCAATTGGAAAAAAAATCTTGATGACGCTACCATTGCAAAATTTCAAAAAGAATTAAGTGCCATGGGTTACAAATATCAATTTATTACTTTAGCTGGTATTCATAATATGTGGTACAACATGTTTGACTTAGCACATTCTTATGCAGCTGGAGATGGTATGAAACACTATGTGGAAAAAGTTCAGGAACCAGAGTTTGCTGCTTCTGATAAAGGTTATTCTTTTGTTAGCCATCAACAAGAGGTTGGAGCTGGTTATTTTGATGATGTAACCACAGTGATTCAAGGTGGCGAATCTTCTGTTACTGCACTTACAGGCTCTACCGAAGAAGAGCAGTTTTAAAGAGAACAAAGGGCTTATCTATGTTTGAACATGTTCAAATACCGAAAAACGGGTCTCAGATCCAATTCGATGATGCTGGAAAACTTTTAGTTCCGAATAATCCTATCATTCCTTTTATTCAAGGAGATGGAATTGGACTTGATATTACTCCAGTAATGCAAAATGTAGTAAATAATGCTGTTAGTAAAGCTTATGGTGATGAAAAACAAATTCACTGGATGGAAGTTTTTGCTGGAGATAAGGCAGTTGAAAAATATGGTAAGCATAACTATTTACCTCAAGAGACTTTTGACGCAATCAAAGAATTTGTTGTTGCAATTAAAGGTCCGTTAACTACTCCAGTTGGAGAAGGCTTAAGATCTTTAAATGTAGCCATAAGGCAAGAGATGGACCTTTTTGCCTGCGTAAGGCCAATTAGATATTTTCCAGGAACAAGAACACCATTAAGAAGTTCAAGCTCTACAGACATGGTTATTTTCAGAGAAAATACTGAAGACATTTATGCAGGGATAGAGTGGGAGGCTCAATCAGAAGGGGTTCAAAAGGTTTTAGATTTTTTAATAAAAGAAATGAGTGTCGACGGAATTAGATTTCCAGATTCTTCAGGCATCGGAATCAAACCAGTATCTCAAGAAGGATCCAAAAGACTAATTAGAAAAGCGATTCAGTATGCAATTGATAATAATCGCAGGTCTGTTTCATTAGTTCACAAAGGAAATATAATGAAGTTTACTGAGGGAGCATTTAGGAATTGGGGTTACGAACTTGCGTTAGAGGAATTTAATGGAGAGCTCATTGATGACGGACCGTGGTGTAAAATTAATAATCCAAACGGTAATAGCGAAATCATAATAAAAGATGTGATTGCAGATAATTTCCTACAGCAAATACTTTTAAAACCTGAGGATTACGATGTAATTGCCACTTTAAATCTTAACGGTGACTATATTTCAGATGCACTAGCTGCTCAAGTTGGCGGTATTGGGATAGCTCCTGGTGCAAATATTTCAGATCATGTTGCGGTTTTCGAAGCAACTCATGGATCTGCTCCAAAGTATGCTGGAAAAAATAGAGTAAACCCAGGATCAATAATTTTATCTGCTGAAATGATGTTGAGATACATTGGTTGGACAGAAGCTGCTGATAATATTATTAATGGTGTAGCCCAAGCGATAGCTAACAAAACTGTAACATATGATTTAGCGAGAGTTAGAGTCGGAATGCAGACACTTGTAAAAAAACACGAAAGCAGTCAGGAGATTGTAAAAGAACTTGAAGAATTAATGCCAGGAGCTACACTAGTTACATGTAGCGGATTTGGCGATGCTATAATTGATTGTATGTGATTGAAGAATGAGTAAAACTTTTAGAATAACCTATTACAACCAAAACTCCGTTTACGAGATATACTCAAAAGAGGTATATCAGTCAGATATGTATGGATTTATTGTTATTGAAGACTTGGTCTTTGGGAAAAATACTAGCTTAGTCGTAGACCCTAGTGAAGAGAAGCTAAAAACAGAGTTTGCGAATGTTAAAAGATTTTATATTCCAAGCCATAATATTATACGTATAGATGAAGTAGACAAAGAAGGAGTTGCAAAAATAACAACAACTGATGGAAATATCAAACAATTTCCCTCTGGAAGTTTTCCAGTCCCACCAAGTACAAATAATACTGAAAAATAAAAAATTTAAAAAACCTTCTATTCCAATTATAATACATCTGTTCATTCGGAGAGGTGTCAGAGTGGTCTATCGTGCTACCTTGGAAAGGTAGTGTTGAGTCAAATCAACCGTGGGTTCGAATCCCTCCCTCTCCGCCATTTAATAATAAATATCTAAAAATTTTTCTAAAAATATTAAATAATTAATTAAATAATAACTTTAAAAACCGTATTTTGTGTTTCCTCTAAGGGCGAAATATAGGCCGCCAACATAAAGACTTAAGTGTAAGTAATCATTTAAAATTACATCCATTAAATTATTAGGCATCATTAACCAAATTATCCCTGTGACCACACAAGTCATTGTAATGCCACTAAATCGAGTAAGAAGATCTGCTAATTCGCTTACAAATCCTTTCGTAAACATAATGCCAAAGATTCCACCAACTATTAATCCTACAGCAGATCCAACCTCTCCATATGCTACAAACCACCATACAATATATGGCAATCCAAATGACTCAGCAGAGGTTTCAGTAACAGGAAACTTACTTAGCCCTTGTTGAAGGAACATTACGGACAAAGGAATCCTTAATAGGAAAGTAGCAAAAGGTGCAGGTAATTTAGGTATATTCATAATCAATTCCTTTTGATAATAAAATGTAAATCTATGACTGTTTCTTTTTCACATCGCATTTTAGCAAAATATACAAGTAAATAAAATTAACACTTTGGTCTAAAATAAGGACCTAAAAAACATACAAAAACAGTAAAAGGTGTTATAAAGTTGTTACAGTTTACAATAACAAATAATTCAACTGTAAAGTTTATGGATGACGAAAAAATAAAACTACAAAAATCAATTAGAAATAGTTTGGCAAAGCAGGCTGTGGACTTTTTGGTGCCGTTTATAAGCTCAATTGTTGGTATTTTGACAGACCACAATATTGATAGCATTGAAGTCAAAAAGCGACTAAAAGCATTGAAAATAAAAAACATAAGAACTAGAGGTGATCAAATAGAGTCAAGCTCTAGAGTTTTAGATTTTAAGATTTATATTTTATATGTTGGTGTTAAAAACTATATTTTTAAAGTAGAAGGATTAAACCACTACGCTGGCTTTTCTTTTATGGAAACAAATAAAGGAATAATTGTGCACGATAATGTTGTAGATGAGCCAAAATTACTCGCAAAAGATCTAAAAAGCTTATTTACAAAAAATTACAAAAGTCCATATGCAGTTACTGATGTATTTTTAAATTTTATAAATAATCCTTCCGACAGAAAGTAATTACTTAGAACATTAATGGATATCTTTTTTTCAATATTTTATAAAATTTTACCTTTATATATTTTTGTTTTTATCGGCTTTATTTCTGGTAAATACTTAGATATTGATGCAAAAGGTATTGGTAAGTTGATAATTTTTATAATTGCTCCTTTTGTCATTTTTGAAGCTATTACACATTCAAGTTTATCACTAAGTACATTTATTTTACCTGTTATAGCTTTCCTAATCTGCTCCTTTGTTGCTTTTTTATTTTACTCCTACGGTATATATAAGTATGGAGACGCAAGAGCAAATGTATTATCGATAGTGTCGGCAGAGGGTAACACTGGTTATTTTGGTATACCGATAGCGTTACTTCTCTTTGATCAGAAAATTTTCGGAGTTTATATTCTTGGTACTGTTGGCGTAACGCTTTTTGAAAATACAGTCGTGTACTATTTAACAGCGCGAGGCAGATATAATGTAAAAGACTCATTAGATAGATTAAAAAAACTTCCAGCATTATATGCCTTTGTTTTTGCCGTTATTTTTCTAAATTATGATATTAAGCTACCAAATATTATGAATAACTTTGTAACTAGTATGCAAGGAGCTTACGTTGTTTTAGGAATGATGCTAATAGGGTTTGGTATTTCAAAAATAAAAAACTTTTCGTTCGATTATAATTTTATTGCTTTATCTTTTCTAGGAAAATTTATTATATGGCCTATACTAATGCTGGTATTAGTTTTATCAGATTTCTATATTTTTCATATATATAATATAGAGATATATAGGGCTTTTATGCTTCTTTCAATTGTACCAATAGCAGCGAATACAGTAATTTTTGCAACAGCACTTGATGTTCATCCAGAAAAAGTATCCTCGGCAGTTCTTTTCTCTACCATATTTGGTTTAATATATGTTCCTGTGATAATTGTTTTTATGTTTAAATAAGATAATTATTAGAATCGTATTTGTGATAGCATAAATTTAATTATGAATAACACCGTTTTAGCCACAAAATGGAGACCAAAGTCGTTTTCTGACTTAGTCGGCCAAGAGCCAATTGTAAAGGCTTTAGCCAATAGTTTAGATAATAATAGAATTCATCATTCCTATTTGCTGACAGGGACAAGGGGTGTTGGCAAGACAACATTGGCAAGAATACTTGCTAAATGCTTAAATTGCGAAACAAAAGGAGTTAGTTCAGATCCATGTAGTGAATGCATTAGCTGCGAATCAATCGATCAGGGTCAATTTGTTGATTTATACGAAATTGATGCGGCTTCGAGAACAAAAGTTGAAGACACTAGAGAGCTTTTAGAAAATGTCCAATATATGCCAACTCAAGGAAGGTTTAAGGTATATTTAATTGACGAAGTTCATATGCTTTCAACACATAGCTTTAATGCGCTATTAAAAACTCTTGAGGAGCCACCTAGTCATGTAAAATTTATACTTGCAACTACGGATTATCAAAAAATTCCTAGCACTATTCTTTCAAGATGTTTACATTTTGGGTTAAACAGAATTTCTGTAAAAACTATAAGCGACCAGCTTACCAAAATATTATTAGATGAAAATGTCACATTTGAAAAAGAAGCCATAGAGAATATTTCAAGACTTGCTGACGGTAGTATGAGAGACGCTTTAAGCTTAGCTGAACAAAGCATTTCTCATGGTGATAACAAAATCACATACGAAAACATATGTAAAATATTGTGCCTTACACCAGCTGATAATATTAATAAACTATGTGAAATGATTATTCAAGAAGATATTAAATCGTTAATGATTTTTATTGATAAAATTTATTATGAATCAGCTGACTTTAAATATTTACTTGAAGAAATTATTTCGATATTACACCAGACTGCAATTTATAAAGTCACAAACTTAATAAAAGATAGTGTTTATGAAAAGAGTATATTAGCTTTTTCAGAAAAGCTTAATGAGGAGAATATTCAAACACTTTACCAGATTTGCACATCAAGCTTAAAGGACTTAGAGTATGCTCCAGATTATAAAAGTGGATTTGAAATGACAATAATTAGAATGATATTATTTTCTCCTTTTCAGTTCAACTCAAAGAAAATGCAAGAAAAATTTTCAAAAGACGAATCACAAGAGAAAAAGAATAAAGTAGATTCAAAAAAAAAAATTGAACCCGTAGAAGAAAAAGAAAAAAAATATATAGGAAGTCAGACATCTGAAGATATAGGATCAAAATGGGAGACAATCGTCTCTAGGCTTGAAATAGATTCGATAACTAAGAATCTAGCTAAAAATATTATGTTCAACAATAATCAAGGTAGTAATTACCATTTTTTAATAAATGAGGATTTAAAAAATGTTGCGACAGAAAAATCAATAGCTAAGCTTCAAGAAGCTTTGTCCAATTTTCTGGGGAAAGAAATTTTTATAAAACTTAATTTGTCTGAAAATAACTTGAATACTATTAATAAAACTCAAGAGGCAAATTATAATGATAAAATAAAATTAGCCGAAAAAGAGATTGATAACGATGCTTTTGTTAAGGCTATTAAAGACAAATTTGAAGCAAAAAGCATTGATAATTCAATCAAAATAAATGAAAAATCAAAAGGAGATTAATTATGTTTAAGGGTCCTGGAGGCATGGGTGACATGATGGGTTTGATGAAACAAGCCCAAAAAATGAAAAAAGATATGAAAAAACTTAAAAAAGAGATTTCAAAAACAAATATTACAGTTACAAATGATGATAAAAGTATTACTGTGGTTTTTAATGGAGATCATCTAGTTCAAAAAATAAATTTTTCGGATAACATAGATTTTAATAATAAAGACAAGCTCGAAATTATGTTAAAAGAGATTTTGAATAAAGGAGCAAAAGAGGTTGATAAGATGTCATCAGATAAATTATCAACTTTATCAAAACAAGGTTTGCCAACAGATTTACCTTTTTAAATTTATGTCAAATAAAAAAACGCTCATCGAAGATTTAATAAATGCTTTAACTTGCTTGCCAGGTGTAGGTAAGAAAACTGCACAAAGAATGACTTATTTTTTACTTCAGAGAGCAAAAGATGAAGCGCTTAATTTATCAGAGGTTTTAAAAGAGGCTGTAAACAAGACTATTAACTGTAAATCATGTAGAAATTTATCACAAGATGAGGTTTGTGAATTATGCTCAGATCTTTCAAGAAGTGAAGCACTACTTTGTGTTGTTGAAAGTCCTGCTGATGTTATGAATATTGAAAATAGCACAAGCTATAATGGGAAGTATTTTGTTCTACTCGGGCGTTTGTCCCCACTTGACGGGATAGGACCAAACGAAATTGGTATTGATCTATTGCAAGATAAAATTTCCTCAGGAACTGTCAAAGAATTAATACTCGCTGTAAACAATACAGTAGAAAGCGACGTTACTGCTCATGTAATTAGTGATATTGCAATTAAAAATTCTGTTAAGGTAACACGACTGGCTCAAGGGGTGCCAATGGGAGGAGAGTTGGAATATCTCGATCAACGTACATTGTCTAAAGCTTTTGAGAAAAGAACCCTTTATTGATATTCAAACTTCAATCACTATCCTATAGTATAATGTAAATTATGAGTAAAAATGCACAAAACTTAATATGGATAGACCTTGAAATGACTGGTCTTGACACATTCAAAGATCGAATAATAGAAATTGCAACTATCGTAACTGATAAAGATCTTAATGTTCTAGAAGAAGGTCCCGTTATAGCAATCAAAACTCCACTTGAAGATCTTGAATCAATGGACGAGTGGAATACAAATCAACATAATAAGTCTGGATTAGTCGATAGGATAAAACAAAGCACATATACGTATCATGATGCTCAAGAAATGACTATTGAGTTTCTATCAAAATATATTGATAAAAAAAAATCACCAATGTGTGGAAGCGGAATATGTCAAGATAGGAGATTTTTAGCAAGATGCATGCCAGATTTAGAGGACTACTTTCATTATAGGAATCTTGACGTCAGCACTATCAAAGAGTTAGTAAATAGGTGGTACTCAGATAAAAAGTTCAAGAAAGACCCTCAGCACTTAGCAATTGAAGATATTAAGGATTCCATTGAAGAACTGAAGTATTATAGAAAAACTATTTTTCTTGATATAACTTGAGTTTGCTTTTTTTATTCTTATTTATTACTGTATCTTCTGGCTTACAACTCATCTTAGGATAATCAAGATTATAATGAAGACCTCTACTCTCTTTTCTTGTTAAAGCAGAAGTAATAATTATTTCGGCAATATATATAAGATTTCTCAACTCAATTAAGTCACTTGAGATAATATTTTTTTCAAATAATTCTTCTATTTCCTTTTTATAAATTGAAGTTCTAATTTTTGCTTTTAGCAATCTCTCATTTGTCCTCACAATTCCAACGTAATCCCACATAAGAGTTCTAATTTCTTTCCATAAGTTTTTTATCAATATTGTTTCGGATGAATTTTTACCAATTGTTCTGGTAAAACTAAAATTATTATTTTTAAGATTTTTAGTTGAATCTAATTTTTCTTGTCTGATAATGTCCTTTTGAACCTTTTTAGAAAAAAATATACATTCCAGCAATGAGTTACTTGCCATTCTGTTTGCTCCATGAAGCCCAGAATGAGCAACTTCTCCTATTGCATAAAGGTTTTCTATATTTGTTCTTGCGTTTATATCTATGTTAATTCCTCCACAAGTATAATGCGTGGCAGGAACGACAGGAATACCTACTTTCGTTATATCAATATTAAATTCAAGACATTTTTTATAAATACTTGGAAATCTTTTTTTGATAAATGATGGCTTTTTATGAGAAATATCAAGCATTACAAAATCAAGACCTTGTATTTTCATCTCACTATCTATTGCTCTGGCAACAATATCCCTAGGAGCAAGAACTCCTCGAGAATCATACTTATGCATAAATTCTTTACCATTTGGTAATACTAATCTCCCACCTTCACCTCTTAATGACTCACTGATCAAAAAAGATTTTGCATCGCGGTGATATAAGCATGTTGGATGAAACTGCATAAATTCCATATTAGCAATATCACAACCAGCTCTGTATGCCATCGCAATTCCGTCACCAGATGAGGTGTCTGGATTACTAGTATATAAGTAAACCTTGTTAGCACCTCCGGTTGCAATTACAACATACTTAGCGCGAAATGTATCAACTACGTTATTTCTTGTATTTAAAATAAATGCTCCGTGACATTTTCTGATTGATGATTTTTCTTGCGTGCTTATTATTAAATCAACCGCAACGTGATGAGTAAAAATTTCAATATTTTTTCTTTTTTTTAGTTTGTCAATTAAGCTATCTTGAATTACTTCACCAGTCTTATCTGCAGCATGAACAATCCTTGGGTGTGTATGACCACCTTCTTTTGTTAAATGAAGTTTTGCGTCTGGACTCTTGTCATTTTTGGTAAATTCAACACCTTGATCGAGTAACCACTGTATTATCTCTTTCGAATCTTCTGCAACTGCCTGTACAATATTCTCCTTACAAAGGCCTGCACCTGCTTCCATAGTGTCTTCAACGTGCTGATCAATTGAATCAATCTTACTGAGCACAGCGGAAATACCACCTTGTGCATAATATGTGCTACCTTCGTGTAGTTGCGTTTTGGAAATTAAACCTATAGATAAGGATTCTTGAAGCTGAAGCGCCAAGCTATTACCAGCAGCCCCACTTCCAATAATTAGGACGTCAAAATCTCTACATTTTTCAACTTGTTTTAAAATTTTTATGTAACCTTTATGATAGAATAAGTATAATCTAATATAATTTAAAAACTAAGGCAAATATGAAAATTATTATAAAAAATATAACCTTTTCCCTCTTTACCGCTTTTATATTTATATTTCAAACATATGCAAGCGACTATAATTTACCTGACTTTACAAAGTTAGTTGAAGATAATAGCTCAAGTATTGTTAATATAAGCACTGTAAGAAAAAGCGCTAATAAAAAAAATCAAGGCTCAGCTCCACAAGTACCTAATGATGAGCTTAACGAATTTTTAAAGAAGTTTTTTGGTGATAAAGGTTTTAATAATCCAGATAAAAGACCACCCCGAAGATCGCAATCAATGGGCTCAGGTTTTATTTACTCGTCTGATGGATATGTAATTACAAATCATCACGTTATAGCTGACGCATCTCAAATAATTGTAAAGCTTAATGATAAAAGAGAACTTGATGCTGAACTTATTGGTTCAGATCCGTCGAGTGATATTGCTTTATTAAAAATTAAAGCAAGAAATTTGAAACCCGTAAAAGTTGGTGATTCTCAAAAATTAAAAGTAGGCCAATGGGTTCTCGCTATAGGCTCTCCTTTTGGTTTCGAAAGCACCGTGACTGCTGGTATTGTTAGCGCGATAGGTAGAAGTCTTCCAAACGATAGCTATGTCCCATTCATTCAAACAGATGTTGCTATTAATCCTGGGAATTCTGGAGGACCACTTTTTAATTTGGATGGAGAAGTTGTTGGAATAAACGCACAAATATATAGTAGGTCAGGCGGTTTTATGGGACTTTCTTTTGCTATTCCAATGGATGTTGCAAGCAATGTATTAAAACAACTGAAGAAAAATGGCAAAGTTTCAAGAGGATGGCTAGGTGTTTATATTCAGGAAGTTACAAATAATTTAGCTAAGTCTTTTGGCATGAAAAAACCTTCAGGAGCTTTAATTTCCAAAATTATTCCAGATGGTCCAGCTTCTAAAGCAGATTTGAAGGTAGGTGATATTATTTTAACGTTTGATGGAAAGAAAATTAAATCTTCATCTTCACTTCCACCAATAGTAGGCAACACAAAAGTTGGAAAAAATGTAAAGATAGAAATCTTAAGAAATGGGAAGAAAAAAACAATAAGATTTAAAGTCATGGAACTTCCTGCACAACAAGTTTCTAGAAAGACAATTGATCAATCTAAACCAAAAACGAAAAAAGTTTTGGGAATGAGAATATCCAATTTAAGTGAAAAAGAAAAAAAGAGTGTTGGCAAAGACGGTATTTATGGAATAAGAGTAATTGAAATTACTGGCAATCCTGCATCTGATGCTGGTCTTTTAAAAAATGATATAATTTACCAGATATCTGGAACAGATATTAAAAGCATCGAGCATTTCAGTAAGCTTTTAAAAAATATGAAAAAAGGCGATTTTGCTCCGCTATTAGTAAGAAGATCTCAAGGTAACTCTATCTATCTAGCGATAAAGATTGAGTAAAATTGCAATGTCTGAATCAAATAATGATTTAATTAGAAATTTTTCAATTATAGCACATATTGATCATGGAAAATCTACGTTAGCGGATCGCTTTATTCAGATATGCGGTGGTTTGTCAGATAGGGAGATGAGTACCCAGATCCTCGATTCAATGGATCTGGAGAAAGAAAGAGGAATAACAATAAAGGCTCAAAGCGTAAGACTTAATTACAAGTCAAAAAATGGAAAAACATATCAATTTAATATTATTGATACGCCTGGCCATGTCGACTTTTCTTACGAAGTGTCTAGATCATTAGCGGCATGCGAAGGGGCTTTGCTAGTTGTTGATGCATCCCAAGGCGTGGAGGCACAAAGTGTTGCAAATTGCTACAAAGCAGTAGAACTCAATTTAGAAATTCTTCCAGTGTTAAATAAAATAGATCTTAATTCAGCTAATCCAGAGCAAGTAAAAAAACAAATATCAGAAATCATTGGAATCGAAACAGATGACTCTGTTGAGGTTAGCGCGAAAACAGGGAAAGGAGTCGAAGATTTACTCGAATTAATCATTGAGAAAATACCTGCACCAAAAAAGTTAGATAACAATAAACTAAAAGCGCTAATTATTGATTCTTGGTTCGATAATTATTTAGGTATTGTTTCACTAGTAAGAGTTATTAATGGATCATTATCACTAAAGCAAAAAATAAAACTTTTCTCAACTGGGGCAACATATCAAGTCGAAGAATTGGGATGCTATTCTCCAAAGGTCAATAAATTAAAAACTATTAATGAAGGAGAAGTTGGTTACTTAGTTGCTGGAGTAAAAGATATTGCCTCAGCAAAAGTTGGGGATACTATTTTGGAGTATGATGATCAAGATAGTCATGCGCTTGAAGGCTTTAAGGAGATACAACCTAAAGTATTTGCAGGATTATTCCCGATTAACAGCGATGACTATAAAGATTTTCGAGATGCATTAGAGAAATTAGAATTAAATGACTCATCTTTTGATTACGAACCAGAAACCTCAAAAGCTCTTGGGCATGGTTTTAGATGTGGTTTTCTAGGAATGCTTCACATGGAAATTATTCAAGAAAGACTTGAAAGGGAATATAAATTAAATTTAATTTCTACCTCTCCTACAGTTGTATATAAAGTTCTGCAAAAAAATGGTAATTTTATTGAAGTTGATAATCCAAGCGCATTACCCGATATGTCATCAATTGAGGAAATTCATGAGCCCATAATATGCTCATCGATGCTAGTCCCAAGCGAATTTATCGGCAACGTTATAACTTTGTGTGAGCAAAAAAGAGGCAGGCAAATTAAAATATCTTATGTCGGAAATCAAGCTTTAATCGAATACTATATGCCTCTAAATGAAATTGTCCTAGATTTTTTTGACAAATTAAAATCCTGTACAAAAGGATATGCTTCTTTTGATTATTATGTTCATTCATTTGAGAAATCCGATCTTCAAAAACTAGATATATTAATTAATGGAGAAAAGGTTGATGCTTTATCATTAATTGTACATAAATCTAGGTCTCAAAGCATTGGAAGGAAGTTAGTTAATGGTATGAAAGATGTAATACCAAGACAAAATTTTGATATTGCCATTCAAGCAGCTATTGGTTCACAGATTATATCTAGGGCAACAACGAAAGCCTTTCGAAAAGATGTAACCGCAAAGTTATATGGCGGAGACGTAACTAGAAAAATGAAGCTTTTAAAAAAACAAAAACTTGGTAAAAAACGTATGAAACAAGTTGGAAAAGTTGAATTGCCTCAAGAGGCTTTTATGGCTGTTTTAAAAATTGATACAAATGACTAAATATATCTTTATTATTTTTCTTCTCTCCAGCGTTACAAATGCTAGTGATGTTTTCAATATGACTTTTTTAGGAACAGGCACACCAAGACCAAACATAGAAAAATTAGGACCTTCGCTATTAATAAAAAATCAAGATCAACAGATATTGATTGATATTGGAAGAGGCACTAGTCTTAGACTTAGTCAAATAGGAAACGATTACTCAAATATTAACGAAATTTATATTTCCCATTTTCATTTTGATCATGTTATCGGTCTTGCAGACTTCTGGCTCACAAGTAATTTATGGCAAAAAAAGTCAGATACATTTGTTTATGGACCAATTGGCGTAAATGCATTCTGTAAAAATATTATGGATACCTATAAAATGGATTTAAAGTATAGATACAAAGATAGAAAATATTCGAAGCTTAATTGCTTTAGTTTTAAAAACAAGAAATCTGTGTTAAATGAAGAAAAAATCTCAATTCAAAGTTTCGCAAATGATCATGGGCACATCGATAATTCCTATGGTTTTAAAATAAAATATAAAGGAAAAAACATAGTTTACTCTGGTGATACGACATTATCAGAAAATGTAATAAAGAATGCTAAAGGCGCAGATATTTTAATTCATGAGATTTTTGCCTCTAGTAAAAAAATATTCAAAAGTAATAAAAAACTTAGGGAAGTAGCATCAACACACACAACTTTAGATCAGATGATCTCAGTATTAAAACAAACAAATCCAAAATTGACTATATTAACCCATGCTTTATTATTTGGAATTAATGAAAATGATGTGTTAAAAGTTATTGAAGAAAACTATAATGGCGATGTTATTTTTGCGAAAGACTTAATGTCAGTCGATATAGGTAAAGAAATTAATATTTTTAATTTGGAAGTGTTAGATGAAAAATAATTTTAATTTTAAAAAGCCAATAATTATGGGTATTCTTAACGTTACTCCAGATAGTTTTTCTGATGGTGGCGCATACCCATCTACAAAGTCAGCAGTTGATAGGGCTCTAATAATGATAGAACAAGGCGCAAGAATAATCGATATTGGAGGGGAATCGACAAAACCAGGCTCAGATAGAGTTTCTCCGATTGAGCAAAAAAGAAGAATAGTGGATGTAATTTCTCAACTTAAAAAAATTATTCCAGACGAAATAATGATAAGCGTTGACACAACTTCAGCTGAAGTTGCCGAGACTGTAATCGATCTTGGTGTAGAAATGATAAACGATGTTAGTGGAGGAACTGACGATGAAAAAATGATGCCGTTGGTTGCAAGATCAGATTCATATTATTGTATAATGCATATGCAAGGTGATCCAAAGACTATGCAAGAAAACCCAACATATAACAATGTTACTCTAGAAGTTAAAAACTTCCTAGTTGATCAAGCAAAAAAAGCTATAGAAATTGGTATTGCAAAGGAAAAAATTATTTTAGACCCAGGAATTGGCTTTGGTAAAAAAACAGAACATAACCTAGAGATTTTGAAGAATTTAAATGAGTTCTCATCACTCGGTTTTTATACTTTACTAGGAGCAAGTAGAAAGCGACTTTTTGGTGAGATTTCGGGCCAAAATAATCCAGAAGATAGGATATCAGGAACATGTGCAACTTCAGCACTTGGAGTCATGGCAGATATAAATATTTTCAGAGTTCATGATGTATGGCAAAATAAACAAGCAATTGATGTTGCCTATAATATTAAAATAGGGTAATTGCAAAATTTTTACAATATGTTATGTTTTAAAAAAATAAATTTCTTTAATAATTATGGCAGACGAATTACATAATAAAAAATGTGTTCCTTGTGAAGGAGGAATCCCACCATTTACCTTCGATGAGATTCAAGAGTATCTCAATAAAGTTGATGGCTGGTCAGTTAAAGAAGATGGAAAAGATAAATTTTATCTTATCAAAGAATTCAAGTTTAAAAATTTTGTTGCTAGCCAAGAATTTGTAAATAAAGTTGGTGATATAGCAGAAACAGAGGGGCATCATCCAGATTTGTGGTATGGCTGGGGTTATGCAAACGTAAAAATTTATACGCATGCCATACAAGGGTTAGCGGAAAGTGATTTTATTCTCGCGGCAAAAATAGACAAATTATCCTAAACTTTATTTAAAAAGTATAATTTCCCGTAATTAAAACTCAAAGCAAGAAACATGGAAAATTTTTTATATAGTCCTGAGTTCTCATCAATTCTTCAGATTATTGCAATCGATATTGTGCTTGGCGGTGATAACGCTATAGTAATTGCTCTAGCATGTAAAAATCTTCCAGAGAAGCAAAGAAAACTTGGAATATTTTATGGTGCTCTTGGAGCAATTATTTTAAGAGTTTTGATGGTATTTTTTGCAACCTATTTACTAGCTATTTACGGTTTGAAAATAATTGGGGGAGTTTTATTAATATGGATTGGAGTAAAGCTTTGTTTAGATAGTCATGAGATGAATATAAATGTCAAACCAGAGAATAGATTACTGGCCGCTGTTAAAACAATAATCATTGCTGATTTTGTAATGAGCTTTGATAATTCGCTAGCTATTGCAGCAGCTGCCGACGGAAATATATATATCGTTATATTTGGTTTGCTTTTAAGTGTTCCAATTATAATATGGGGAAGTAAAATAATTTTAAAATTAATAGATAAATATCCGCAAATTATTTATCTCGGAGGTTTTTTGTTAGGTTGGATTGGTGGAGAAATGATTCAATCTGATGTCGCTACTGTAGAATTCTACGGAGATTTAAATTGGACTCCTTTATTTGGAGCTTTAATTGTTTGGGCGACTAGTTTCTTATATAAGCTTTCTAAAAAAAATAAAAATATATAAAAACGAAAAGTTTATTTAAGTGGTAAATTTTTTACTTCTTTCATTAAGTACCTATTTACATACTTATAAAATTCTGAAAAAGGAGTTCCTGGGATGAAAATTTTTTCAATTTTATTGTCTTTATTAAGAAAATATATATTTGCTGTATGATTAACTGTATAATTATCTTTCTTACCTTTATCTTGGTATGAGTAATATACATGATATTGATTAGCAACTTTTTCTATTTGATCTTGGGAGCCAGTCAATCCTATTATTCTTTCGTCAAAAAACGAAAGATAATTTTTCATAAGATCAGGCTTATCTCTTTCTGGATCAACTGTAATAAAAATTGGATCTATTCTTTTAGATAAACCCCGAAGTTTTTTTAAAAGATTTGATACTTCTGAGAGTGTGGCAGGACATATATCTGGACAATTCAAAAAGCCGAAAAAGATGATTTTCTCTTTTGATGAGCTATATAAATTATACTTATTGTTATTATAATCTTTGAGAGTGAAGTCACCTCCGATTTCTGCATTTGCATTGTAAGCTAGTAAAAATCCAAATATGAGAAAAAACCTAGCTAGTTTATTTAAAATATTGATTTTCAATGAATTCTCCAAAAAAAAGTTCGATTGTCTCGTTACTGTGCATTTTTTATATAGTAGTTCAGATATTTATGCAAAAATTCTAAAAATTCCATATTGCCTTGACGTTAAAGCTTAATAGTTCATAATAACAGATTCAAGAACTATAACGAATGAGGAAAAGCTATGCATTTAAGAAAGTTAGGGATCTCTATTCTAGGGGCAGTCTTTTATATATTTAGCCACATGTCATTTGCTGATGAGACTTGTATGTCTCCATATATGGCTAAAATTGTAGGACAAGAGGATTATGTCTATGTTTGGACATTAGGTGTTGAGGGTCTTGGTGATGAGCAGGATAAGCTTGTAACTATAGATGTTAACCCTAAATCAAAAACATATTCCAAAGTTGTAAGCGTTCTTTCAGTAGGCGGAAGAAATGAAGCTCACCATTCGGGCCTAAGTGATGACAGGAAATACCTTTGGGCTGGTGGCTTAGATAGTAATAAAATTTTTATTTTTAATGTTCACACAAACCCAAGAAAGCCAACACTTCACAAAGTTATAACTGATTTTGTTGAGAAAACTGGCGGTATTACTGGGCCTCACACATTCTACGCTTTACCAGGTAGAGTAATGGTATCTGGACTTTCCAATAATACAGATAATGGAGGAAGAACAGGTTTAGCGGAATACAATAGTAAAGGTGAATTTATTGCTTCTCATTGGCTACCGACTGATGGCGACTTAAGAGGCGCAAAGAAGGAAGGGAAATTTGCAGACGGATATGGGTATGATGTTAGAGTTCAACCAAGAAGAAACATTATGCTGACTTCCTCTTTCACTGGGTGGTCTAACTATATGATGGATTTTGGCCAAATGCTGCAAGATGGCGAAGCTATGAAAAGATTTGGTAACACAATGGTTGTATGGGATCTTCATACAAGAAAACCAAAGAAAGTAATCGATGTACCTGGAGCGCCATTAGAAATAAGATGCGCTTGGGGAGCAAATAATAATTATTGTTTTACAACTACAGCTCTTACATCAAAAATTTGGTTAATTTATGAAGATAAAAATGGCGAATGGCAAGGAAAAGCTGTTGCTGATATTGGAGACCCTGCAAAAGTTCCATTGCCTGTTGATATCTCAATTACTGCAGATGACAAAGGCTTATGGGTAAATACTTTTATGGATGGTACTGCAAGATACTTTGATATTTCGGATCCATTTAATCCAGTTCAAACATTTGGCGAAGAGATTGGAGGCCAAGTCAACATGATATCTCAGAGCTGGGATGGTAAAAGAGCATACTTCACTCCATCTTTATTAAGTAATTGGGATAAAGATGCGAATGGTGATATGCAATGGGTTAAACTTTATGAATGGGATGACGAGAAACTTGAGTTAACACACAAGTGGACCGTTGATTTTTATAAAGAAAAATTAGGTAGAGCCCATCAAATGAGATTCGGAGCATACTCACTCTATTCAAGCAAAACAGAAAATAATAAGAAAGACATAACTTTGCTTGATAAGTAATTTATTAATTAATTTCAAAGTGATAAAATTAAGGCTAACATAGTTAGCCTTTTTTTATTTTTATGAAAAAATTAATTTTTATTACATTGTTGATATATTGTAATACTGCTGTCTCTGACAAAGATTTAAAGAATGAGAGAGAGCTTATCAAAAGCGAAAGAACAAATTTAGCAATTGGTTGGAGAGACAATCTTGGATATGATCTTCCTAAAGTAGGTTCATATGAGCTTTTTAAAATTAGAAAATCTGGTGATGGCGAAGTAATAAAGCAGAATGGCAATCCTGATAATTTACACAATCTAATGAAAAATAAAGTTACTCTATTAAGCTTTATTTATAGCAACTGTACTGATACAAATGGCTGCCCATTAGCTACTTCTGTTTTTTATAAAATTCAAGAAAAACTAAAAAATAATAAAAATTTACTAAAAAAACTTAAGATGGTTAGCTTGAGTTTTGACCCAATTTTTGACACGCCAGAAATAATGTCACTTTATGGAAAAGATTTAAGCTATATTGATGCTGATTGGGATTTTCTGACTACAGATTCCTACGAAAAACTTGCACCAATTCTAGATAATTACGACCAGCCAGTAATTAGAAAATACAAGGATGACGGGTCATATGACGGAGTAGAGTCGCATCTTCTAAGAGTTTACCTAATTGATGAGAAAAAATTTATAAGAAATGTATACAATGTGGATTTTCTTCACCCAGACCTATTGATTAACGACATAAAAACACTATTATTAAGTAATGAGTGAGATATTTACTAAAAATAAATTGAATAAAATATTCCTTTTGTTAATTCTTTTTTCTGTTATTCAGTTTGCCTTGGCTAGTGAGTTATCCAATTACTCAGGCCCAGGAGACAATAAAGATGGTTACAATTCAAAAGATTACGAAACAAACTCTCTTAGCCTTAGTGACAGAAAAGGGAAAAGTGCGGATTTAATAAAATTTGTAACATTAAAGCAGCTTGGTTTGCCTGAGTTAGTCATTCCAGAGGATAATCCAGTCTCTAGAAAAAAAATTGAGCTTGGAAAAAAATTATTTTTTGATAGAAGACTTTCTCTCAATAATACGATGTCATGTGCCATGTGTCATGTTCCAGAACAGGGGTTTACAAGTAATGAGATTAGAACTGCCGTTGGTATCGAAGGTCGTTCGAACTTAAGGAACACCCCAACCCTTTTGAATGTTGCTTATAATAAGTTTTTATTTCATGATGCGCGTGAATATTCACTTGAAAACCAAGTATGGCAACCGATACTTGCTCATTCAGAAATGGCAATGCCATCATTTGGATTTACGTTAAAAAAATTAGAGTTGATTTCAGGATATAAAAAGTTGTTCGAAGAGGCTTTTCCCGGAGAAGGTATGAATATGATTACTTTTGGAAAAGCTATTGCAAGCTACGAGAGATCACTAATATCAGCAAACTCTCCTTTCGATAGATGGTATTTTGGCAGGGACGAAAATGCTGTAAATAATAGTGTGAAAGAAGGTTTTAAAATTTTTGTTGGAAAGGGCAATTGTGCTAGTTGTCATAGTATTAGTGAAAACTATGCATTATTCTTTGATAATAAACTACATAATACTGGCGTCGGTTATGCTGAATCTATGGGTATGCTAAATAGTAAAAAGACATTAGTTCAATTAGCGCCAGGTGAATATGTTGAGGTTGATAATAAAATCATTCAAAGTGTTAATCAACAAAAAAGAAAAAATGATCTAGGCCTCTATAGTATTACTGAGAACCCATCACATAGATGGTTATTTCGTACGCCCAGCCTTAGAAATATTTCGCTAACGGCTCCTTACATGCATAATGGTATTTTTGGAAGTCTAGACGAGGTAATTGATTTTTATGATCAAGGTGGGTTTGATAATGAATTGCTTAGCCCCATGATAAAAAAGCTTAATTTATCGAAAAAAGAAAAGACGAACCTGAAAATATTTTTAGAATCCTTAGTTGGAGAAAATATAGATGTTTTAATTGCTGATGCACTAGCAACGCCGGTTGGAGACCTCACAAAAAACGACCCAAACTGGGCAAATAAAAAAGATATGGGATATAACGAATAAATGAAAAAGCCTTACATCTTTTTTGTTCTAACGTTTCTAACTCTTCTGTCTTGCTCTGATCACAAGTCATCTCTAATGAATAAAGTTGATAATGTTAAGCCAGCTGACTTTAGTTTATATGATATAAATGGCAATCTTATAAATTTTCAACAGCTCAAGGGATCATATCTACTGGTTAATTTTTGGGCTACTTGGTGTAAACCTTGTGTTAATGAAATTCCATCTCTTAATAATTTACATAAAAAACTTAGTATTAATAATAATTTTCAAGTTATTGCTATAAATATAGGTCAAGATAAGACTGTTGTTGAAAAATTTCTAAATGATGTCCCTAAAATCGATTTTATGATTCTTCTTGATGAAAATATGGATCTAACAGAATGGAGTGTTCAAGCAATACCGACAACCTTTCTCGTTAATAATAAAGGACAGGTAGTTTATAGCGTTGAAGGAGAAAAACAATGGGATAGCCCAGAATTTATCTCTTTTATCAACTCCGAAATCAAAAAGTGAAAAATTTTATTAATCTGCAGTTGTTGGGTCTATAGTTTTCGTAACCGCGCTTATTTTGTTTGCAGGGAAGCCACCTTCCTTCGCATGCTCTTTTATTAACTCTTCATTTGGAGCTATATAAACACAATAAACTTTATCCTTTGTAACGTAACTCTCAAGCCACTGGATCTCTGTGCCAAGTTTTTTTAATACTTCGCAAGATTTCTGAGATATGCCTTGTAACTCATCATTCGTCAACGAACCAGCATCTGTAATATCTCTTTCAATTATAAATTTCGGCATTTGTATTCCCCCTACAAATCATATTTTTAGTCTCTATTCCCCATAAAGGCTGCAAGAATATGTAAAAGACTTACAAACAAGTTATATATAGATATATATAAAGTCACTGTAGCCATTACATAGTTTGTCTCGCCACCATGTATTATCGAACTTGTTTGAAATAAAATCAATCCACACATGAGCATCGCGAATAAACCAGATATACCAAGTGATAATATTGGAAAGTAATAGCCCATCATTGATGATATAAGAAGAATTATACTTGCGACAAAAGCTAGAATAATTCCAGATGTAACAAACCCACCCATAAAGCTAAAATCTTTTTTTGTATAATTAACGTATGCTGAAAGTGTCAAAAAAATAGATCCAGTCATTAGCAAAGATGTTGCAACTATCTCTGAACCGTTACTTAAATTGTTGACATAAAGATTTAGAATAGGACCAAGAGTGAATCCTAAAACGCCAGTTAGGCAGAATACCCAAAATATACCAAAACCGTTATTCCTATTTTTTGTAGTTAACCACAAAGTTAAAAAATATAGGCCTAGTGTTATAAAAGGATTGACTATGCCTATGTTCATCATATAGCTGACAAAAGCAGTCGTTGCACTAAAAAGCAAGGTCATTGATAAAAGAATATAAGTATTTTTTAAAACCTTATTTGTTTCAAGCGTTCTAGCTTGTTCTCTAACGGTTGTATTGCTATTATTCATATATTGGCTCCATGATTAATTTACTATACATTAACGTGATATCGCGTTCTTGTAAATATGTACGATTATGAAAATTTAATTAAATTTTCTAGGAGAGTTGGCAGAGTGGTCGAATGCGGCGGTCTTGAAAACCGTTGAGCCGAAAGGTTCCGGGGGTTCGAATCCCTCACTCTCCGCCAGTGTTATTTTTGAAAAAGGGAGGTAACTTATGATGATGGTAATTTTAACAATTATATGCATAGTAATAATGTTAATTTTATTCTCAATTAGTAAAAGTCTTGACTCAATCAATGAGCAACTAGACCAAATTGTAGAAACAAATAAGAAACTTGTGGAAAATACAAAAAAAGATACTGAATAGATTATTTATTAAATCAGATTTTCATATAAATTTTATGTGCTTACATTACTTTATAGTCGTCAATATTGCCAATTTTTCTCATCCAATCTTTAAAACCACCTTTCATATGAGACACTTTTTTGTAACCCATTTGTCTTAAAGTTAGTGAGGCCAAGGCAGATCTACTACCAGTATGGCAATACAAAAGTATTTCCACATTTTTATCAAAAAAATCTTTGTAATATTCACATTCTGGATCAGCATTGAACTCTAGAACACCTCTAGAAACATGAAATGAGCCAGGAATAATTCCGTTCTCTATACATTCTGATGAATCCCTTATGTCAATGATGCAAATATCTTTATTATTAAGCATATTTTGAACCTCATTTACAGTTCTTTCTTGAAGACCTTGCTTCGCATGATTAATCATATCTTTCACAGTAGCATTGTTCATTTAAAATTCCTTTTACTAATTTTTTTGTAAGTTTTAATTTTACCATTATATAATTAAACTTATATAAGATGAACATTTTTTGTATAATTAATAAATAAAATATATTAAGAAAAAGGATTATATAGTGAATCTTGGTAAGTTAATTGTCGATATAGATGGTATTACATTATCTTCAAACGACTACGATGTTTTAATGCACCCAAATATTGGTGGAGTGATACTTTTCTCAAGAAACTTTACATCTATTCAGCAGATTAAAAAACTAATCTCTGATATCAAATCAATCAGATCCCCATCTTTAATTATTTACGTAGATCAAGAGGGGCAAAAAGTTCAAAGATTTAGAGATGGGCTGACTGATTTACCTTCAGTTTCTCTTTTGGGTAAAAAGTATAAAGCAGATCCAGACGATGCTATGGAGCTATCAAGAAATCTTGGTTGGTTGATAAACTATGAACTTAGCACCCTTGGAGTAGACGTAAATACAACACCGGTTTTAGATATTGACTATTCTAAGAGCACTATAATGGAGAATAGATGTTTTGCAGAGACTCCAAAAATTGTTTCAATTCTTTCAGAAGCATATATCCAAGGCTTAAAAGAGACTGGAATATCATGCATATGTAAACATTATCCGGGACACGGATATGCAAAAGCAGACTCGCACGAAATTCTGCCCGAGGACAACAGAGATTTTAAAACAATTTATAAGGATGATCTTTTTCCATATAAAAAAGCCATCAATCAAAATGTAGAAGGAATAATGACTTCACATGTCCTATACAAGAATGTTGATGAGTTTCCACCAACATTATCTAGAAAATGGTTACAGATTTTAAGAAATGATCTAAGATATAGAGGTTTAATATACTCTGACGATTTAAGCATGAAAGCACTTGAAAAATTTGGGAATATTGATGATAACGTAATAAAATCTTTAGAAGCTGGCTGCGACTGTATTTTTGTCTGTAATAATAGGAATATTGTAGAAAAAATTTTAGATAATATAAACTTAGAAGGTAATTACGATATTAATCAGAAAATGCTAAAATTACAGACAAAGCTAAATAAAGATAATTTATCAAAAAATAAAAAAAGGCTTAATATTATCGATAAAATAAAAAATTTAAGAATTAAAAATCAAATGGAGATAAATTTATAAATTATGCAAGGCCTGTTTAATAGTATTAGCTTTGAGCATTGGACAATAAAGTTTTTATTTATTGTTATTTTGATAATATTCATCAATATTTTTACACGAATAATTTTAAATTATCTTAAAAAACAATCCGAAAAAACAAGTAATATGTGGGATGATTGTGTAATAGACTCAATATATAAACCATTTACTTTTTTGGTGTGGACCTTTGGTGTAATTTTTGCTCTTGAATTTCTAAATAAAGATATTGGCTTTATCAACTTATCTAATGAGCTTTTAAATAATATAAAAAGAGCAGGTGTGATTCTTGTTATAGCACTTTTTTTAATTAGTATTTCAAAAAATTTTCAAATTGCTGTTATTAAAAAAAATAAAGCTGAGAATATAGATATTGATGAAGCCACATATGAAGCTATAACAAAAATTATAAGGCTTTCTGTTATTATTATCTCTGGTTTAATTATTCTGCAAACATTTGGTTTTAGCGTATCTGGTGTTCTTGCCTTTGGAGGGATAGGTGGCGTTGCGGTTGGTTTTGCTGCAAAAGATATGTTAGCAAACTTTTTCGGTGGATTAATGATTTATCTAGACAGGCCATTTAGAAAAGGAGACTGGATTCGATCTCCAGATAGAGACCTTGAAGGAACAGTGGAAAATATCGGTTGGAGGCAAACCTCGATTAGAAACTTTAGAAAAAATATTATTTATATTCCAAACTCTATTTTCATGAGTATTATAGTTGAGAATCCATCAAGAATGACTCACAGAAGAATTAGGGAAGTGATTGGTCTTCGATATAAAGATATGCCCAAAGTTTTAAAGATTGTTGATGAAGTCAAACTAATGATATCAAAGCACAATGATATAGATCATAGCCAAACAACAATAGTAAACTTTGATAGTTACAATGATTGCTCTATTGATTTTTTTATTAATACCTTTGCAAATACAACAGAGTGGGTAAAGTACCATGAGATTAAGCAAGATGTTCTAATAAAAGTCGGCGAAATTATTGAAAAAAATGGTGCAGAGATTGCTTTCCCAACAAGAGTAAACATAAGTGAATAAATTTAGAAATTTTTAACTTTTTTTACACGAATAATCATTCCAAAATTGTCGCGATCGATATAATTGATTTTTCCGAGCTTTATTTTTTGTTTTATTTGATAATTTTTCGAAGTCAAAATATCTGTTGAGAAGAACCCAGGTGGTTTCATTTTCATACGCTCGAATAAGTTTACCTGTATTTCATAGAATCTATTTTTTGAGAAATTTATAGTACCTTCATATTTTGTTATTTTTCCTGATCCAATTATATTTATATCTTGTAAATCTAATTTATTGTCGAAAATATCTTCACTATAATCTTCGCCTGATTTAATTTTAATAAATAAATCATTGTTGAAATTCTGTATCCATTCAATATGATTTAAAATAGTAATATCTTTATCTTTTTTAAGAATTTCAGCATAACTATTAAAATTATCTAATTTGTAGTCGTTTTCAAATTTAACACAATTATTATCTTTATTAATTAAGCAATTATTAATTTTTACATCAACGTTTGATTTATTTATAAAAGAATCACTTATTAATTCCTCCTGAAAATCTATATAGTTTGATGAATTATGCGATATAAAAATTAGTTGCACTTGGAATAGGTTTTCCTCTTCATTATATGTGTTAGCAAATGACAAAATTGGAAAGTAAAGAAAAAATAGTATTAGTAATTTATATATTTTCATTCTAGCTAATTGCGTTGATTATATTAGTTAAAACAATTTTTTTATCCCTCATATTTAAAAAGTCTTTTTTATAAACAAGTGTATTATCTTTTCTAAAAGTTACTTGGTCATTATTCTTTTTAATAAAATTTATTAATTTATTACTATCAAATTTTGCTTTATCTGAAATTTTAATACTTAAAATATTTTTTGATACACTAATCTTTTTAATTCCAATTTTTGAGTACTTTAATTTCATTTTTGCTACGTCGATTAAATTTAATACTTCATCTGGAACAAGGCCAAATCTGTTAGTTAATTCAATTATTATATCATCAAGATTATCTTTTGATGTTGAATTTGAGATTTTCTTATACATTATAAGTCTTTGATTAACGTCATATATGTAACTTTCTGGTATCAAGGCTATTTCATTTAGATCAATTTCCGTTATTGAGTCAAGCGGATTATCTAGATTTGGGATTTGACCAGATTTTAATGATTTAATTGCCTTTTCTAAAATTCGGTTGTACAAAGAGAAGCCAATTTCTTGAATATCTCCGCTTTGTGATTCCCCTAATAATGCTCCAGCACCCCTAATTTCAAGGTCCCTTGAAGCTATAGAGAATCCCGATCCCAAATCTTCCATTGTCTCTAAAGCAAGTAACCTTTTCTTTGCATTTTCTGTAATTAGATTTCTATCATGAACTAACAAGTAACAAAAAGCTTGTTTGTCACTTCTTCCAACTCTACCTCTAATCTGATGTAGCTGTGATAATCCAAACTTATCTGATTTGTTAACCAAAATAGTATTCGCATTTGAAATATCAATACCATTTTCTATTATAGTTGTAGAGAGAAGAATATTAAATTTTTTGTTATAAAACTCCAATATTATTTTTTCTAATTGAGTGGAGCTCATTTGTGCATGTGCTATTTTAATTGAATATGCTGGCATTAATTCTTTTAGCTCGTTATATATGATATTTATATCATGTACTCTATTATGTAAGAAAAAAACTTGTCCACCTCTATTTATCTCTCTATCACACGCATCTTTAATTACAGATTTTTTCCAATTAGAGACATATGTTTTGATTGGCATTCTATTTTCTGGGGATGTTGCAATTATACTGAGATCTCGCAAACCACCCAAAGACATATTTAAAGTTCGAGGTATAGGGGTTGCTGTGAGAGTTAAAACATTAATTTCGTTTTTTATTTTTTTAAGAAATTCTTTATGTTTAACACCAAATTTTTGCTCCTCATCAATTATGAGCAAACCAAGAGATTTATAATTAACATTTTTTTGTATAGCTTTATGTGTACCAATTATTATATTACATTTACCACTTGATATTTCTGAGAGAATTTTATCTTGCTCTTTTTTTGTTTTAAATCTAGATAAGCAATTTATATTAAAAGGCCAGTTTTTGAATCTTTCCTTAAACACTTTTTCGTGTTGTTCAGCAAGCAATGTTGTAGGGGCCAAAATTACTACTTGTTTATAATTTGAAGCACATACGAAAGTTGCTCTCAGCGCAATTTCGGTTTTACCAAAACCAACATCACCACATACTAATCTATCCATTAATTTATTCGAACATAGATCATTTATAACATCTTCAATTGCAGTTTTTTGATCATCTGTCTCATCATATATAAATTCACTTTTAAATTTTTCGTACTCAATTTTGTCAATTTTATATTCGAGCGTTTTTTTCATTGCTCTTTTAGCATTAACTTCTAAAAGCTCAGCTGCTATATCGTACGCTTTTTTTGTAGCTTTTTTCTTTGCATTGCTCCAAGAAAAACCACCTAGCTTATGTAATGGAGCATGTTCCTCATCAGACGTAATGTATTTATTAACTAAGTGAAGTGATGATACTGGGACGTACAGTTTATCGTTGTCCTCATATGTAATTGCTAGGTATTCGTTGTATATCCCCTCAGATTCCATTCGAATAAGTCCTTGGTATCTACCAACTCCATGGGACTCATGCACAACTGGAGATCCAATTTCCAGATTTTTTAACTGATCAATGAAGAAGGTTGATTTAGGCTTTCTTTTTGAAACTTGTTTAACCTTTTCTTTTAATATGTCATTAATTCTTATATAGGATATATCTAAATCATTTATTTTAAAAGATTCCTGAATATATCCGTTTGCTAGATATAGAAATTTATTTGTACTTTCAATTTCATCAAGAGATTCAATTATTTTAAATTCAACATTTTGTGAAGACAGAATATCTTTTAATTGTAATATTTTTTTATCATTGTTGTAGAAGAGAACTACACATGATCTTTTTTTAATAAAATTTTTTAAATCTCCCAATGTGTTTTCAAGGTATGGCTTTAGAGAAATATCTGGTACTGCAGATATATGAAAATTATATGATTCTTTTTCAACATCTTTATTTTTATATATCTGAAAAATTTTCTTATTTTTTAAATTTTTAATAACATCGTTTTTATAAATATATAAATATCTTGGATCAAGACATTTGTACTCACTGTTATTCATTGAATTATACTTATTTTGAATATAACTATCATATTCACATATATCATCTTGAAAGTTTTCGAAAAATACAACATTATTAATTTCTTTAAAATATTCAAAAAAGTTTCCAATATTATCGTATAAAAGTGGAAAATAATTGTTAAAACCTTGAGGAATTATTTCACTGCTGATACTTTTATAAATGTCGCTTTCATTTGGATTGCCTTCAAAAACTTCTCTGAATTTTGCTCTAAAATTAATAATATTTTTTTGACTTAAAATAGTATTTTCTATTGGAACAATATCTAAGAAATTTTCTTCATTTGTATCATTCGTGATTTGAGTTTCTGCATCAAATTTTTTAATGCTTTCTATTTCTGTATCAAACAAATCAATTCTTATTGGCTGGTCGTACCCTCCAGGGAATATATCAATAATTGAGCCTCTTATAGCAAACTCTCCACAAAAATTTACTTGTGGACTTGATATATATCCTAATTCTACTAATTGATTTCTTATTTTTTCTATGTTGATACTTTTATTTTTTTTAAGCCTGATTGTTTCTTCTAGCAAAATATCTTTAGGTATTAATTTTCTTTGTATATTTTTTATAGTTGTTACTACTTTAATATTCGTTTTATTCGAATTTAAATATTGAAACAATGATAGATTTCTTTTTGATGAGAGATATTTGTCAGAATCTACCATATCGTAAGGCATATCTTCAATCCCAGGTATTAAAATTATTTTTTCACTTTCTTTTTTTAATTTATTAAAAGCATTTAATTCAAGATAAATTTTTTCAGCATCTTTGTTATTATTTGCAACAATTAAAGCATTGCCAATATTTTTTGTAGATATAAATAGGGAGTCAGATGAGTAACTTAAACCGTCATATATTGAAAAATCACAACAATTAAAGTATGAGTCTATCTTATTTATTAACGACATTTCTTTATATTTACTTGGTAAAATTAAAATTGGATAGGTATTTTACATTATTATTTTGTAAAATGTGGTCTTTAACCTAATTTATATAGCTAAATTCGTATGATATTATAAGTAATGTTTAACTTATGGAAGAAGTCTTGAATAACTTGGAAATTTCAATTGACAGAGCCTCATGTTTTAAAGGCAATAATATGGTATTTGAAAATATTTCTTACTCAGTAAAAAATAATGAAATGATGCTGATAATGGGCCCAAATGGATGTGGAAAAACCACTTTTATAAAATCAATATGTGGGATTCAAAAACTTGAATCTGGTTCAATAAAGCTTAACAGCATCGATATTAATTCTGATTCTAGCGAACATTTAAATAATATTTTGTATATTGGTCATAAGAATAGTCTAAATAATGATCTCACTGTTTTTGAAAATTTAGAATATTTATGTGCTTTTGATAAGTCAGTAAGTAATATACTGGAACAAGAAATTAAAAAAAGTCTTGAGTATTTTGGAATAGCAAAATTCAAAAATTATTTGGTTTCAAAAATATCTGAAGGAAATAAAAAGAAAGCTTCTTTGGCGAGACTTTTATTATCAAATAAGAAGATTTGGCTTCTTGACGAGCCTTTAAGTTTTATAGATTCTGAAGGAAATACAAAAATTTTAGATCTATTTAATAAGCATATAAATAATAGCGGTTTAATAATATTATCATCTCACATTGATATTTCAAAAGATGTAACGAATACAAAAAAATATTATATGGAGAATTCGTAATGCTAAGAAAAATAATTTATAAAGAATTTAAAAGTTATTTTAGAAATCTCAATAGTGTATTTTTACCTTTAATATTTTTTTTCTTAATAATTTCTATTTTCCCTTTATTAATTGGGCCCGATAAAAATTTATTAAATAAAATAATTCCTGGAATTGTTTGGATTACTGTCATTTTTACTACTCTATTAAGTTCAAGTAATTTTTTCAAGGATGAATATAATAATGGTTTCCTAGAAACTTATCTTACTTCTGAAACATCGATAGAGCTAATATTATTTTTAAAAATTATTTTGTGCTGGATATTTACTTGCCTACCTATAATATTTTTTATTCCAATAGTATCAATATTTTTTGATATTCCTTTGAAAAATTCATTTGTTATACTTTTCACACTTATCATTGGATCACCAATTTTAGTTTCAATAGGAATATTTGGCTCGTCTTTGACTCTTGGTATACCGAAGAATAATGTTTTAGTGCCTGTCATTACTTTACCATTTTATATTCCGATATTGATATTTTCTGCAAGTGCTATTGAATCTGTTTCATCTGGCTTACCTTATGAAATGCAGCTATATATTCTTATGGCACTTCTTTGTTTTGTTTTACCTATAATGCCATATTTACTTAAATATACACTAACCCTTAGTATCAATAATTAATAATGAATATTTCGAAAATTGCAAACTTAAAATTCTTTTTCACAAACACAAAAAATTTGTCAAGATTTTTAGGTTTATTTACATTTATACTTTTTTTCTTTGGTATTTATTGGGGTCTTTATGTCGCACCATCTGATTACCTTCAGGGTGAAAGTTATAGAATTATGTATCTCCATGTTCCCGCAGCATGGCTATCTTTGCAAGTCTATATGTTTATGGCAATAACTGGATTTGTTTCACTTGTATGGAAAGTAAAGATTATGGAAATTATAAGTATTCAATGCGCTCCAATTGGCGCTTATTTTACTTTGATTGCACTTGTAACTGGCATGGTTTGGGGTAAGCCAACATGGGGAACCTATTGGGTTTGGGATGCGCGATTAACATCCGAACTTATACTTTTGTTTTTATACATTGGAGTTATAGCACTTTATTCAGCTTTTTCCGATAAAAGACAAGCAGTAAAAATAACATCACTTTTAGCAATTGTAGGCTTGGTAAATATTCCTATTATTCACTATTCAGTTGAGTGGTGGAATACCTTACACCAAGGACCATCAGTGACCAAATTTGAACAGCCATCAATGCATATTTCAATGCTTTTACCTCTTCTGTATATGTTCCTTGTGTTTAATGTATATTTTATTGCGGTATTGATAAAAAGAGTTCAATTAGGAATTTATAATAGAGAGAAAAGAAGCAAATGGATGGAGGACTATTTAAGTGATTGAGTTTCTTTACTTAGGAAAGCATACAGTATTTGTTTATATAGCCTATTTATTTTCAATAGTAGTATTATTATTATGCTATTTGCAGCCACATTTTAAACTAAAGAACAAAATTTCAAAAAGGAAAGATGAAGATAACAGAGACTAATAAAAAAAGAATGATAAAGATCTTTGTTTTCTTTTTTGCTATCTCAAGTTTTAGCGCATTATTGATTTATGCTTTTAGTAAAAATATGGTTTATTTTTATACTCCATCACAAATTGTTAAACAGGAGGCCCCAATAAATTCTTTTATAAGAATTGGTGGAATGGTAAAAGTAAACTCTTTTCAAAAGTCTAAAGACAGTCTAAAAGTAACTTTCAAGATATATGACCTTAACGAAGAAATTAATGTAAATTATGAAGGAATTTTGCCAGATTTATTTGCAGAAGGTCAAGGAGTTGTCATGACAGGTAAGCTTATCAATAAAAATACCTTTGTTGCTAACGAAGTTTTAGCAAAACATGACGAGAACTATATGCCACCAGAAGTAGCTGATATGATGAAAGAGAGAAAAGGAGATTCAAATAACAAATGATCACTGAATTTGGTAATTTATTTCTAAGTATTGCTGCATCATTATCTTTATGTTTAGCAGGACTACTTTTTTTTAAAAAATATGTAGATGTTGATACCAGATATGACATTTCATTGAAGTTAACAAATTTTAATTTCTTATTTCTTTTATTTTCTTTTATTATTCTTGCCTATGGTTTTTTAACAAATGATTTTTCTCTGAAATATGTAGCAAACAATTCAAATTTAAACTTAGATACTATATATAAGTTTTCGGCTGTCTGGGGAGCTCATGAAGGCTCAATTCTTTTGTGGGTACTTGTTTTATCTGCATGGGCAGCATTGATTGGTAAATATTCAAAATTATTACCAAAAAGTTTAGTTGTTGACATGTTAGGCATTATGGGAATTTTATCTATATTTTTTATTATTTTTATAATATTTACATCTAATCCTTTTGATAGGCTTTTCCCAGTTCCTCCAAATGGAAGAGATCTTAATCCATTACTTCAAGATCCTGGTTTAATAATACATCCACCTCTTTTGTATTTAGGATATGTTGGTACCAGCGTACCTTTTGTTTTTGCTGTTTCTGTTTTACTTAATTCAAATATTCAGATTGATTGGATTTCATGGCTTAGGAAATGGGTGATTGCATCTTGGATGTTTTTAACGGTAGGTATTTCACTTGGAAGCTGGTGGGCTTATCACGAGCTTGGATGGGGCGGCTGGTGGTTTTGGGATCCTGTAGAAAATGCATCTTTCATGCCATGGCTCGCTATAACCGCTTTGTTACACTCTTTAATAGTTTCAGAAAAAAGAGGGATATTTATAAGCTGGACAATACTATTGTCTATATTAACTTTTTCTTTAAGTCTGCTTGGTACATTTTTAGTTAGGTCAGGTATATTAGTGTCCGTACATGCTTTTGCAAATGACCCAGAAAGAGGTTTATATATTTTATTATTTCTTACTTTTGTTGTCGGAATTTCTTTATTATTATATTTTCAGAGGTCATCAATGCTTACTTCAAAAAAAAGTTATGAAATTTCATCAAAAGAATTTATATTGCTAATTAACAATTTATTTTTAACAATTACGACTTTTGCAATTCTCTTAGGCACATTATATCCTTTAATTACAAGCTCCTTAGATTTAGGAAAGATATCTGTTGGCGCACCTTATTTTAATTTTATATTTTCAGTTTTGATGTTACCAATAGTATTTTTAATGGCGCCAGCAATATATAGTAGCTGGCAAAGAACTGATTTTAGTAAACTTAAAAAAAATCTTTTTTCGTTATTTTTTTATTCTATATTAATATCCTACATATTTATGAATTTTCTTTATGATAGTAATATATTTGTAGTTTATTTGGCAATGTTTTTGGCTTTCTTCACAATTTTATCATCTCTTGCAAAAATTATGCAAATCATACTTATTCAAAAACAAGATAGTTTTATCAAAATAATTAGGAAAACTCCAAGTACAATTTTTGCCAACTCTTTCTCACACATTGGGATTGGTGTTTTAATAATTGGAATTACTTTAAGCACATATTATTCAACCCAAAAAGAGATTATTATGAAGGAGGGTTCCGAAATCGTTCTTCAGGATGTAAAAGTTAGGTTTGTAGGCATAGAAAATAAGTTATCAAATAATTATTCATCTCAAGTTGGAATTTTTGATGCTTTTAAAGATGACAATTACCTTATTTCATTTTTTCCAGAAAAAAGGATTTATAATATTCAAAAAAATGTAATGACTGAGGCAGCAATAAGTTCTAGCTTGCTGAGAGATATATATATTGCATTGGGAGATCAATTTTCTTCAGATTCATGGGTAGTAAGAATATATCACAAACCATTTATTCAGCTAATTTGGTATGGTGCTGCTCTAATGATATTAGGGGGAATTTTTGGTATATTTGGTAGAGAGCAATTATCAAAAAATACATAGAATGAAATTCAAGACCTCAATTATCCCTATAACCGTTTTTTTGGTTATTCTTTATTTTCTTTTTAGTGGCTTAAATAAAGATCCAACAATTATTCCATCCCCTTTAATTGGAAAAAAAATTCCTAGTTTTGAATCAGTAACTTTAATTGATAATGAAATAATTAGCGATAATGATCTTATAGGAAATTTTGTATTGATAAATGTTTGGGGAAGTTGGTGCTACGCATGCACGATCGAGCATGAAAATTTAATTGACATATATAAGAGTGAAGAAATTAATATATATGGTTTAAATTACAAAGATAATAGAGAAGCAGCTTTATCATGGCTAAAAACCAGAGGCAATCCTTACAAAAAAAATATTATAGATGAAGATGGTAGTATCGGAATAGATTTTGGTGTTTATGGAGCACCTGAGACGTTTTTAATAAATAAAGAAGGTATCATAGTGTATAAACATGTCGGCCCAATTGATCAAAACTTTCTCAGAGAAATAGTTTTACCATATATAAACAAATGAAAATAAAGATCATATTTTTAATATCATTAATTCTAGCATCAAAAATTTCGATGAGTGAAAATAGTGAAAAAACTTATAACGAAATAATTGAAAATTTACGATGTTTAGTTTGTCAAAATCAAAGCCTATCGGAATCAGACTCAAAACTTGCAAAAGATTTACGCATTAAAGTTAAACAGATGTTAGAAGATGGTAAATCTGATAAAGAAATATATAAATTTATGTCAGACCGATATACAGATTATGTTTTATATAATCCACCGATGAAAAAGTCAACATTTTTACTATGGTATGGGCCATTTATTATTTTGGGGATTTCTCTTTTCTATATATTTTTCTCTTTAAGAAAAAAGACGAATGATATAAATATAAAACTAAAAAATACTAAAAATTTTGAAAATGAATCTTTCAATTATTTTTTATTTGAAAAAAGATATTTTAAAATTTTTATCATACTGCTTATTCCAATATTTGCTATTTCAATGTATATATATTCAAGCGATTATATGAAATATAAAATATCTCATTTCTTTGAGTCCAAAGACCCAATTATAGATATTACAATCTTAGTTCATGAGGAAATATTATCAAAAATTACTGGTAATGAGGTTTTATTTGTTTATGCTAGAAAAAGTAATGGTATGAGAGCACCATTGGCAATTGAAATATTCGACGTTGAAAAAAATAAAAGAAATTATAATGTAAAACTTGATAACACTATGAATATGCTTGAAAATCACACTTTGTCTTCTGCTAAAGAGGTTGTAGTAGAAGCTAGAATATCAAAAACAAAAAAAGCAATAGTAATGCCTGGTGACTTTATAGGCATATCTGACCCTTTTAGTATTGAGTCTTCAAACTATCTTCTTCTAAAAATTAACTCAATTGTCACCGAGGAATAATGAATTATTTGTCTCTTTTTATAGCGTTAAAATTTTTAAGATCTAAAAAAAATAGTAGATTCACAGCAATTATCTCAAAATCTTCTATTATAGGTATATCTCTCGGAATAGCCGCAGTAGTAGTAGTAATGTCGATTATGAATGGTTTTCACAGCGAGATGAGAGATAAAATTCTAAGCATGGTTTCTCATGTAATTATCACAGAAAAAAATTATACCTTAAATAATTGGCAACAATTAAAAAAGGTCGTTGATAATAATGAGTTGGTAATTAGCTCAGCGCCATACGTTGAGGGACAGGCTATGTTTAGCCACAACGGCAACGTCCATGGGGTTCAATTAAAAGGAATAATCCCTGAGTTTGAAAAAGAAGTTACAAGCCTTGAAGAAAATATCATTGAAGGCAAATTAAGTAATATTGGAAAGAAGCCATATCAAATATCAGTAGGAATTGATCTAGCAAAAAAAATGAACTTAAGCATTGGAGATAAAATTACGCTGGTAATTCCAAGAGCAAATACAACCTTAATTGGAATAATCCCAAGACTTAAAAGGTTTGAGGTAAGCTCAATTTTTGATTTTGGTATGTCACAGTATGATAAAAATCTTGTATATATTGATATTGAAGAGGCAAAGAAACTTTATGATATGAAACAAAATATAACTGGCTTAAGATTGAAGCTTCACGATCTTTTTAAATCACCAAAGATGTCAAAAATTATAAAAGATAAAATTAATGAAAATTATATCGTTATTGATTGGACAATGATGAATAAAAACTTTTTTAATGCTTTAAAAATGGAAAAAACAATGTTGATGCTACTTATGCTATTAATAGTTCTAGTTGCCACCTTCAATATCATATCTTCATTATTTATGGTGGTATCTGAAAAAAAATCAGATATAGCAATATTAAAAACAATTGGTATGCGCCCAAATGATATAATGTATATATTTATTTTTCAGGGAGTTTTCCTTGGATTTGTTGGAATAGTATTAGGATTAACCTTAGGAATTATTATCTCACTTAATCTTGATCATATTGTTAAATTTATTGAGTCAATATTAGGCCATAGTATTCTTGATTCTGATATATATCTAATTAGTGATGTACCTGCGAAAATACAAATTTTAGATTTAATTTACGTTTCGTTAATATCATTTCTTTTTTCATTATTTGCAACTATATACCCATCTATAAATGCTTCAAAAACTATGCCTGCAGAACAATTAAAAGGTAACTAAGATGATAAAGTGTAAAAATTTAAATAAAAATTTTGATGATGGAGAAAATAAAAATCATATTCTTAAAGATATATCTTTAGAAGTTGTGAGTGGTGATACATTGGCAATAAATGGTTCATCAGGTAGCGGAAAGAGCACATTACTTCATATACTCTCTGGTTTAGAAAATACCTCATCAGGTGAAATTTTTATAGATGATACAAATATATCATACCTCAGCGAAAATGAACTATGTAAACTAAGATTAGAAAAAATTGGATTTATCTATCAGTTCCATCATTTGATAAAAGAGCTTGATGTTTATGAAAATATATCTTTACCCTTATTAGTGAAAAAAACCGAAAAAGGAGAGATTGAAAAAAAAGTCAATGAAATTATAGAGAAGGTTAGCCTAAATGATAGAAAAAATTTTCAAATTGATAAATTATCTGGCGGAGAAAGACAACGTGTTGCAATAGCAAGAGCAATAATTAATAACCCAAAAATTATTTTTGCTGATGAACCTACTGGAAATTTAGATAGTAAAAATGCTAAAAATGTATTTTCTTTATTAAAAGACATTGCAAACTCTAATAACTCAAGCCTTATAATAGCTACTCACGATAATGGTTTAACAAAAATGCTAGATAAAAAAATAATAATTGAAAATGGGAGTATTCATTACGTTTGAATTTTTTAATTCTTTCTTTTTGCCCAAATTTTAAGAACGTAATATCTCCAATAAAGACGAATTAATACATAACTTATCAAAGATCCAATTATAGCAACAATAATAGAACCTACTAGAAGTGGCTCCCATATATGCATAATATTTGACATTAGATTTATTTCTTCGTTTTTTAACTCAAAGCTAGATTCATTATTAATAAAAATTTTACCTAGTTTATACGAAAAATAAAAAATTGGCGTATATGTAAATGGATTGCTTATCCAAGTTAAAATTACAGATATGGGAAGATTTCCAGCAAAAGTTATTGCTAGAAAAGATGCTACAATCATTTGGCCCGGAATAGGAAGAAATGCACAAAATGCACCAATCGCGAAACCTCTTGAAACTGATTTTTTATTTATGTGCCATAAATTAGGCTGTAGAACAGCAGGTCCGAATATTTTTAAAATTCTTTCTTCTTTAACAGTATCTAACTTAGGAAATAATCTTTTGATTACATTTTTAATCATTTCTGTAAAATAAGTAGTTTATTTAATTAAAGTATATAAGAAATTGGAAAAAAGTACTCAAAAAAATGGCTGGAAAATATATAAAAGACTTATACGCATAGCCTTAAAAAATAATTCAACCCCAATATCAATTGCGATTTTTGGAATGATTATAACTGCTATATGTGATCCAGCATTATCTGCAATAATGAAACCCATTCTTGACGGAGGTTTTATTCAAAGAGATCAAGAGGTAATTTCTCTACTACCATTTGGTTTATTTTCAATATTCTTGATAAGATCTTTTGGCATTTTTCTGACAATTTACTTTATGGCTAAAGTTGGAAGATCTCTTGTTTTTCGTCTTAGAGAAATGATGTTTGAAAATTTACTTAATTTACCTGTATCATTTTATGACAAAACCTCATCAGGTGATTTGATGTCAAGAATATCACACAATGTTGAGCTCTTATCGTCTGTTGCCGCAAGAAGTCTAATAATATTAATTCGAGACACCTTAACAATTCTTGGTCTTCTTATATGGATGACTTATCTGAGTTGGGAGCTAACATTATGTTTTTTATTAGCGGCACCATTTATTGTGATATTAGTAAGCACATTAAACAAAAAATTTAGATCTCTTACTCATGATGCTCAAAATTCTGTTGGAGGTATCATACATGTTGCCCAAGAAGTTATTCAAGGAAATAAGATTGTAAAAATATTTAAAGGCCGTGATAAGGAAATTGAAAAATTTGAAGATACAAATAGTAAAAATAAAAAAAGTCATATGAATCTAGCTTTTACAGAAGGAATAAATAGTGCAGTAATAATGCTTATAGTAGGATCATCTTTATCAGGGATAATTCTCATATCTACATTTGACTTTATTCTTGAATCTATAACTGTGGGTTCTTTTGTTTCATTTATGTTTGCAATGTTTATGATACTAGGCCCTGCAAGAGGTCTTGCGAGCATCAATGCAAGACTCCAACAAGGTATTGCTGCTGGAGAAAATGTTTTCGAGCTTATAGATGAGCAGAAAGAGAAAGATGATGGAAAAGTCCAAGAAATAAAAATAAATAATGATATTATTTTTGAAGATGTCTCTTTTTCTTATGAAAATTCTGATAGCTCAGTTTTAAGTAATATTAACTTACAAATAAAAACAGGCGAATTTATTGCATTAGTTGGTATGTCTGGTTGTGGAAAATCTACATTAGTTAATTTAATTCCAAGATTATATAATCCTACAAGCGGAAGAATAAAGATTGATAACACTGATTTAAAGGACTTAAAGCTAGCTGTCTTAAGGAATAATATTAGTTACGTTGGTCAAGATACAATTCTCTTTAATGATACAATTAGAAATAATATTATTTATGGACAAAAAAATGTATCAGACTCTGAAATTAATTCCTCTCTTGAAAAATCTTTTTCTCATGATTTTGTAAATAATATGCCAGATGGACTAGATACAGTAATTGGAGAAAATGGAGTCTTGCTATCTGGAGGTCAAAGACAAAGGCTTGCCATAGCAAGGGCTTTCTTGAAAAATTCACATATTCTGATTTTTGACGAAGCTACATCATCACTTGATTCTGTTTCTGAGAAATATATTCAAATAGCATTAGATAAACTCAAAGTTGGTAAAACAACAATAATAATTGCACATAGACTCTCAACTGTTGAAAACGCAAATAATATTATTGTTATGGATAATGGTTCTATTATAGAATCTGGAAATCATGAAGATTTAATTAACAGAAAGGGATATTACTTTAAATTATATAATTCACAGTTATTTAAATAGTGTTTAATCAATCAAAACTTCCAATCCTCAGTAAATATTACCTATATTCTTTAGATAGAATATACATACTAAATTTCATTCTTTTACCATTGTCTGTTTTGTATTTTTTTATTAATATTTTTAGGAAATTATTTCTTTCAAATAAAAAGCGTAATATTATTCCAGTTGTTGTTGTTGGTAATCTAACAGTTGGAGGAACAGGAAAAACATCTTTGGTTATTTGGCTTTGCAATCATTTAGAATCAAGAAAATATAAAATTGGCGTAATATCAGGCGGATATAAAACTAATAACCCTAATGAGCTTCAAATTGTTGGAGATAAATCACAAATTAAAGAGGTGGGTGATGAGGCAATACTTATAAAAAAAAATACGCAGTCAATAGTTTGTAAGTGTAAGAATCGAAAAAAAGCTTATGAGTATTTAGTTTCAACATTTGATCTTGATGTAATTATATCTGACGATGGTTTAAGTCATTATAATCTTAGTAGAGATTTAGATATTGTTATCGTTAAAGAAAATAGACCTTTTGGAAATGGATTACTACTGCCAGCAGGGCCATTAAGAGAAACACCTTCAGCAATTTATAAATATGAGAATATTTTAGTTAACAAAAATAAAAAATCTAATTTACTTGGTTTTTACTATGATTTAGCTTCTGTAATAGATATAAATAAATCTGAAGAAATTGATATTTATGATTTTAGTGGTACTACCATGCATTTAGTAACAGCGATTGCAAATCCAGATCTATTAATTAAATATCTCAAGAGGTTAAATATTGATTTGATTACACATATTTATCCGGATCATTATATATTAGAAAAAAATGATTTTTTATTTGAGGATGACTACAAAGTAATAATGACAGAAAAGGACTTTGTAAAATGTTCTTCATATAACCTAAATAATGCTTATTATTTACCAACAAAAATTATTGTTGATAATGATATTAAAATAATGTTGAATAATAAAATATCAGAATTACTTAAGGTATAAAAATTGATTAACAGAAATTTACTTGATATTTTAGTTTGCCCTGTTACAAAGAGCAAATTATATTATAACAAAGAGTCAAATGAGCTAATATCTTTACCCGCTAGGCTCGCTTATAAAATAAAAGATGATATCCCAATTATGCTTGAATCAGAAGCTAGAGAAATAAATTCTGAAGAATATGAAAAGTTTAAGGAGTTATTTATAAAATAATGCCTGAATTTAATGATTTTATTATTGTTATACCTGCTCGTTATGATTCCTCTCGTTTTCCAGGCAAGGTCCTTGCAATGATAAACGGTAAGTCAATGCTTGAAAATGTCTTTCATAACTCATTGAGCTCGAATGCTAGCGAGGTTTTTATAGCAACTGACAGCAAGAAAATATACGAATCCTCAAAGAGTTATACAGATAATGTTTTTATGACTTCAGAAAAAAATCATAATGGAACTGAGAGAATAGCAGATCTTGCAAAGTTGTTGAAATGGAATAAAAAAAAACTAGTTATTAATGTTCAAGCTGATCAGCCATTTCTTAAGCCAGATAATATTAATTTTCTAGCAAACTCTGCCCATAATAACGACGGGCTTTCTACACTATACTACCCATTAAGTGACCCTGAATTAAGGAAAGATAAAAATACCGTGAAAATCTCTTTGGGAAAAAATATTAAGTTTCATAGAAAAGTAGATATGAATGAAAATGGCGAATTTTACAAACATATTGGTATATATGCATATCATGTAGATGATTTGTTAAGCTATAAGAATCTACCTCAATCTTCAAATGAAATTAGTTTAAGTCTTGAACAGTATAGATTTGTGGATAATGACATTAAAATACACGCTTATTTAGCAAAGAGTGACCCCGGCATTAGTATTGACTCTGTTGAAAATTTGAATGAATATATAGGTATAAATCATTGAATAATATGAATAAAGCTCTTTTAATCGTTGCTCATGGGAGCAGAAAAGAAGAGTCAAACAGCGAAATATTTGAGCTTGCGAAAAAGATTGCAAGTAAAGTAAATTCATTTGATATGGTTGAAGCCTGTTTTTTAGAAATTGCCAAGCCTTCAATACCTGAGGGAATCAAGACTTGTGTTTCAAATAAAGCAACAGAAATACTTATAATGCCTTACTTTTTAGCAGCTGGAAGGCATGTTTTAGAAGATATACCATCAATTGTCGACGAGGAAAAGGTGAAGTATTCAGATATATCAATCAAATCTTTACCATATTTTGGGTCCAACCCTGTGATTGTTGACATACTTAATACACTAGCGGAAAATGACGCTTAATTGACTAATTTTTTATATTACATGGAGTAAAGGAGATATAATGTTTAACGAAGATATGACTATAGAGAGTTTTGATCCCGAGCTTTCAAAAGCAATTAACGATGAAATAAAAAGACAAGAGGAGCATATTGAACTTATTGCTTCTGAAAATTATGCAAGCCCAAGAGTTATCGAAGCTCAAGGTTCTGTCTTAACAAATAAGTATGCTGAGGGCTACCCCGGTAAAAGATATTATGGGGGATGCGAGAATGTTGACGTTGCAGAACAGTTAGCAATTGACCGTTTGAAAGAACTTTATGCTGCCGATTATGCAAATGTTCAGCCTCATTCAGGCTCACAAGCTAATGCCGCAGTTTTCATGGCGTTACTTCAACCTCACGATACAATTTTAGGTATGAGTTTAGCCCATGGCGGACATCTAACTCATGGCTCTAAAGTAAATTTCTCCGGTAAAATATACAACGCGGTTCAATATGGATTGAATCCTGAGACTGGTGAAATAGATTATGATCAAGTTGAAGCTTTAGCAAAAGAACACAAGCCCAAAATGATTATCGCTGGATTTTCAGCATACTCAAGAGTTCTAGATTGGCAGAGGTTCAGAGACATTGCTGACTCAATAGGAGCATATTTCTTTGTTGATATGGCTCACATCTCTGGCCTAGTTGCTGGAGGAGTTTACCCAAGCCCAGTTCCTTATGCCGATATTGTTACATCAACAACACATAAAAGTTTGAGAGGACCAAGAGGCGGAATTATAATTTGTAAATCTAACGAAGAAATCGAGAAAAAAATTAACTCAATGGTATTTCCAGGAACACAAGGCGGGCCCCTAATGCATGTAATCGCAGCAAAAGCTGTTGCTTTCAAAGAAGCCTTACAACCTGAATTTAAAGAGTACCAACAACAAATTCTAAAAAATGCTTCCGCAATGGCCGACCAGTTTATAAAAAGAGGCTTTAAGGTTGTATCTGGCGGAACAGATGATCACTTATTTTTAGTTGATTTTATTGAGAAAGGAATTACAGGAAAAGATGTTGATGCCGCACTTGGCAGAGCAAATATTACAGTAAATAAGAATTCAGTACCAAACGACCCGCAGTCTCCGTTTGTAACAAGCGGTATCAGAGTAGGGACGCCAGCTCCAACAACTAGAGGCTTTAAAGAGGCTGAATGTATAGAGCTAACAAACTGGATGTGTGATGTAATCGAGAATTTAGACAATGAAGAAGTTATTAACTCTGTGAAGAAGAAAGTCATTGAGCTTTGTAGAAAACATCCTGTTTATGCGAAATCTGTTGCGCTTAATGCAGTATCAGCTGCATAAGCCATGAGTTTATTTGATGCACTGTCCATTTTGCAATTATTCAGACACAAAAGTTATAGATTCAAGACTAACGGCTGATAACTCTCAAGTTAAAAGAAGGAGAGAGTGTTCAAAGTGTGAAAATAGATGGTCAACAATGGAGAGTGCAGATTTAAATTTACCAAGAGTAATTAAAAAAGATAACTCGAGGGAGGATTTCTCTGAAAAAAAAGTTGAAAGAGGCATTCTCAGAGCTCTTAATAAGAGGTCTGTAAATAAAGATTCAATTGATGTAGCGATTCAAAATATAATAAATAAACTAAAAGCTCTTACAGAGAAAGAAATAATATCATCACAGATTGGTGTCCTAGTGATGCAAGAATTAAGAGAAATTGATCAAGTAGCTTATATTAGATTTGCATCTGTCTACCATAGTTTTGAAGATCTTCAAGCTTTCCAAGATATTATTAAAATAATAGAGAAAGATTTAACCCCAGAAATGATGAAGACTCAATTAAAGCTTATCGAAGACGAAAGTATAAATCGAAAGAAAAAATGAATCGCAAAAAACTCTATATGCAAAATGCAATAGATCTTGCAATAAAAGGAAAGTACACAACTTCTCCAAACCCAAACGTTGGATGTATCATAGTTGAGGGAAACAAAATTTTAAGTAAATCATATCATTGTAAATCTGGAAAAGATCATGCAGAAGTTATTGCCTTAAAAAATTTAAAGAAGAAAGTTAACAAAAAAATGGTTATGTACATAAATTTAGAACCGTGTTGCCATACAGGAAAAACAGGCCCATGTACGAAAACAATTATTGATTCAGGAATTAAAAATATTGAAATCGCAATGCTTGACCCAAACCCTGTCGTAAAAGGTAAAGGTGTGAAAGAACTTAGGAAAAATGGCATTAATGTTAGTATTGGTCTTTGTAAAAATGAAGCAATCAAAATAAATGAGGATTTTATAACTAGACATAAAAAAAATAGACCGTATATAGTTCTCAAACAAGCTATCAGTACAGATTTCCGCATAACAAATCCAAAAAGTAAATGGATAAGTTCAAATCTATCAAGAGAAGATTCTCATTTTCATAGAGCTGAATCATGCGCAATTCTTATTGGTTCTAACACCGTACGAAAAGATGATCCAAAATTAAATGTTAGGCTCTCAAAAGAAAAATTATTAGTTTCTGGGAGCATTAGGCAACCAGTAAAAGTTATACTTGATTCAAGATTAACTCTAAATATCAATCGTTATAAAGTTTTTGGAGGAAAAACAAAAAAGATTATTTTCAATTCAGTCAAAACAAAGTCAGATCATAAAAGAAATATCGATTATATTAAAGTAAAAAAAGAAAAAATTGGCTTAGATTTAAATTTAATCATGAAAATTCTTGCAAATGAGTACGAAATTAAAAGACTTCTAGTTGAGCCTGGAAAAGAGCTTTTTTCAAATTTTTTGAGTAAAGAAATTTTTGATGAAATCATTTATTACAAAAGTCCAGTTTTTGTTGGAAATTCTGGTTTACATAATATGAATACCGAGAAATCGTATCTAAAAAATAGATTTTTAATCCTCGATTCTGTAAAGATCTTATCAAATGATGTTAAGATTAGATATAAACTTAAGGAGTAAAAATGTTTACTGGTTTAGTTCAAAAAATAGCTACGGTTAATTCTATAAATAGTAATCATGGAGATATTCAAGCTATTTTTTCCATTGAGGGAGAATTTTTATCATCTATTAAAGAAGGTGATAGTGTTTCTGTAAATGGTGTTTGTTTAACCGCTTATAATATTGCCAATGAAACCTTTTCGGTTGATATTTCTAACGAGACTCTTGATGTGTCAACTCTTACACAACTTAATACGGGTTATAAAGTTAACATTGAGACATCCTTGAGGCTAAATGATAAGCTTGGAGGGCATATTGTAAGTGGACATGTAGATTGTATAGCTCAAGTTACAGAACTAGAAAAAGACTCAAGGTCTTTCAAATTGGGTTTTAAATTAAAGCATGAAAAGTATCATAAATACATTGTAAAAAAAGGCTCTATTTGCGTTGACGGAATAAGCCTTACAGTAAACGAAGAAAGAAATGATATTTTTTATGTCAATATAATCCCTTACACTTGGGATAATACAATAATGCAGTATTATAAAGTTGGAACAATGGTGAACATTGAAATTGATAGAATGGCTTTACACATAGAAAAGTTATTGAACTCAAAAGACTAGGGGAAATAATGTTAGCAAAGACGGAAGAAATTCTCGAAGAATTAAAGAAAGGTAAAATGGTTCTTATAGTTGACGACGAAAGCCGCGAGAATGAAGGCGACTTTATAATGGCAGCGAATAAAGTAACACCAGAAGATATTAATTTTATGAGTAAATATGCTCGAGGCTTAATTTGTCTGACATTAACTAGAGAAAGATGCAAACAATTAAATTTACCCTTGATGAAAAACGATACAGATTCTAACCATGAGACAAATTTTACAATATCAATAGAAGCTTCAGAAGGTGTTACAACTGGTATTTCAGCCTATGATAGAGCTCATACAATTAGAACAGCCGTTATGCCGGATGCAACATCAAGTGATATATCAAGACCAGGGCATATTTTTCCATTAATGTCACAACCTGGAGGTGTGTTAACGAGAGCAGGACATACGGAGGCTGGATGTGATTTAGCAAGATTAGCTGGTTTTGAGCCTGCTTCAGTAATCGTAGAAATAATGAGTGACGATGGAACAATGGCAAGACTGCCTGAATTAAAAAATATCGCCAAAGAACATAATATTAAAATTGGAACAATTGAAGACTTAATTAAGTATAGAACGAAACATGAAAAAACAGTTATTCGAAAGAATGAGTGCACAATAAACACCGAGTATGGGGAATTTAATCTTGTATCTTACGAGGATATTCTATCAAATACTATGCATGTTGCTTTGATTAAGGGAAATTTACACGAAAATGAATCAACCTTTGTTCGTGTTCATATTCAAAATACTATAAAAGATATTTTACAATCTTCCCACCATTCTGGTTGGCCATTAAAAAACGCGATGCAAAGAATCAACAAAGAAGGAAATGGTGTGATATTAATTTTAAGATGGGATGAGTCAATAAATGCTATCATGAAAGATATTGAAATGATTAAAAAGCCGAATGCAGATATTTCTCAAGATTTTGATAGAAGAACTCTGGGAGTTGGAGGTCAAATACTTTCTGATCTTGGTGTTACTAAAATGAAATTACTTAGCTCCCCTAAAACTTTTTATGGTTTAGGCGGATATGGTCTTGAAATAGAAAAATATATAA
>CAJWEM010000002.1 GCA_913031205.1 uncultured Gammaproteobacteria bacterium | reverse complement strand
GAACAATTTACAAATGAAGTTATATCTGTAATAAGTAGAGAGAAAAAAAGAGTAGTATTTGTATTATGGGGTTCGCATGCACAAAGTAAAATCCCACTTATTGATAAAAGACATATTATTATTAAGTCACCTCACCCTTCACCTTTGTCTGCTCACAGAGGTTTTTTTGGAAGCAAACCATTTAGTCAAGTAAATCAGAATTTAGATCAAGAAATAATTTGGTAATCTAAAATTATAGTCTTATTCACCAAAAACTTTTTTTTCTAAAGTGCCGTCTCTTAGCATTTGAAGCTTATCGGAAACAGATTTGCCTTCTAAGTTCATACCGTCAAAATTATTTTGACAATTGATGCTGGTACTAGCCGCGCCAATAGAATTTTGCAAATAAGATTCTTTTTTTCTAAGGTCATGTAATTTAGAAAAATGTCTTTCAAACGAACCATCGTATAATTTTTGAAATCTTTCTTGCATTGTTAAACCTGTGAAAAAATCAGGGCTAGGTTCTTCTTTTTTTATACTATTGATTTCATCAAATTTTTTTGAAAAGTGCTTCTCTAAAGAGCCATCATGGAGCTTTTGATATCTTTCAGTTACTGAAAGACCTGAATAAAACTCAGCCTTATTCTTTTCCATTTGTGCATTTGCTTCGCTTTGTTTTAAGCAATTAATATTTAATTGTTTCTCCGTTTTAGTTTCAAGCGCGATTGCTTTGTTGAAAACAGATACAAGCAAAATTGCGAAGCAAGAATTTATTATTAATTTCATCTTTTGCCTCTTTAAAATATAGGGTTGTTACCAACCTTATAATTTTATTTTAGCAATAATTTAGTAAAACTCCAGCCTATTCTAGCAATTCTATTTTTCTCTATATCAGCATTACAAGCGAAATGCTCCTTGTATGCAATGGCTTCTGGGAAAGATACGCAAATATTTGTAATTAACGAAATATTTTGTATAGCCTCTTTTTCTGGCTTTTCTACTCGTGCTTCATCTCTCTGAAGTGCTTGCTCTTCTTCCAGAGTAAGCTCGTCTGGGTCTGCGCCAGCAAATGATTTATAACTTCCAAAGCTCAAAGCTAAAAATAGGTAAAGATAAAATGAAAATCGCATATTACTATAAAACATTAATATTCCTCCTAAGGAAATGTTAATTGAGAAAATCTTCACTCTAAGATGGCCAGTATCTATAATAGCTCGAGAGAAAAACCGACCATCCTGGAGGAAGCGTTAACATACTTCAAAAGTTATCTTATGTGATTTATTTTTTTAGTCTTTACCCAGATTAGGCTTAGACAATTTGGGTTTACCCGAAATGGGTAAATTATTTTACTTTTACAAGTTCTTCCCAATTTGTTGTATATCTTGGTGTCCGATGTTCACACTTTCTCGCCCATGGATGATCAATACCTTGCGCCGCAAAACGAATAGTGTCTTGTCCCATACTATTATTCATAACATCAATAGTTTTCATGAGTTTGCTTCTAGCTTGGGTCTCTTCAGTATCAAACATTTCCATTTGTTTATAAGATGCTGGAACAAGGTCTAATAGCATGATCCCTGCCTTATGATACTTGTATCCTTTTGAGTAAATTTGCTCCAAACATTTACGTGCTGCTTGAATGATAAAAGTAGTGTCATCACTTGGCTCCATAAACCCATAGGTAATACCATTATCATACTGAGGGTCTTGGCGACGAAATGGATTAGTTCTCAGATACACATAAAGGCCTTGGGCTTTGCTGTTTTGTAAGCGTAATTTATGACAGGCCTTGGTTGTATAATTAGCAATGGCATTCATCAATTCTTTTTTATCAGTGACTAGTTTTCCAAATGATTTTGAAGAAGTGATATTTTTCTTTGCAATAACCTCTTCTAGTTCTAAACAACTAGCACCACGCAATTCTCTTACTAATCTTTCACCAACGACTGTGAAATGTTTTCTCGCCCAAACAATATCAACATCTCTTAATTTTAAAGCTGTATTGATTCCCATCTCATTTAATTTTTTTGAAAGCTGTCTGCCTACTCCCCAAATATTACCTACCGGAAAATTAGCCAATATCTCGTTTTGCGTGCTTCTTTTGCAAATATCAAATACACCCGTCTTGGTATGTTTTTTTGCAATGTGATTCGCAACTTTAGATAGGGTTTTATTGGGAGCAATCCCAATTGAAACTGGAATACCAGTCCATTGCTTAACCGTTTTTCTAATCTCTAAACAATACTTTATTAGGTCTAAGCGTTGAAATTCTTCTAAACGTAAAAATGCCTCATCGATTGAATATACTTCCATGGACGGAGTGAATTGTCGTAACGTCTCCATAACTCTTTGAGACATATCACCATACAATTGGTAATTAGAAGAGAGAATAATTGCTCTTTTTTTTTCTAGCAATTCTTTATATTGAAACATGGGAGCGCCCATCGGGATGCCCAAGGCTTTAATCTCGTTTGAGCGGGCAACAATACATCCATCATTGTTAGATAGAACGGCCATGGGTTTTTTTTCTAACGCTGGGTTAAAAACTCTCTCGCAAGAACAGTAAAAGTTATTACAGTCAACTAGGGCGTAAATTGGATCGGGCTTACGCGAAGGCATGGGTTACACCGCATGAATAACATTGGTAACTACACCCCAAATATGTACTTCATCTTCTTCGCTAACTAAGATTGGTTCGTAAGCATCATTTTCAGGTGCTAAGTAAACTTTACCATCTATTTTTGCATAACGTTTTACTGTGAGCTCATGTTGAATTGCTGCTATGACAATTTTGCCAACTTGAGGTTCAAGACTTCGATCAACAACTAATAGGTCACCATCGTGAATGCCTGCTTTAATCATCGACTCGCCCGAGACACGAACAAAAAAAGTAGCGCTCGGAGTTTTAATCAGGTGACTATTTAAATCTAATTTAGTATCCATGAAATCATCAGCTGGGCTTGGAAAACCTGCAGCTACTTTTGAGGCAAACAATGGTAATTCATATTCTGAACCGGCTTGTGATTGCACAAAGTCTTTTATCTCATCGACCATACTTTCGGGAACTCGAATAGCTTTGGTGGGCACGCCATATAAGCTTTTACGCCCAGCGCCTGAGCGCTTGCCACCACGTTTTGCAGTTGTTCTTTTGATTTCGTACATAATCTAAAGATACTGTAAACACTGTATTGTGTCAATTACTTTAAATGTCCTGTTTTGACAAAAATGAGTGCGCCTTCTTCCTTAGTGAAAGGAGTATGTTTGCTTAAGTGAGGGGTTCTAATCCATGAACCTTTGGGGTACTGACCAAATTCATCATGGAAAACTCCCTCTAAAACCAGAATCTCTTCACCGCCCGAATGTTGATGCGGATTAAAAATTGTATTTGGTTTCCACTTAACTAAAGCAGTGTGTTCATTTTTAAAGTTATGAAGAGGCATTACTGATAATCCATCCACAAGACCAGGTAACCATGGTTCTTCATTTGTATTTATGTTAACGGAAATAACATCATCGTCTTGGAACTGACGTAACTTAACAAATAGAGTACAGCCAGATCTGCTGTAGGGATTATGCACCGACCCTTTTGGATTTCTAATGTATGTGCCTTTTGGATAAGAACCAAATTCATCTGAAAACACACCGTCTAAAACTAAAAATTCTTCGCCGCCGTCATGTTCATGCTGTTCAAATTTACTACCTGGGTTAAAGCGCACGATAGTAGTTGCAACAGCTTGTTCGCCACCATCATCCCTCTCCAAAAATAATCTTTCTACACCATCGGCTGGAGACTTATGCCAGTTATCTTCGTTTGAATTTACAAAAGCTCTTTTTGTGAAGTCTTGGTTGGTAATCATACTTTTTAAGCCAGTTGGTCGAGGGGCCATCTCGGTTTTACTTCACCATCTAGATCATAAATTTGGCCTGCCTCAAATTTTTTGTAACCAGCGTAAGCGATCATTGCCCCATTATCAGTGCAATATTTTTTGGTTGGGTAGTATGCTTTTGCATTAATCGAACTAGCAAAGCTGTTTAACTTTTCTCTGATAAATTGATTCGCGCTCACTCCGCCTGAAATTATTATTCGAGGATAGCCTTTAATTTCGTGTGCTCTTTTTAATTTTCCCGTTAAACAATCTGTAACCGAATTTTGTAGTTCTAAAGAAATATCTTTTTTTACTTGTTCGGTCTTATCCGAGTCTTTCCAAGTAAGCATGATATGTGTTTTCAAACCACTAAAACTGAAATCGCAATTCGGTTTATTTAAAATTGGACGAGGAAATTTATACCTTCCGTGTTTACCTTCTTTGGCTAATTTTTCGATCAGCGGCCCGCCTGGATAATCTAACCCCATGAGCTTAGCTGATTTATCAAAAGCTTCTCCCACTGCATCATCTAGTGTTTCGCCCATGATTTCATAATCACCAATACTTTTGGCATCAATAATCATTGTATGTCCACCAGAGATTAATAATCCGAAAAAAGGGAAAGATAAATCTTCGTATTCCATAAAAGGAGCAAGCAAATGAGCTTCGACGTGGTTTACTGAAATAATTGGTTTATCGATAACATAGGCTAACGATCTTGCAAAAGTTGATCCAACAAGTAAGCAACCCTTTAAACCTGGGCCTGCTGTGTAGGCAACCAAATCTATGTCATCTAATTTCTTATTTGCACTTTCAAGCAATTTTTTAAGTAGCGGCAATAGTCTATCGGCATGATCTCTCGAAGCCAATTCGGGAACAACACCGCCATAATCCTGATGCACAGCTATTTGGCTGTGAAGTTCATCGGCCAATAGACCATTCTCAGAATCATATATGGCTAATCCAGTCTCATCGCAAGAGGTTTCAATCCCTAAAACCAGCATTTTTTCTCAGTTCTTTGTTTTGATTTTTTTGTATACAACTGTATAATCACTCCACAATTAAACGATAGGTAAATTATGCCAAGTATTAAAGTAAAAGAAAACGAGCCATTCGATACAGCGATCCGAAGATTTAGACGTGCATGCGAAAAGGCTGGGGTTCTCACAGAGATTAGAAAACGAGAATTTTACGAAAAACCAACATCTGTTCGAAAAAGAAAAGCTGCAGCAGCAGTTAAAAGAGTTCATAAAAGATCAAACAGAACTGCGTCTGGAAGAAGAATCAAACTTTATTAATGACAAATCCAGAAGTTTCAAATTCACCTTTAAAAATAAAAATCACTGAAGACATGAAATCTTCTATGAAAAGTGGCGATAAGAAAAGACTCGCTGCAATCAAACTAATTTTGGCCGCAATCTTAGATAAAGAAGTTGAAACCAGAGAAAGCCTGACTGACGAAACTATATTCGAAATTTTAAAAAAATTATCAAAAAAAAGTAAAGAGTCATTAACTCACTACAAAGAAGCAAAACGGGATGATTTAGCGGAACAAGAAGAGTATGAATTATCCGTTTTTAAAGAATTTTTACCAGAAGATATGTCTCAAGAAGAAGTAGAAAAAATGATTGAAGACATCATGAAAGAAAAATCTGTTACCGAAATGAGTCAAATTGGTTTAGTAATGGGCGAGTTGAAAAAAAGGTCAAATAACCGCGCAGATATGGGCTTTGCGAGTAAATTTGTTAAAGAAAAGTTATCTTAAACTGTTACATAAGTTATACCTTTTTTCGCAAACCATTGCTTCTATTGAACGAAAAGCCTGTTAGGTCTATAATACACAACTAAATGAACACACGTTCATCCTCAAAAGGACGGAAGTAGGCAGTAAAGCTGAAGGAACGCACCAAACTTTAAACCTAGAGTTTGGTGAGACATCATCAAACTCCATTAAGTTTAATAATTTTGTGAGCTTATACGAGTATGAAAAATGCAATGCAATTTTTAGATATCAAGAGAGAAGAACCTGCCGTTCAAAAAGCAGAAGTTCGTATCTATTCTTATGATGAAATATACTCAAACTTTCCTGCGGAAAAAGCATCAGAGCAGGCAGGCCGATGTCTTAACTGTGGGAACCCATATTGTGAGTGGAAATGCCCAGTTCATAATTACATACCAGTTTGGTTAGACTTAATTCGAGATGGCAAAATTATTGAAGCTGCTGAAATGTCTCATAAGACAAACTCTCTTCCAGAAATTTGCGGAAGAATCTGTCCTCAAGATAGACTTTGCGAGGGTGCTTGCACTTTAGAAGATGGTTTTGGAGCGGTCACGATTGGATCAATTGAAAAATACATAACTGATGAAGCTTTTCGATTGGGCTGGAAGCCTGATATGTCAGAAGTTGTCCAAACTGATAAGGCCGTGGCTATAATTGGTGCTGGTCCTGCTGGGCTTGCTTGCGCAGACGTCCTTACAAGAAATGGAGTAAAAGCAAGAATCTATGATAAATATTCTAGAATTGGGGGTCTTCTAACATTTGGGATTCCTCCGTTTAAGTTAGATAAAAATGTTGTTGAAAAAAGAAAAGAAATTCTCGAGGGCATGGGCGTTGAATTTATTTTAAATACAGAAGTTGGTAAAGATGTGGATTTTCAAGATATTTATGATTCTCATGATGCAGTATTTTTAGGTATGGGGACATATAAACCTATGAAAGGAAATTTTAAAGGTGAAGATTTATCAGGGGTTCACGAAGCTTTACCATTCTTGGTTTCAAACATAAACAACGAACTAAAAATTGATACAGATTTAATATCAATGAAGGATAAAAAAGTTATTGTTTTAGGCGGAGGAGATACTGCGATGGACTGTAACAGAACGTCTATTAGACAAGGGGCTGAAAACGTAACTTGCATTTACAGAAGAGACGAAGCAAATATGCCTGGTTCAAGAAAAGAAGTTAAAAATGCAAAAGAAGAAGGCGTGCAATTCTTATTTAATTATCAACCAATAGAAATTGTTGGCGATAAAAAAGTCGAGGGGGTGAAAGTTGTAAAAACGAAATTAGGACCACCAGATGCTAGAGGAAGACAAAATCCTATTGTTTTAAAAAATTCAGAAAAAATTATTCCAGCTGACAATGTTATTATTGCTTTTGGTTTTCAACCTAGTCCAGCAGATTGGTTTAAAAAGTATGATATTGAAACTAAAGAAAATGGTCTGTTAAAAGTAGATAATGAATTTTTGTTTCAAACAACAAATGAAAAGATTTTTGCAGGGGGTGACATGACACGAGGTTCTGATCTTGTGGTTACTGCTGTATTTGAGGGGAGAGAGGCAGCTGATAACATCCTAGATTATTTAGAAATTTAAAATGAGTTCAATAAAAAATACAAGAATTTTAGATGTGTTAAATGGCTTGCCTGTAGACAAGACACCAGTTTGGATTATGAGACAAGCTGGCAGATACTTGCCAGAATATAAAGAGACTAGGAAAAAAGCCGGTAGTTTCTTAGGTTTATGCAAAAACCCAGATTTAGCTTCGGAAGTTACAATACAACCACTCAAAAGATTTGATCTCGATGCCGCAATAATTTTCTCAGATATACTTACAATTCCAGATGCGATGGGTTTAGAGCTTAAATTTGAGGACAATAGAGGTCCTTTTTTTGACAAGCCTTTAAGTAATTCCGACGAAGTAAATTCTTTAGATCCAAACAATATTGCAAAAAAATTAGACTATGTAGCAAACGCTATCGTTGAAACAAAAAGTAAACTTAATAATGAGGTTCCTTTGATTGGCTTTTCTGGAAGTCCATGGACACTTTCTACCTATATGGTAGAAGGTTCAGCAACAAAAGATTTTAGAAAGATAAGGTCAGCTGTTTTTAATAATCCTGAAATGGTAGAAAAGCTTATAGAGAAACTAACTTTCTCAATCACAGATTATTTGATAATGCAGGCAAAAGCTGGGGCAGACGTATTAATGATCTTTGATTCTTGGGGTGGATTATTAAATTCTGAGAATTATTTAGATTTTTCACTAAACCCTATGAAAAAAATAATTGCTAATCTTAAAAGCAACGAGGGAACAAAAAATATACCAATAATTTTATTTACAAAAGGTGGTGGAAGCTGGCTTAAGCAAATTTCGGAGTCAGGCTGTAATGCAATAGGTCTCGATTGGACAACAAATATCTCATATGCAAGGGAAACTATTGGGGAAAATATTTCTATCCAAGGAAATCTAGACCCATGTGCACTCCATGGCACCGAGGAATCAATTAAGAATGCTGCCTCGCGTGTAATCGATGGTTATGGCCATGGTCACAGACATATTTTTAATCTTGGGCACGGCATAGATCAATTTGTTAAACCAGAAAAGCTTGGGATTTTAATTGATTATGTAAAAGAATATAGTAAGCAATACCATTTAAGTTAAAATAACTTTTCAAGTTCAATCTCTTTTTCTTTTGTCTTTGTTTTCTTATTTTCTTTACTAAAAGTTTTTGGAATATTTTCTTTTCTAAAGACTTCAATAATAGAATTCTTGGAGTCTGGTGATGCTAGTAATCCATTTTTACTATCAATTTTTGCACTCACTAGTCCTTCTGGTTCATCCATATTTGATTTTGGTGTTCCTTTTAATGCAACTTTCATGTAATCAATCCACATTGGTAATGCAGCGGTGCTTCCAAATTCTTTTTTTCCAAGTGATGAGTGGTCGTCAAAACCTAGAAAACTAATTGTCACAATATCTCTATTAAAACCACTGAACCATGCGTCTTTTTGGTCGTTCGTTGTTCCAGTTTTTCCAGCGATGTCAGATCTTTTGAGCACTTTTGCTTTTTTTGCTGTGCCATATTTAACAACATCTTTCATCATACTAACCATTTGGTAAATATTTCTTGGGTCAATAGTTTGCGTTGCAAATCTTGGGAGTCCTGCTTTCTCTCTAAGTTCTGATATTTCTTCAACAGATTTTGCTAAAGGAAATTGCAATGTATCTAAACTAATGTAGTCACATGGATTTCCACAAACTCTTATTGGATTCTCAACGTAAATAATTTGATCGTCTCTAGTTCTAACCTGCTCAATTAAATAAGGCTTAATTCCATATCCTCCATTTGAAAAATAAGCATATGCTTCCGCTAATTCAATAGGTGTGATTTCACCGCTTCCTAGTGCAAGGGTAAGATCCTTCGGTAATTTTTCACTTTTGATGCCAAAATTTTCCATAAAGTTTAATGTATATTTAATACCAATAGAATCTAGTAGTCTTATTGATATCATGTTTCTCGATTTGGCAAGGCCGTATCTTAATCTTGTAGGCCCATGGAATTTTCCACCATAATTTTTAGGTCTCCATGCTCCGCTTACAGTATTTTCTTTAAAAACTTTTGGCGCGTCGTTCACAATTGATGCAGGCGTGTAACCTTTATTTAAAGCTGCAGAATAAATAAAGGGTTTAAAACTTGAGCCTGGTTGGCGCTTTGCTTGTGTGGCTCGATTAAATTTACTAAGCCTAAAGTCGTACCCCCCAGATAAAGCAGAAATTGCTCCGCTATTCGAGTTGATTGATATTAACGCGCCATTCACGTTTGGAACCTGAGACAAACGCCATTTCCCAGATGATTTTTTTATTCTTATAACATCTCCAATGGATAATATTTTATTCAGATCTCTGATTCTTTTTTTATAATTGACATCGTAGTATTGAGATTTAATTAGAATATCACTTAAAGCAATATCTAAAATTTGATTTTCTTTTGAAAATACTTTTATTTTATCTTTGCTAACTTCCAATATTACTGCTGGAGTATTACCGTTGATTGAATAATAATTTCCTAAAAATCTTTTTATGTTTTTGACAGATATATCCAAATCATACTCAAGATCTGAATTTAGTAATTCACTATATTTTATTTTCGACTCTGCTCCTCTGTAGCCATGTCTAATATCATACTTTTCGATATTACTTTTTAATGATTTTTGCGCAGCAGCTTGAAGTTCACTGTCAATTGTTGTAAAAACATCATACCCAAGAGTATATGCTTCGTTCCCAAATCTTTCTTCCATTTCGGCCCGAGCCATTTCAGATACATAAGGAGCTTTAAGCTCAATACTTGCTTTATTCAGTCTAGCAGTAACTGGTGTTAGGTAAGCGGTAACATATGAATCTTTACTGATAAAATTATTTTCCGACATTCGTCTAAGAACATAGTCTCTTCTTTGCAATGCTCTCTTTTCATTTGCGATTGGATTATATCTAGATGGTGCTTTTGGTAAGCCTGCAATCATTGCTATTTCAGCTAACGTTAGTTCTGATAACCTTTTTCCATAATAGACTTGTGCAGCAGCTGCAACCCCATAAGCCCTATGTCCTAGATAAATTTTATTCATATATAATTCAAAAATTCTTTCCTTGCTTAAATTTCTCTCCATTTTGTAAGCAAGAAGAATTTCTCGAAGTTTTCTTATTATTTTTTTCTCTCGAGTCAAATAAAAGTTTCTTGCAACTTGCATAGTTATGGTGCTTCCGCCTTGCGTTACTTTTCCAGTAGATACAAAACTTTTGAAGGCCCTAAGGAGGCCAATATAGTCGACTCCATTATGAGAATAAAATCTATTATCCTCTGCTGCGATAAAAGCATTTTTTAAATCATCCGGAATTTCCGAAAACGTAACAGGAATTCTTTTCTTTTCGCCATAGACGGCGATTAACTTTTTATCTTGAGTGTAAATTCTCATAGGGATTTGCATTTTCATATCTTGAATTTCTTCAACAGAGGGTAGGCTACTAGCAAGAACGATATAAAAAGTTACAGAAGAAAAAAATACTATTCCAACAATATAATAAATTGGTTTTAAAGCTTTTTTAAAAAATCTACTCATACTTGTTGGTGACGATAAAATTTCTTGTTAATATCTATATAATACTATAAACATAAAATTAATCTTGTCTAAACAAAAAAACAACATAATTCTGATTGGTCCGATGGGCTCAGGTAAGACTTCTATAGGTAAAAAGATGTCAAAGATGATTCATTTTAAATTCGTAGATACAGATTCTTTGATTGAGCAAAAAACTGGGGTAAATATTCCTACTATTTTCGAACATGAGGGCGAAAAGGGTTTTAGAGAGAGAGAAACTAAGGTATTACAGGAAATTTCTTCATGTAAAAACACCGTAATAGGCACAGGTGGGGGTATAATAGTATTGAAAGAAAATAGAGAAATAATAAAAAATTTAGGTTTCACGGTATTTTTAACGGCAAGTATTAAAGAACTAGCGTATAGGACGGAATATGATAAAAACAGACCACTTATCAAAAACGAAGATGCTGAAAGTAAACTCGAAATTTTAATGAAGGAAAGAAAAAAATATTATGAAGAATGTGCGGATATGGAAGTTAGTACTGAACAGTATGACGCAACAAAGATATCGAAGATGATAATCAAAAATTATGAAAAAAATAATAGTTAAATTAAATGATAGATCGTATCCAATATTTATTGGAAAAAATATCCTATCTAATAAAGAATTAATAAAAAAAATAAATTGTAATAATTTTGCAATTGTAACAAATAAAAAAATTAAAAATTTACATTTTTCTAAAATTAAAAATACATCTCTTAAAAAAAATGTAATTTTGTTAAATGATGGTGAAAAATATAAAAACCAAGATAGTATCTCAAAAATTTACAATTTCTTATTAAAAAATAAATTTTCAAGAGATGGGTGTATTGTCGCTTTTGGTGGGGGAGTAATTGGAGACATGTCTGGATTCGCTGCAGCAACCTATCAAAGAGGTATAAATTTCATTCAGATACCAACCACACTTCTAGCAATGGTTGATTCCTCAGTTGGAGGAAAAACCGGAATTAATCATGCTTTAGGTAAAAATATGATTGGATCTTTTCATCAGCCATCTGCAGTAATTATTGATACAGAGGTTCTTAAAACTTTGTCAGACAGACAATTTAATGCAGGTATGGCTGAAGTTATTAAGTACGGAATAATTGAAGACAAAACCTTTTTTAAATGGCTATCAGCAAATACAGAGAAAATAAAATCTAAAGATACTGATGCAATGATTAAAATAATAAAAAAATCTTGCGAAATTAAAGCGAAAATTGTTGCTATGGATGAAAAAGAAAAAAATATCAGAGCACTTTTAAACTTAGGTCACACTTTTGGGCACGCGATTGAGAATAATTTAGGTTATGGAAAATGGCTCCATGGAGAAGCTATTGCATGTGGATTTTTGATTGCCAGTACAGTCGCAATACAAAATAAAACCATGAAAGTTGAGGAGTACGAATCCATAAAAAAAATTTTGGAGGCCTTTAATCTTCCAACAAAATTACCGAAAGGCGTAAGATTAAAAAAACTTTACGAAACAATGTCGCTTGATAAAAAAGTAAAGGATAGCAAAATGGTGTACATTATACCTAGAGGTATTGGAAGTGCTTACATAACGAATAAAATAAAAAAAGGTTTAGTTATTAATGCTCTAAACAAACATGTCTAAACTATTTGAAAAAAATCTAGCGAGTTTTTCTTTAAAATCAGAAAAGAGTTTTGGAAGAAAATACAAAGAAGATCCGCCAAAATTAAGAACCGAGTTTCAACGTGATAGAGAAAGAATAATTCACACAACAGCTTTTAGAAGGCTTGAGTACAAGACCCAAGTTTTTGTAAATCATGAAGGCGATATGTATAGAACTAGGCTAACGCATACAATTGAGGTTGCGCAAATAGCCAGAGCTGCTGCAAGAGCTTTACAAATTAATGAAGACCTGACAGAAGCAATTTCACTCTCGCATGACTTAGGTCATACTCCTTTTGGACATGCTGGACAAGATATCCTCAATGAATGTATGAAAAATTTTGGGGGTTTTGAGCATAATATACAATCTTTGAGAATAGTAGATAAATTAGAAAATGTTTACCCGAGTTTTCCTGGATTAAATCTTAGTTTTGAGACAAGAGAAGGAATTTTAAAAAAATGCAATAAAACCCGTGCAAAAAAACTTGGAGACGTTGCTATGAGATTTTTAAAAAAAGAACAAAGCTCCTTAGAAGCTCAATTAACAAATGTATGTGATCAAATTGCTTATAATAATCATGATATTCAAGATGGCATAAGAGCAAAGAAAATCTCATTGGAGCAACTAAGCACAGTGTCCCTATTTAAAAACCAAATGAATCTTGCTTTAAAAGAATACCCTAAGCTTTCTAAATCCAAAATTGTAAATGAAACCGTAAGAAGAATTATAAATTTGTTAGTAAGCGATTTAATAATTAATTCGAAAAAAAATATTGAAAGTTATAATATAAAGTCACCAAATGATGTAAGAATATGTGAAAAAGAAGTTATCTGTTTCTCCAATGAAATGAAGAAAGAAAATATGAATTTAAAAAGATTTTTGCATAAAAATCTTTACAAACATCCAGACGTGAAAAAAATGACTGATAAAGCTACCATTGTTATAAGAGACTTATTTAACGCTTACTCTCAAGATATAGACTTGCTTCCAAAACCTTTTTTAAAACATAATATGCTCAAAATTGAGGAAAATGAGGCAGAAAGAGTCATTTGTGACTATATTGCTGGAATGACAGATAGATTCGCCTTAAAAGAGCATAAAAAGCTGTATTAAAGGCAATTTGAGCTGATATAAGTAATATTCAAGGGGCTCTAGTCCATTCTCTATTGAATGAATGCTTCAGTAGCCTTATAATGCAAAGCATACACGTTCATCCTCAATAGGACGGAAGTAGGCAAAACGCTGAAGGAACGCACCAAACTTTAAACCTAGAGTTTGGTGAAATATCATCAAACTTTGATTTAAGTAATTTCAATGTGCTATATAAAGTTATGAAAGATGATAGAAAAAAAATTACCGGTTTATACGATGAAAGCTTTGAAAAAGACAGCTGCGGCTTCGGTCTTATTGCAAATATCGATGATAAACCTAGTCACTGGTTAGTTAGCACGGCAATAACCGCTCTTGAGAGATTGGCTCATCGAGGAGCAGTTGGTGCTGACGGAACATCAGGTGATGGGTGCGGCATCCTTTTTAAAATTCCAGAATTCTTTTTCAGATCAATTGCCAATCAAGAAAAGCTAAACATTGCAAAAAACTTTGCCATCGGAATGTTTTTTCTAAACACTGACATAAAAAAAAGAAAGGCATCAATTAAAATAATTGAAAAAGTGGTGGCAGAACATGGTTTTTCTTTAGCAGGCTGGCGAGATGTTCCAACTGATAAAAACATATGCGGTGAGGATGCACTTAAAACATTACCTGATATAGCACAAGCTTTTATAAATCCTCCAGAAAAATTAGACTCAAAAGATATTGAGTCTAGATTATTTGTTATACGAAGAAAAATTGAAATTTTAGTATCAGAAACCGGAGATGAAACATTTTACATTACAAGTTTTTCATCTAAAGTAATTTTATACAAAGGCATGATAATGCCAAAACACTTATCTAAATTTTATCTAGATCTTTCAAATGAAAAATTAGAAACTTCGCTTTGCGTTTTCCATCAGAGGTTTTCAACAAATACAACTCCACAATGGAGCTTGGCGCAACCATTTAGAATGTTAGCTCATAATGGTGAAATTAATACAATTAGGGCAAATAGAAACTGGTCCCAAGCGAGATCAAGTATTTTTAAAACTTCAAAAATTCCTGAACTAAATGAACTTAAGCCGCTGGTTTCAATGGGAGGATCAGATTCAAAAAGTTTAGATAATATGTTAGAGGTACTTACAACTGGTGGAGTAAATATCTTCAAAGCAATTAAACTATTAATTCCGCCAGCGTGGAAAAGTATTTCCCAAAGTGACTCTGATCTCAAAGCATTCTATGAATATAACGCAAAGCATATGGAATCATGGGATGGGCCAGCTGGAATAGTTCTAACAGACGGAAGATATGCGGCTTGCGTAACTGATAGAAACGGCCTGCGTCCTGCGAGATACATTATTACTGATGATAGGCATATTACTGTAGCTTCCGAAATTGGAGTTTATGAATATAACGAAGAGAATATAATTGAAAAAGGGAAACTTGGACCTGGACAAATAATAGCTGTTGATACTCTAGACGGAAAAATTTTATATTCAAACGATATAGACGATAAGCTCAAGAATAGATGTCCCTATAAAGAATGGATGGAGAGTGGGGCTGAATCTATGAGAAGGATTATCCCCGACAAATTTCCAGATTTAGAATTTTTTGATGAAGTCAAAATTAAACAATATGAAAAAATGTTTAACATAACATATGAAGAAAAAGATCAAATACTAAAACCTTTATCAAAATTAAGCCAAGAAGCTATTGGTTCAATGGGAGATGATACACCTTTTCCAGTTCTTTCTAATGAAATCAGATCTTTATATGATTATTTTAGACAGCAATTTGCACAAGTGACTAACCCACCCATAGACCCTATAAGAGAAAGTAATGTCATGTCATTGGAGACTTATCTTGGGCCCGACCTCAATGTCTTTGAGGAAGGTTCAAAACATGCTCACAGACTTACTATTGAATCACCGATCTTATCCTTCAGAAAATTTAAGCAACTCCAAGAACTAAAAAATAAGAAATTTAGTTTCAAAATTTTAGACTTAAACTATGATAAAGAAATAAATTTAAAAGATGCTATAAACAAGCTTACACAAGAAGCTATTAACGCTGCGAGAGAAAATAAAGTTTTTCTAATCCTTAGTGATAAGAATATACAAAAAGGAAAATTACCTATACATGCGCTTTTAGCTACAGGAGCAGTTCACCATGCTTTGATAAGAAATGGTCTGAGAACAAGGGTCAATATTATTGTCGAAACAGCAACCGCTAGGGATTCTCATCACTGTGCAACTTTAATTGGATACGGAGCTACCGCAATTTATCCTTATCTTGCATATCAATCTCTAAATGACATGTTAATCGATAAGTCGGATAATAATTCAGAATTTTTTGAAGCTACTAGAAACTACAGAAAAGGTATTAATAAAGGTTTATATAAAATCTTATCAAAAATGGGTATATCTACGATTGCCAGTTATAGAGGGTCACAGCTTTTTGAATGTGTCGGCTTAAGTCAGGAAGTTGTGGATATGTGTTTCTGCGATACTACCAATAGATTATCAGGAACGACCTTCTTGGATATTCAAAATGACCAAGAAAAGTTAGCAAAACTAACTTGGAGTCAAAGAAAAGATATTAAACAAGGTGGATTGCTAAAATATGTTCATGGCGAAGAATTTCATGCATATAACCCTGACGTCGTTCGCACATTACAAGATGCCGTAAAAAGTGGTGATTATGAGGATTACAAGAAGTATAGCGACATTGTTAATTTTAGAGAAAAAATGGTTATTAGGGATATGCTTGATCTAGAGAGCTCAAGAGAACCTATCTCTATTGATGAAGTTGAGCCTATTGAGAATATACTTCATCGATTTGATTCGGCAGGAATGTCCTTAGGCGCTTTGTCCCCTGATGCTCATGAAACTTTGGCACAAGCAATGAACAAAATGGGAGGTAGATCTAATTCTGGCGAAGGAGGAGAGGATCAAAAAAGATTTAATACTGATAAAAATTCCAAAATAAAACAAGTTGCTTCTGGTAGATTTGGAGTTACCCCACACTACCTAGTAAATGCCGAAGTAATACAAATTAAAATTGCCCAAGGAGCAAAACCTGGTGAAGGTGGTCAACTCCCAGGTGATAAAGTGGATAAACTTATCGCCTCTCTTAGATATTCAAACCCTGGAATAACTTTAATCTCTCCACCACCGCACCATGACATATATTCTATTGAAGATTTAGCACAACTTATTTTCGACTTAAAACAAGTAAATCCCGAAGCGTTGGTATCAGTAAAATTGGTGGCTGAAGCTGGGGTTGGAACTATTGCTGCAGGTGTTACAAAGGCTTACGCTGATCTGATTACAATTTCTGGTTATGATGGTGGAACTGGAGCAAGCCCGTTGTCAAGCATCAAGTACGCTGGTAGTCCATGGGAAATGGGTTTATCAGAAACTCATCAAACTTTAAGAGCAAGCAACCTTAGAAAGAATATTAGACTACAGGCCGATGGTGGTCTAAAAACCGGCTTGGATGTCATAAAAGCGGCATTGCTTGGGGCAGAGAGTTTTGGATTTGGAACTGGTCCAATGATCGCAATGGGTTGTAAATATCTCCGAATATGTCACCTTAATAATTGTGCAACTGGGGTAGCCACTCAAAATAAGGTCCTACGAAAATATCATTTCATAGGTAAGGACGAAATGGTAATGAATTACTTTAAGTTTATTGCCCAAGAAACTAGGCATATTCTAGCTTCTCTAGGTTATAAAAAGCTTTCTGATATAATTGGAAAAACTGATATTTTAAAAATTAAAAAAATTGAAAGCGGTAAATTGAAAAACTTAGTAATTGATCCTATTATATCTGATGCAAACGTTGATAAAGATATTGCCCATACTTGCCAAGTTAAGACAAATGAGCCTTGGGATAAAGCAGACTTATCGAAAGAAATTGAAAGCGATACTTCTTCCGTAATTCAAATGAAAAAAGGTGGTGAGTTTAGTTACATTATAAAAAATACGGATAGATCTGTTGGCGCAAATATATCCGGTCTTATTGCTAAGCAACATGGAAATTATGGTATGTCAGATTCTCCTCTCATCTTAAACTTTAAAGGTACTGCCGGACAAAGTTTCGGAGTATGGAATGCTGGTGGACTTCATTTAAGACTTGAAGGTGATGCTAATGACTATGTTGGCAAAGGTATGGCATCTGGCGAGATTATCGTTTACCCGCCAGAAAAAGCAAAATTCAAAGCGAACGAATCTGTAATCATAGGTAACACATGTATGTATGGTGCAACTGGCGGTAAGCTTTATGCCGCAGGTATTGCTGGAGAAAGATTTGCAGTTAGAAATTCTGGTGCAATGGCCATCGTTGAGGGTGTTGGTGATCATGGTTGCGAATATATGACAAATGGAACAGTTATAGTACTTGGGAAAACAGGAGTTAATTTTGGAGCAGGTATGTCTGGAGGTTTCGCAATAGTTCTAGACGAAGATGGAACTTTTAATAATAAATATAATCCAGAATTGGTTGAGGCAGTGAAAATAGATAAAAATAAATATCCATTTCAAGAAAAATTTCTAAAAGAATCAATAAAAGATTATGTAGAGAAAACAAAAAGCAGTTGGGGAAAAACTATATTAGAAGACTTTGATAATTACTTAGATAAATTCCTAATTGTTAAGCCTAAAGCTATTAGTATTGAAGAGATTTTCAATAAAGATAGCGTCGCCGCTTAAGAATGGCTCAAAATATCCCAAAAGAATTTATAGATAACCTGCTCGAAAAAGCTAATATTATTGATATTATTGGTAGTTATATAAAGCTCGAAAAGAAAGGTAATGATTATTGGGCTAAATGCCCATTTCATAATGAAAAGACTTCTTCATTTAGTGTTAGTGAAAGCAAACAGTTTTTTCATTGTTTCGGATGTAGCGCTCACGGAAATGCGATTGGCTTTGTTATGGAGCATGCAAATAAAACCTACCCCGAGGCAATTGAAACGATTGCAAATTCTCTAGGTATAGAAATACCAAGAAATAAAGAGTCAGCTAAACAATACGAAATTAAGAAAATAATACAAGAGTCTTTAGAAGATGCCAAAGATTTGTACGTAGAAAATTTAAAAAATTCAAAACTCGCAATAGCTTATCTTAAAAGTAGAAACATATCTGGTGCGACAGCAAAGTTATTTGGAATCGGTTACGCTGAGAATGACTTTCAAAATCTAAATAAAAGTCTTGGGCGAAAATTTACTGAGTCAAATCTCCTTGATGCTGGATTAATTGTAAAAAAAGACAAGAATGCATATGACAAATTCAGGGGTAGAATAATGTTCCCAATTTTCGATACGTCTGGAAAAGTAATTGCATTTGGGGGAAGAAATATTATCGAGGCTGATAAAATTGATTTGGCGAAATATATGAACTCCCCAGAAACGGTTTTGTTTAGTAAGAAGAAAGTTCTTTATAATTTAAATCTTGCTAGAAAAGACAAAAGCTCTAAGGAATCTATTTTTATAGTTGAAGGTTACATGGATGTTGTTGCTTTGCATCAAGCTGAAATAAAGAATGTTGTTGCAACTCTTGGAACCGCGGTCACTAAAGATAATCTTGAGCAATGTTTTAAATACACAAAAGAAATCATATGTTGTTTCGATGGTGATAAAGCTGGTGAAAAAGCTGCATGGAAGGGAGTGGAAAACATAATGTCTGTTATTAAAGATGGTGATGAAATAAATTTTGTTTTCTTACCAGAAAATAATGATCCCGATGATATTGTAAATGAAGGAGGCAAAGAGCTATGGAAAGAACTTGTGCAAAGAAAAATAAGCATTGAAGATTTTATTTATAAAAAATTTTCAAGAGATTCGAATTTAGATACTGCTGCTGGGAAAACTCAATATTTACAAAAAGTTGATGAATTGTTAAAACCACTAAAAGCCCCAATTATGAGAAAAATGCTCCATGAAAGTTTGAACGAGAAAATAGGAGCTAAGTATTTATCGCAGGCTGATAATGTAAGTATTAAGAAAAAAACTAAGAAAAATTTTACTACTTCTTCGCCTTTACAAAAAGCAATTCTAATTCTTCTTCACCATCCCAATTTAAAAATAGATCAAGATTTATTACAAGATAATAGAATTTCAGACAACAAAGGCGTGATTCTAATCAAATCTATTTTAAATAAAATTGAAAATGATGAGTCTACTAATATGGGCAGAATTATAGAAAGCTTCAGGGAGGATGAAAAAACATATAGAACCTTGGAGAAAATTAGCATGATGGAAATAATGAAATTGGAATGGCCTGAGAAAGAATTTAATGCCTGTCTATGTCTTACTATTAAAAATGTTCTACAAGAAAAACTTGATAATATAGATTCTATGAATCTTGAGGAGTTTTCTAACTTAAAGAAGGAAATGTCTGAAATTCAAGATAAAGCAAAGAATTTTTAAAATAAATATTAAATTTTATGCTATAATTTCTTTCCCAAAATAGGTGCTATTCAACAAAAACTAATTTAATGACAAAAGCTCAAGATCAACAAACAAAGATAAAAGAACTTATTTCTAAGGGAAAAGAGCAGGGTTATTTGACATATGCTGAGGTCAATGACCATCTTCCTGAGGGAATTGTTGATTCTGACCAAATTGAAGACATTATAAATATGATTACAGAAATGGGTATTGTTGTTCAGGAACAACCGCCCGATGAAGACGCATTAAGTATGAGTGAAAATCAATCAACTGACGACGACGCTGCCGAAGAAGCAGCTCAGGCTTTAGCATCAGTAGACCAAGAGTTTGGAAGAACAACAGATCCTGTGAGAATGTATATGCGTGAAATGGGAACTGTAAATCTTCTTACTAGAGAAGGAGAAATAAGCATAGCAAAGCGAATTGAGGAAGGAATAAATCAGGTAACTCATGCCTTAGCATTTTATCCAAATACAATTGAAAAATTACTAACCTCTTATGCACTTGTAATAAATCAGCCGGAACCAGAGGAGGATGAGGAGGAAGAAATTGAGAGACTAAAGCTAAGTGACCTTCTTAATGGATTTATAGATCCAAATGCGGACAACGATATTATAGCAAATCATTCCTTAAAAGATGATGATGATGATGAGAGTGATGAGGATGTAGAACTTGATACAGGTATTGACCCAGAGGAGGCAAAGTCTCATTTTGATAATTTAATTAAGCTCTTTAAAAAAACAAATCAGCCTGCTGTAAAAAAAGATGCGAAAAAACTTTTAAAAGCTAGAGAAAAAACTGCAGACTATTTTATGAGGTTTAGACTAGTTCCAGTATTACTAAGTGAACTTAAACACGATTTAAAATTAATTGTATCTAAAATTAGAGATCACGAAAAAGGAATTGCAAAACTAGCCATATCAAGCGGCATGCCAAGAAAAGAATTCATAAAAAGTTTTACTGAAAATAGCACGAATTTACGTTGGGTTACAAATCGATTAATTGGAAAGCCAAAATACGCAACCAAGCTTAAAAAAAATAAAGAAGAAATCGTAAAATTACAAAAGAAACTGCTTAGGATTGAGGAACAAACAAACTTATCTGTTGCTGAAATAAAAGAAATCAATAGAAAAATGTCTATTGGAGAAGCAAAATCAAAACGTGCTAAAAAAGAAATGATTGAAGCTAATCTCCGACTTGTAATATCTATCGCGAAAAAGTATACAAATAGAGGTCTTCAATTCCTTGATTTAATTCAAGAAGGTAATATTGGCCTGATGAAAGCGGTAGATAAGTTTGAATATCGTAGAGGCTATAAATTTTCAACATATGCTACGTGGTGGATTAGACAAGCTATTACTAGATCCATTGCTGACCAAGCAAGAACTATTAGAATTCCTGTGCATATGATAGAAACAATAAATAAACTCAATAGAATCTCAAGGCAAATGACCCAAGAAAACGGTAAAGAGCCAAGCCCTGAGGAGCTTTCTATTAAAATGGGAATGCCTGAAGATAAAATAAGAAAGGTTTTGAAAATCGCTAAAGAGCCAATCTCTATGGAAACTCCTATCGGAGATGATGAAGATTCACACTTAGGTGATTTTATCGAAGACGGAAATATACTTACTCCTATGGAATCTGCAGCAAATGAGAGTCTTGGCGAAGCAACTAGAAGTATTTTAGGATCACTCACACCAAGAGAGGCGAAAGTTCTAAGAATGCGTTTTGGTATTGATATGAACACAGACCATACTTTAGAAGAAGTTGGTAAACAATTTGATGTTACTAGGGAAAGGATAAGACAAATCGAAGCAAAAGCGTTGAGAAAACTTAGACATCCGAGTCGATCGGAGCAACTAAAAAGCTTTCTAGATATGGATTAAATTAATTATATTGGTATTGCCTGGGGAATTGTTTCATGTAATTTCTCAATAATAAAATTTATTTCACTTCCAAAATAAATATATATCATTGTACCCAAACTAATAAATATTAATACAAAAGTAAGTATCGTATAAGAAAACATTTTTATGAAAAAACTAAAAAAAAACAAAAAGAATTTTAGAATAAAGCTCAAATTAAAGACCTAAAAAAATCAACAAAATAGTACGATTCAGTAGAAACCATAATTAATAAAAATACTATAACTATTGAAAATAGAAAGCCGAAAAATATACCTCTTGATCTTGCATAACGATCATTCGAGCTCATAACGTATTCGGATCTGCCAACATCTTTAACGCTTTCATCCTGATTAGTGTTAACCACATTACCACCGGAAGCCCTTATAAGATCATTTAACTTTTTTTCGATGGACTCTATCCTTTTTAACCTTAAGACATCAGCTGCTGCATATCCTTTATTATTCACATTAATTCTTTTCCTCGAGGGCATTGTCGAGAGATACTTATCTCCATTGTCTATTACTTTATTGTTTGAGATTATTTCATTTATTGTGGATATTTGTTTCTCTAAATTATCTATCTTGGTATAAAGTTCTTTATTATTCTCTGGTGAGATACTTTCGGATGATATATTTTTTGGTAGAGACGATAAATTATGATCAAGCTCTTCTAGTTTATTTTCTAAATTAGATATAATTGAGATTAGCGATAGCTCTTCATCAGATATATTATTTTTTTTGTCTTGGTTTTTTTTCACATTAATTATTTTATACTACATATATAGTTTATTACAGTCGTCAATTAGAAAAACTTCTTCCACCTCAGCCATGAATATGTGCCTGTAATAGACAGGATAATTAATCCTAGTGTCACAAGATCTACTAAAGTAACTCCAAATGTTCCAAATAATCGCCCAGAATGCAAATCAACAATTATTCTTTCATAAGTAATTATTTTACTGAGGCTTTTATCTTCAATCTTTCGTTTTAGTTCCTTAGGGGCGGTATTCTCAGTCAAAGCTATTTTTTTATCTTTTGGTGTCTCCGTATGATCTAAATCTAATATCTCTGCATTTTCCGAAACCGTTATTTTATGTCCGTCATACAAGATAGTATAATTACCTTTGTCTTTATAAACCGATCTAAGGGTTTTAATATTATTCACGATTTTATAATCGTCAAAATATAAATTGTTATTACATACAGATATCCATTTGGATTCTATGGGCGCGGAATATATTACACAGGGCTCGATTCCGTAAACATTCTTTGCAAATGTGCTTGACGCATATGTTTGACGTATTTTAAATTCCTCTGCATGTTGAAGTAGAGTTCCCGTTACTGATAGTATCAATACAAAAATAACTAAAACAATACCTAGAAATCTATGAATCCGAATAATCATAATATAATTATAATTAGTATTATATAAAAAAGAAACTTCCTGGCTATTTTGATATAATTATTTTTATAAATTATCTATTTTTTAAAATGGAACATAAAAATCTTTCTAAAAGCATAATTATTTCTTTTTGTTTGTTATTATCTGGTTGCAACAAACTAGATAATTACCTGATATCAGGAAATGCTTTTGGCTCGGTGTATTTCGTTCAAATTCAATCTGATAAAACAATAAATAAAGAGGCGATTCAAAAAAATATTGATAATATTATTTATAATATTGACATAATAGCTTCTAATTACTCAGATAATTCCGAGATATCAAAATTTAATAGCTCTGAAACAACAAAATTCGTATTTGTTTCACATCATTTATATAAGATTTTAGAAAAGTCTAATCAAATAAGCGAACTAACGGATGGTTACTTTGACACCACTGTAGGAGATATAAAAATTAAAAAAGGCTTTTATATTAATCAGATAAAATATATCAAAGGGAAATCTAGAAATTTTACTTATAAGGATATTGTTTTATCACAAGAAAGAAGAGCTATAAGAAAAAACAAAAAAAATATAAATATTGATTTATCTGGGATAGCTAAAGGGTATTCTGTAGACTTAATAGCAAGCTATTTAAAAAGTATAAATATTAATAATTTTCTAATTAATATTGGTGGTGAAATAAAGGTAAACAAGGATAATGATGAGGTATTTAAAGTTTCTATAGATGATCCTTCAGGGAACAAACAAACCATTGAAGATATATTTTTAACAAATGAAGCGGTAGCAACATCTGGGACTTATCAAGATTTCGTTGAATATAAAGGAAAAGAAATTAGTCATATTGTAAACCCGAAAAAATTGGAAAATATTTCTGATCTAAGTTTACTTGTTACTGTGATTCATGAAGATTGCACGACCGCTGATGCACTTGCAACCGGGTTAATTGCTATGGATCATGACAAGATAATAAATTTCGCAAATAGTAATAATATAGCTTTAATGTATTTAAGAAATAAAGATGGAAATCTTGAGAAGAAATTCTCCAAAAGTTTTATCAAATATTTGAGCGAATAATATTAAATTTTAGAGTATAAAAACAGAGATAATTTAGAAAGTTTTCTCATCGAATTGACAGACATTGTCGCGCCTGAGATATTTTTTAATCTGTTTGAAAGCTTGTCTTTACTTGCGAGGCTGTTACCCTTAATTTGATTTAAAAAGAAGTCATAAGCAACTTCACCGCCATAATTCTCACGGTAGACTAGAACCTTTGCGTCTGAAATTTTATTATTTTCAACGACATAACCTGTTGTAATGAACTCATGCTTTCCAATAGCTTCCAAAATAAAACCAACTTTGTTGCCATTCTTATAGTATTTAATTGCTGGTAAATGATATGTGTCTTTTAAGATATCTTTCACGCCAGCAGCAACATCATCTTTAAGAATTATATATTTATGTAAAGGGACCTCAGAAACACCAAGAGCCTGCTTTAAAAAGGCATCTTTTTCCATATGAACCTTTTCAGCGTTACCTGAAATTGATATTGAAAGAAGTAAGATTGTTGCGATAAATTTTTTCATAGTTTAATTATAAATAATTGTGAAAGATCGGAAACTGCATAAAACTGATATCAAACCTGTATAAAACCTTTAATTTTACAACTTAAAAAAAGGATGGCTAGTTAACGTCGAAGTTTAAAATATTAAGAATGAAAAGAACAAGGAGAATTTCTTCAAATCATTCGTTTTTAAAGTTTAGCTCTTACTGAGTGGAGGAGAAAAAACTAAACTTTATTGTTAACTAGCCAAAACACGCCCTAATGTGTTGTTATTGTAAAATTATTATTATTATTAACCTATTACCATACGTAACCCATACCTATGTGCACACCATCTGAGTTAGAAGATGTTTTACTTGGGTTAGGGTATTCTTTATCGTAGTAGTTAATTTTTACTACTGTATCTGTGCCCATTGGCCAGTAACTGATACCGTATTGCATAACAGTGTACTGTCTTGATACAGAGTTACCTGATACATTTGAGTTGTTAAAGAACACACCTAAGTTACCTGTTCTTTTTGACACTTCAAGGAATGTACCTTGTTGCTCATCGAATCCAGCTGCGAAATCTGCACCTGACTCATCTTTTCCATCGAACTCAGCTTGTACGTGGATAGCTCTGATTTCAAAACCATCACCGAATCCATATATCGCTGAAGCACCATATAAGTCTAACTTATCGATGTTATCTGATGATAACTGAGTGAAGTCAGCTTGATGGTTGTAGAATACAGAAGCTTTCAAACCTGGGAAACCAGTGTATGTAAGTCTACCTGTGTATGCTAAGTCGTTTGCAACCGCACTCGCAGATTTTTGACGACCTGCTCTGATATCCATAGATGTTGAACCTTCAAGACCTTCAGAAACCATTAACTCAAGCATAATGCCGTTGTTTGTCTTGTAGATAATTTCAGCACCACCTGACCACCATGTTGTAGGAATTAAGTATTTCTCAACATCGTTTCTTTCAACACCGTAGAATGTTGGTGGTTCATGGTTTTCGTTTAAGATACCAACTGGCATTAGAATCACACCAAATCTTGTTTGTAACTGATCTGTAAGATCAATCTCAACATACATTTGTTCTAATTCAACTTCACCAGGTCCAGATCCATCTGCTGTATCTTTTGCTAATGCGTGCTCTAATTCGAACTCAGATCTAAATCTTACTCTGTCAGAGTAGTCATACCCGAAGAATAATACAAATCTATGTGCATCTAAAGATTTTGATTTAGTTCCGCCATCTGTCTCAGTGTCGTTATAGTGTAATTCACCATATCCACCAAGTGTGATCTTTTCGAATTTTTTTGCTGCTTTTGCAATTGAAGATTGCTGAGCTTCAGCCATCTCGCCCTGCATTTTTACAGCTGCTTTTAATTCATTAATTTCAGCTTTTAGTTGCTGAATGGTCTCCATTGCAAGATGAACTTCCTCTTCAACGTGCTCTAGAGTTTCAGCAAATGTTACTGGCGTAATCGCTAGTAAAGCTGCTAACGCTAATTTTTTCATTGTTATCTCCTAAGATTTAATTATTAATAATTAGAGGTGAATAGTAATCGTTCTCAATATGATTTGCAAGTCTAAATAAGAATTATTCTCAACAAAATTTAAATATTCAATAAAATCAATATTTTATCCTGTGAAAAAAAATGAGAATATTAGAAAATCATGTTGTAATTATATAAAAATTCAAGAAAATTTAAAAAGTGGTCTTTTTGAGCTTCAATTACAAAACCCTTATTTGCTTGTAATGTCAGTGACAAAAAAATTTTGCAGGCCTAAAACTTATAAGATCTTAGCTTATACAATTCATACTTTTTCATTAATATTTTAAAAATTCGTAGTTTCCTTTACATAAATTTAAATTGTTCTCCTAAATGAGAGTTAATTTTTAAAATTATTTAAAAAAAAATATCCATAAAACATTTATATATAGTTTTACCCTATGTATGAAAGTATTTATTTATATATAAGAATAGTTATTGATATTTTTTTTTATACAAATAATAATCAAATCTTAAATAAGGAGTGGTAACTTATTAAAAGGGAGATAAAAAGTTTTGAAAAAAATAATTATTATATCAATATCAATTTTTTCACTTAATGCAGAAGCACACTTAACAAATAGCTTGTTCCACTTACATCAAAACGATGTCTTTTTAGTTGGTCTGGTATTTTCATTATTATTGCTTTCGTATAAAGTTAAGTTAATTTTTAGAAAAGGAGATCTTAATGTTTAAAATATCTAGGGTTTCAGCCCATTGCGACATACCTTGTAAAATATATGACCCTGCAGCAGCCCAATATGCTGTTCTTAGTGTTATAAGATTAATAGATTTAATAAATGATATCGATGAGTCAAATTTGAATAAAAAAAATATTGCTGAGATATCAAGACTAACTTCACAAAAAGAAGAGCATGCACAGATAGCAAAGAAAGAAGTTATCACGATTTGGGGAGATTATTTTAAGGAGCCGCAAATATCTAAATTTCCTGAAGTACATAATTTGGTGCACAGTATTATGATGTCAGGCTCAAAATCAAAACAGACTCTTGATAGAGCAAATGCTGAAGATCTTTTAGATAAGGTAAACCAATTTGCAGAAATCTTTTGGGCTTCCAAAGATATTGAAACTGAGAAAAAGATATCGCCGTATCCACCAAATATGCCAGTAATTTGTCCTAAGCTAGAAGATGCTTAAAATCCTAAAGGTTTCAGGTGATAGTATGGAGCCAACATTGAGTAATGAAGATGTTGTTTTTATTGCTAGAAAAAAAAATTTCTATGAAAATGATATCGTTGTCGTTAATGACAAAGTTCACGGCTTAATAATAAAAAGACTCAAGAAAATTTATGAGAACGAAATTCAGCTAGTCAGTGATAATACAAAAACAAAATCTATAACATGTGAAAGAACATATAACTTATCAGATATTATAGGAAAGTATTTTTTTAGGATTAGTTCGAATAACTTTTTATGTAAGCTTTTTCAAAGCTAAGTTTAGGAAGTACAGGCTTCATCCTTAAATTTAGATATTGTATCATCGATACTCTCTTTAGCAGATGCAGCATCTTTGGATTCCTTAAACTGCTCAGCTTGAGCGAAATGATGCATAAATAGTGGGCTATTTTTATGTTTTTTCCTTAAGCAAAAATTATCTTCTGAGAATAGAATTTTATCCCACTTATCTCTAACTAAGCCCCAATATTCTTTTGTAGAATCCCAATAATCATATGCTGCTTTGAAATCATAGTTTTTAACTTTTTGGTATCTTGCTAAACCATACTCTGAGCCAATAAAATTGGAAGGAACTTGAATCTTTTCATTACTTTCTTCCATAACCCAACCCCATGGTAAGACCGAGATCTTATTTATACCTTTTAAAAGGTCATAATCATTCCTAATGGTATGTTCTCTTCTAGGTAAAGGGCGTTTTGTAATTTTACTAATCCAATTTGATGCTCCATTTTCATGAATCCATGTTCCATATGATTCATATCTTGGCGAGTCATCAACTTGATAAACTGCTTGACTCCAAGTCCCTCGAACGTCGCTATGATTTTGAATTAACCACTTATTCTTTCCTTGGAATTCCAAAATTTTTTTATCCTCGTAAGTCCAATCTTGACGCCAATGTTTTTGGACAAATGGTCCTCTAACTTTTCCATCCTTATCTTTTGTAAACATGGCCATAACATGTTGTAGAGAAATAAAGTTTTCCTTATTTTCAATAACTATTATTGTTTCAGTTCCCCATGATTTGTAGGGATTATCTAGACTGTAATTAGGATTACTTCCGAAAATTTCTGTAAATTCAAAATTCGCTTTGTATTCTCCTGCCATGGAAAGAATAGCTAATCTATCCTTGGTTTTTTTTGCGAAAGATTCTTGAATTTTCTTGAAATTTTGTGAGATATTTGTATCGATTTCTGGTTCTAAACCACTCGTCGAGCCGCCTCTGGACTCTTGGACTGGAAGTCGATCTAAAATCCAATTTATTTCACTTTGATCAATTTTATCTTTAATTGGGCCATAACTATCCTCCTCAGCAATAGCTAAAGAGCTCAATATCCAGAACAAAAAGATCGCTATTAATTTCATATCTTTACTCTACTAAAATATAATCTAAATTTAAATTTGCACAAAGTTTAATGAGTTTTGTATCAAACCCAAAAACTCCCAAGTTTTATCAATATAGCAAACAAATATGGTATTATATATTTCCATGAATTTCTTCATAAACATCAAGGCCCTGTAGCTCAGTTGGTTAGAGCAGTGGACTCATAATCCATTTGTCGTAGGTTCGAGTCCTACCGGGGCCACCAATACAAACCTAAAAATGATATAATTTATAAGTAAATGAATACAATAAGCGTCATTATTATCGTTAAAAACGGAGAAGATTTTATAGAAAAAGCTCTAAAAAGTGCTGAGTGGGCTGATGAAATTTTGGTACTTGATTCTGGCAGTTCAGACAAAACTATTGATATTGCAAAAAAATATACAGATAACATTCATTTTTCGGAAATATGGCCAGGTTTTGGAAAGCAAAGACAAGATGCTCAAAAATTATGCTCGTCGCGGTGGATTTTTATGCTTGATGCTGATGAGGAAATTAGTGAAGAGTTAAAAAATTCTATAAAAAAAGTTATTGAAAAAGAAGATTCAATTTACATGGTTAATCGATTAAGCAAAGCATTCGGTTATGAAGTTAAACATTCTGGGTGGTATCCTGATTGGATATGTAGATTGTATCCAAATAGATTAACAAATTACAATGATGATCTAGTTCATGAGTCCCTAATAATTCCAGATACTTTCAAGCCAAAAAAATTAGAAGGTAACCTGTATCATGAAACTTACAAAGATATGAAAGATTATTATCAAAAAATGAGTATGTATATTGACGCATGGAGTACGCAAAATTTTCAAAAAAAAAGGGGTGGTAATTTGATTGGTTTTTTAAGAGGTTTGTGGGCGTTTGTGAAGATGTATATTTTTCAACTTGGGTTCTTAGACAAATCAGTCGGACTTACTTTAGCGCTTTTGAGATTTGAAACAACTATTATGAAATATGTCGATATAAAAATAAAAAAAACAAATAACAAAGACTCTTGAGCTTTATTTATTTATAAACTTTTTTGTAAAATATACTCCTACATAAACAAGCGGAGTATCAATTGCTGCAATAAATACTTTTACTATGTAGGATGCAATTATAATATTTATTATAATTTCCCATGAAAGATTTAAACCAAAATGCAGAAAAATAGAATTCACAATTATTGTATCAATCAATTGAGAAAACATCGTTGATAGATTATTTCTAAGCCATAATTTTTTCTCGCTAGTTAATTTCTTAATAAAATGAAATATTTTTACATCAATAAGTTGTGCGACTAAATAAGCAAGCATAGAAGCCGAAATCAAAAATCCTGGCAAAGTAAAAACAGACTCATATGCTCTTTGCATGTCATTTATATTTTCATAACCTAGAGCGCCATTAATCCAAACTTCGGATCCTGGAAGAATCACTGCGATTTTAATAAATACAAGAGACATAATGCTTGCAATAAAACCAAAGATAACCATTTGGCTTGCTTTCTTTTGACCAAAAACCTCACAAACAATATCAGTAATAAGAAAAGTCAATGGATAAGTAATAATTCCCGTTGTCAAAGTGATTGGCTCAGAAAAAAAACTGCCTGTGTTTGGATTAGAAAAAACTTCAAAAAGTTTTACACCAATGATGTTTGTTAAAACAATCATTGCCACGAATAAAGTTAAATAAAAACCATATAATTTTTCTTCGTTATTCATATAATCTTGTCACTTTTTTCTCCATTCCCAGGGCGGTATTGCATTTTGATTTTTCCATATACCGATCTTTTTTCTTTTTGCTATTGATTCTGCAATCTTAATTATGGGTCTTTTATTATAGTAATCATAACACCATGCATGTCCATTAATGACTAGGAAATGATTTACATCAAGGTTATCTTTCATGACTATTCCAATTACCCTTTTATATCTATCAACACCAACCTTTTTAATCATTACTTCTTCGCCAAGAATCAGAGTTTCTAAGATTTTTTTTGATTTTTTCCCATATGGCTGATTTAGCTCAGGTGTATCAATATCTGCAAGTCTTATCTTAATTTTCGAGATATTTTTTGATTCTAAGTGTATTGTATCGCCATCAATAACTTTTATAACTTCTCCAGAAAACTCATTTGGCAAATCATAGCCAACTGCATGATGTACATTTATTAAACAAAATAATATAATTAAAATGGTTGTTTTAAATTTTGATAACATTGATTATGATCTTAAAAAATACATATATTTACTTAATATTATTATCTGCATTTATTGTTTTTAACGCAAATGCTGATGAGGAGGAACTAATTATTGGTATGGATGCGCCAAGTTTTACTCTAACTGATCAAGACAATATAGAGAGATCTTTATCTGATTATAAAGATAAATGGCTGGTATTATATTTCTACCCAAAAGATGACACTCCTGGATGTACAACCGAAGCGTGTAACTTTCGAGATAACATAGAAATTATTAACAAACTCAATATAAGTATATTAGGTGTCAGTGTTGATTCAAATGAAAGCCATAAAGAATTTTCTGAAAAATACTCGCTACCGTTTCCCTTGTTAGCAGATACAAATGGTGAGGTTGCTAAGAAATATGATAGCTTTGGATCATTCGTTGGATTCAAATATGCAAGTAGGCACACTTTTATAATAAATCCTGCTGGTAAAATTCACAAAATTTATAAAAAAGTCAGCCCAAGCAAACACGCACAAGAGATCATCGAAGAATTAAAAAATAATATTTGATGAATCAATATATCAGAAATATTTTTATATTTTTTTTGTTTTTTTCGACAAACGCTTTATCGTCTGAGACAGAGTTTTTTGGAGAATTCGTACAAGGCGGGGTAATAATTGGTCAGAATAAACAAGCAAAAAAAGTTTTTTTCGACAATCTAGAGTTAGAGCTTAATAATGAAGGTTATTTTATTTTTGGTTTTGGAAGAAATCATAAAAAATCTTCTATTCTTCAAATTGACTTTTCAGATAGAACTGAAACTTATAATCTAGATATTTCAAAAAGTGAATACAAAATAGAAAGAATTGATGGTTTGCCATCAAAAATGGTTACGCCAGGACCAGAATTATATGAAAAAATAAAAAGTGATAGGTTATTGATTGGGCAAGCACTTAAAAAAAGATATAAAAGTAAAACATTTACCACAAAATTTATATGGCCTGCCGAGGGAAGAATTTCAGGTATTTTTGGTAGTCAGAGAATTTTAAATGGATTAAAGAAAAATCCACATGGAGGTCTTGATATTGCTGCACCTGTTGGTACGCCAATTAAATCTATAGCAGCAGGGAAAGTGCTAATGGCTGAAAAAGGCTTATATTACACTGGTAATATAGTTATTATTGGGCATGGCTATAAATTGAAATCAATGTATATACACATGGAAGATATAAATGTCTCAGAGGGTGACATGGTAAAACAAGGTCATATAATTGGCACAATTGGAATGACAGGAAGAGTTACAGGTCCGCACCTACACATGAATGTTTATTGGAATAGAATAAAAATTAACCCGGAACTATTGCTAGAGGATAAAAAATGAAATATTTTTTTATTATTTTTTTGTTCTTATTTTCATTTTCATTATACGCACAGAACTCCATTGATATGATCATCATTAAAAAATCCCAAAGAGTATTGTATGCGGTCAAAGACGATAAAGTGATAAAAAAATATGATATAGCGATTGGAAAAAATCCTATAGGTCATAAATTAAAAGAAGGAGATAAGAAAACGCCTGAAGGGTATTACTTTATTGATGGAAAGAATGCAAAAAGTAAATTCTTTCTATCACTTCACACATCTTATCCAAATTTTCATGATAAAAGAGTAGCAGAAAAAAACAATCTAAATCCAGGAAGCCACATTGCTATCCATGGTCTGCCCTCTATTTCGGTTTTATCTCAATACTTATATAACAGTTCAGACTGGACTGATGGTTGTATTGCATTAAATAATAAAGATATGGAAGAACTCTGGAATATGTCTGAAGAGGGCACACAAATATTAATTAAACCTTAATTTTACTTCTATAAAAATAATATGAAATTAAAATTGCGGGTATCCCGATAGCAGCCGAAGCTAGAAACAAACCAGAGTAACCAAATGTCTCTTGGAAAAGTCCAGAGAATCCAGCTAAGATTTTTCCTGGTATCAACAATAAACCAAATAAAGCAGCATATTGAAGTCCTGCATAAGCTTTATTTGTAAGGGATGATAAATAAGCTATCATTAATGTTCCTGCAAAACCCGAAGTGAAATTATCTAGCGCAATAGTTGCAATAAATAAATCCATATTTTTTTCAAATATTGACATTAAAAAAAACATTAAAGTTGTTGACGCGATCATTATGGAACCAAACAGTAATGTTCTTATTCCACCTAATTTTTTCCAAAGTATTCCGCCAACTATTACACCTACAATTGACATAATGACGCCAAAAGTTTTTGCAACATATGCTATTTCTGTCAATGTAAATCCGACATCTTTGTAAAAAGGCATAGCCATTGGCGCCATAGATAAGTCGCTGGCTCTATACAATAATATTAGCATTATTATTAAAACAGCATTTTTATGTCTTGATAACAAATCTCTCAGCGGCTCAATATATAATGCAAAGAGGAAATTTCCCTTAATTTGAGGTCTTTCCAAAGTTTCACTTGGCTCTGGCGCAAATAATGTTGAAACCACTCCGACCATCATTAAACCAGCCATAACTTTATACGAAAATTCAAAAGAAAAGTTGTCAGCAATTACTAAAGCCATAGCCCCAGAAGTGATCAGAGCAATTCTATATCCAAGCTGATAAGCGGCGCCAAGTATTCCTTGCTCTTCTTTTTTAGCAACTTCTATTCTGTATGCATCCAAAGCAACGTCTTGTGTAGCAGAGAAAAATGCTATTAAAAAAGCAAAAAAAGAAAATAATTTTAGATTTTCAGGATTCGGAGAAATATTTGCTAGCATGAATATTGATAGCCCTGTCATAATTTGAGAAAAAATTAACCAACTTCTTCGTCTGCCTAAAAAAATATTTAAAAAAGGAAGATTGAAGCGGTCTAAAAATGGAGCCCAAGAAAATTTAAGAGTGTACGTGATAGCAACCCAGCTTATAAAACCAATCGTTACATTTTCAATATTTACTTCTTTCAACCATGCTTGCAAAGTAGAAAAAACTAGTAAAAATGGTAAGCCTGCAGAAAATCCTAAAGTGAATAAAATAAATACTTTTTTGTTTAATATTGTATAAAAAGTATTTTGCCAGGTCGGTTTGTTTGATAATTTTGTCATTATATTTTATAGGATATTATTAGTGGCGCATGATCTGAAAATAATTCATCTCTATATATCTTTTCGCTTTTAATTTTATTTTTTAAATTTCCTGAAATTATCTGATAATCTATTCTCCAACCAACATTTTTTGTTCTTGCGTTACCACGGTTTGACCACCATGTGTATTCATTTTCTTTTTTGTTAATACTTCTAAATGCATCAATAAATTTTTCATCTTGAAATAAATCATCAAGCCATGCTCTTTCTTCAGGCAAAAAACCAGAATTTTTTTTATTTCCCTTCCAATTTTTTAAATCTATTTCTTTATGTGCAATGTTCCAATCGCCGCAAATTATTAGTTTTCTTTTTGCTTTTAATAAGGTGGTTAAATGTCTTTTAAAAGATTTTAAGAATCTAAATTTTGCAGCCTGTCTTTCGTCACCTGACGATCCAGACGGCGCATAAAGAGAAATGATAGAGAGATTTCCAAATTGCGCTTCAATATATCTTCCTTCTTTATCAAATTCTTTGTCTCCATATTCATAAATTACTTTATCAGGTTTTCTTTTTGTATGAATAGATACCCCGCTATAACCTTTCCTCTCAGCGCATTTTAGATAGGAAAAAGTATTTTTAGGTAGCATTAAATTTAACTTAATTTGATCTTCATGAGCTTTTAATTCTTGTAAACATAAAATATCTGCTCTTTGGCGTTTGTACCAATCAAAAAATCCTTTACTAAAAGCACTTCGAATCCCATTAACATTGCATGTTACTATTTTCATAATATTTATAATTTTTCAGATATAATGTACTAACTTTATTATAACATCATCAAAAGAAAATGGATTACAAGAAAACTTTCATTGAATTAGCTATCCAAAAACAAGCTCTTCAATTCGGTAGTTTCAAACTTAAGTCAGAGAGAGTGAGTCCTTATTTTTTCAATAGCGGTGTTTTTTCTGATGGGAAATCTATTTCAATTATATGTAATCTTTTTTCACAATTGATCAAAGAAAAAAATTTACAATTTGTTAATATATTTGGGCCTGCATACAAAGGCATTCCTCTTGCTGCATCATTATCTACATTATTAGCGAATAGTAATAATAATGAAACAAACTTTGTTTATGATAGAAAAGATCAAAAACAACATGGTGAAAAGGGTGATATTGTTGGTAATTTTAAAGATGGTAATACTCTAATAGTTGATGACGTAATCACTGCTGGAACAGCAATAAAAAGTACTTTGGAAAAACTTGATAAATATAATATTAAAACTAATTCTTTGCTAGTGATGCTTGATAGAGAGGAAAAGGGAAGCAAAAAAATATCTGCCTCTCAAGAATTAAAAGAAGATTATGGTATTGATGTTTATAGTCTTATTAATATAAGTGACATTATTAACTATGTATCTATAACTGGCCAGTTTGAGAGTTATACTAAGGATATTGTTGCTTACAAAACAAAGTATGGGTCATAGTTCTTTTATCAATATATTTTTAAGTTCTTCGGTTATATTAGGTCTTACACCTTCCCAGATAAGAAAAGAGTCCGCCGCCTGCTCGATAAGCATACCAAGGCCATCAAAGAACTGAATATTATTTTCAGCTGCCCAATTTTTGACATTTGTGGATGCTTTTCCGTATGACAAATCATAAAAGATGGAATTGTCATTGAAAATTCCTCGGGGTAAATCAAAACTGGTTTGATTCATCCCTTGAGAGGTTGCATTTATAACCAAATCAAATTGATTCTCAGTAAGATCACTATTATCAACATAATTTATATTGCCAATTGATGAGAATCTTTCAACGAGGATTTTGGCATTATCAAGAGTTCTATTAAAAATTCTGAGAATTTTTGGTTTTTCAAGAAAAATATTTGGAATTATCCCCATAGAAGCTCCGCCTGCGCCTAATATAAGTACTCTTTTATCCGTTATATCAAATTTTATATTTTCCTTTAAATCTCTGATAAAGCCAGCTCCATCTGTATTATCTCCAAAAAATACGTCATTTTTTTTTGAAATTGTATTTACTGCGCCAGTAACTTTGGCGACGTCGGATTTCTCTTCTGCAAACAAAAAAGCTTCACGCTTGAATGGTAAAGTTACATTACATCCTAATCCACCCGAATCAAAAAATTTTTTTAACTTGAATTCAAATTTATCTTCATCACACAAGATTCTTTCATACGATAAATTGATATCAAGTTTTCGTGCAAAATATTCGTGGATGGTTGGCGATAAACTATGTTCGATTGGGTTACCAAACACAGCATATTTTTTAATTAACTTTTGTTCAGCCATTTTATTATCTCAGGCGTGTAATATGTTAAAACTGCGTTGCAACCTGCTCTTTTAAAACAATACATCGCTTCAAGAACTGCAGCTTTTTCATCAATGTATTTTTTTTGAGATGCGCTTTTTATCATAGAATATTCTCCACTGACATGGTAAGAAAAAACGGGTATGGAGAATTTACTTTTTATTTTTGCAACGACATCTAAATAGGGTAAGCCCGGTTTGATAATAATCATATCTGCCCCTTCGTCGATATCTAAATTTATCTCTAAGGACGCTTCAGTAATATTAGCGAAATCCATTTGATAAGTTTCTTTGGAAGACTCAGAAAGATTTTTACTTGAATCAATTGCATCTCTAAAAGGGCCATAAAGATTTGAAGCATATTTTGCGGCGTAAGAAAGAATTTTTGTATTGTGAAAATTATTTTTTTCCAACGAGTTTCTTATTGCTATAATTCTACCATCCATCATGTCTGATGGTGCAACTATGTCAGAGCCAGCTTCAGCATGTGATAGGGCTTGTCTTTTTAGGACCTCAACAGTTTTATCGTTTAAAACATAGCCTTTTTTATCTACCAATCCATCGTGACCACTTATTGTGTAGGGATCAAGAGCAATATCTGTAATTACACCAAGATCAGGAAGCTCTTTCTTTATTGCCTTAACAGCTGTTTGCACTAAACCTTTTGGATTAAAAGCTTCCTTTGCATCTTTCGATTTTTTTTTCGAATCGATAATAGGAAATATTGCAACAGCATTCAAACCTTGCTTATGAAGTTTTTCGATTTTTTTAATTAACACATCGACAGAATATCTATGCCTCCCAGGCATCGAATTGATTGGTTGTTCTTTATTTCTTCCTGGTAGAATAAAAATAGGATAAATTAAATCATCAACCGAGAAAGATGTTTCTCTTACCAAATTTCTAATAAATTTAGCAGACCTATTTCTCCTCATTCTTGTAGTTGGATAGCTTTTCTTCATTGCGTTTAAGCTGAAATTCATAATTAATAAGCCTATAATATAGATATGTTCAAACTAATCAAATTAGAAGCTGTTGGTTTTATTCTATGTGTCACGTCTTTATTGGTGGCTTACATCTACTTTGACTTAATTGAAGAACTTCAGCCATGTACTCTTTGTGTTTTAGACAGATATCTTCTTATCTTAATGTCATTTATTTTTTTCATAATTGTAATTTCAAAAAGAGGTTTTATTTTTAAAACACTAAATGGAACAAATTTACTCCTGTGTGTTATTGGGTTAATAAGTACAATAAGGCATATATGGCTTCAAGTTTTCAAAGATGAGACTGCGTTGGATGGCTTTGGATGCGGTGGTGGGTTTTTTTATTACATTTCAACGCTTCCTCTTTTGGAGGCAATCAAAAATATTTTTAATAATCCAACGCCTTGTAATGATGTAAAATGGCAATTATTTGGCTTATCTATACCAATGTACACATTTATTTTATTTCTAATTTTAATTATAATTATCTTAAAGATGTTTAAATCACAGAAAAACGTTTATGAATAAGTCGATTATTTTTATTATGATTCTTGCTTTATCTCGAATTGCTTCTGCAGAAAGCAATGCCCCAACCATTGAGCTTAAAGGCGTGCAGAATGGTAAAACATATCAATCGCCAATTGAATTAGAATTTATTGTTGAGAACATTAAGGTGCAAAAAGCAGGAATAAAAGAGGATAATAGTGGGCACCATCATATTCTTTTGGATTTAGATGAACTACCAGATTTAAATAGTCCGTTGCCAATGACTGAAAATATAATTCACTTTGGCAAAGGCCAAACATCTGTATCTTTAGAGCTAGAGTCTGGCAAACATACAATTCAATTACTTTTCGCAGATTATAGTCACACTCCACATAAAGTTCCTCTAATGACTAAAAAAATAACTTTTTATATTAAATAAATAAAATACCTTGAGAGTAGAATTGTCTAAATTAAAAACAATCATATTTCTATTTATTTTTTTTAATAGTGCGTTCGCATCTGATTTCCTTATTGTGCAGTCAACAACTTCGACTTCCGATTCGGGTTTTTATGATTTCATACTTCCTGCATATGAGAAGAAAAACGGAATTGATGTAAGGGTTGTGGCTGTTGGAACAGGGCAAGCCATAAAAAATGCCGAAAATGGAGATGGTGATTTATTAATAGTCCATTCAAAAGAAGATGAGTTTAAATTTATAGAACAAGGTTTTGGGGTTAAAAGAAAGAAATTTATGTATAACGATTTTATTATTGTTGGTCCAAAAAATGATCCAAAAAAAATTAAAGATAAAAAAAATATAAAAGAGGTTTTTAAAACAATAAAAGATAACAAACTTTTGTTTCTAACAAGGGGAGACAACAGCGGAACTCATAAAAGAGAGACTTTTCTTTGGGCTAATGCCGGAATCTCTACAAAAAGTATGGACTCAAAGTATTATATTGACGTAGGACGTGGAATGGGTGCAACTCTTAATATGGCCGCAAGCATGAACGCCTATACAATTACAGATAGAGGCACTTGGTTAAGTTTTAATAATAAGCAAGAACTAGGGATCTTATTTTCTGGAGTTCCACCATTGCACAATCAATATAGCGTCATTGTAATAAATCCAAAAAAGCATCCGCATGTAAAATATGAGCAAGCTGAGAATTTTTCAAAATGGCTGGTTAGTAAAGAAGGCCAAAAATTAATTTCAGAATTCAAAATTAATGGAGAACAACTTTTTTTTCCAAACGCTGATTAATTTTCGTACCATTTTTTAGGAACTAAAAAATCTCGATATAATTTTTCTTCTTCACTACCTTTATCAATTTTGTGATTATAGTCCCATTTAACGAGAGGAGGCATTGACATTAGAATTGATTCAGTTCTTCCGTTGGATTGTAAGCCAAATAAAGTACCTCTATCATAAACAAGATTAAATTCTACATACCTACCTCGCCTATAAAGCTGAAAGTCTTTTTGTTTTTCGTCATATGGGGTATTCAAACGTTTTTTTATAATTGGACTATAAGCAGAAATGAATCCATTTCCAACTGCCTTTATAAAATCAAAACATTTATCAAATTCCCATATGTTTAAATCATCAAAAAATATTCCCCCGATCCCTCTTGGTTCTTTTCTGTGCTTAATAAAAAAATATTCATCACAATTTTTTTTGTATTCACTATAAATATTTTTGCCATATGACTCGCATATATCGTGTGCAGTTTTATGCCAATAAATCGCGTCCTCTTCGTATCCATAATAAGGGGTCATATCAAAGCCACCCCCAAACCACCAAATTGGCTTAGAATTATTACTAAAAGCCACAAATAATCTTACATTCAAATGAACCGTTGGGACATGAGGATTTTTTGGATGAGATACTACTGAGACGCCCATTGCACGATAATTTCTCCCAAGAAGTTCCGGTCTTATGTTTGTTGCAGCTGCAGGTAATTTGTCTCCTAGTATATCTGAGAAATTGACTCCGACTTTGTCGAAAATATTTCCATTTTCAAGCAAACAGGTCAGGCCACCTCCGCCCTCTTCACGCTTCCATTTGTCTTCCAAGAATTTTTTTTCGTCGAAAGTACATATCATTTTGATAATACTTTTTTGTAAATCTGTTAAGAAATTACTTACTTCATCTATTTGATTTGTGTTTATTTCAGACACTTAACCACCTTCTCTTAAAACTTTTTTGGAAATTAAATCAATTATCCTACTTGGTTTTTTATTTTGCCCGATAGGGCCTTTGATAATATAGTCGACTTCCTCACCGAAAATATTTATACAGTCCTGCAATATTTGTACCGGTGCTTGCCCAGAAATATTTGCACTGGTTGAGATAATTGGGAAATCAAGCAATTTACATAATTCGCATGAAACTTCATGGTTTGTAATCCTAATACCGATTTTATTTTGTCCTCCGGTAATCTCTGGTGGAACAATATCACTGGAAGGACATAGCCAGGTTGTTGGGACTGCGTCGCTATTATTCTCAACAAATAATTTAAAATAGTTATCATCTATTAATTCCCTAACTTTTTCTAAATTATCTGAGATCACAATTAATCCCTTTGAAGCATCTCTTTTTTTTAGCTTTAAAATTCTGTTAATTGAATCTACGTTAAAAATATCGCACCCTAAGCCATAGACTGCTTCAGTTGGATAAGCAAAGATAGCGCCTTCTTTTACAGAATTTATAAACTCTGCACAATCATTTTTATTACCTAAATCTAATAACAAAGACATGTGTTATATTGTGTTTCCAACATTATTTTCTTTTGAATTCTTTTTTGTAGTTTTCTTTTTTGCTACGGCTTTCTTTTTTACTACGGCTTTCTTTTTTGCACCAAATCTCCCTCTTCGAACTGGCGCATTCTCAATCATTTGAATACACTCCTCAAGAGTTAAATCCTTTGGTTCTTGGTCTTTAGGAACTTTTACGTTTTTATTTCCATCAGTTACATAGGGGCCAAATCTTCCATTTAGAACTTGGATACCTTTATCTTCAAAATTTTGGATTATTTTATTTGCTTCAATTATTTTCTTTTGTTCAACTAATGGCAAAGCCTGCTCAAAAGTAATAGTGTAAGGATCAAAGGGGTCTTCTCCCTCTTTTTCTAAGCCTTTTAATGAAAGGTTCTTCTTCTCACCGTAATTTAAATATGGTCCAAACCTACCGAGACAGGCTGTGATATGTTCACCGTCTGGTGTCTCTCCAAGTAGTCTTGGTAAAACAAATAAATCTAGAGCTTCCTCTAATGTAATTGTTGAAATGTCTTGGCCAATTTTCAAAGAAGCCGATTTTGGTTTGCCTGCTTCTTTCGGGTCATCCTTGGTTCCTATCATCGCATGTGGCCCAAATGGACCATGTCTAACACTTACCGTCCTGCCGCTTTTTGGATCTACACCTAAAATTCTTTCCTGTTTCCTCTCTTCAGGAGAAAGTTTTTCTGTATCTCCAACCATTTTAGTTAAATATTTGTAGAATGAATCCGTCGTGGGAATCCATTGAGCCTCACCTCGAGCAATTTTATCAAGTGTTTCTTCTAGTTCAGCTGTGTAGTTATATTTTATAAAGTCATTAAAATTTTTATCTAAAAATGCACATGCAGAAGATCCTTTACCAGTCGGCGTTAATGTTCTATTTTCAATTTCGACATATTCTTTAAATCTTAGTGTCTCAATAATTGCAGCATAGGTAGATGGTCTACCTATTCCTTCTTTTTCTAAATTTTTTATTAGGCTTGCTTCCGTATATCTCCCAGGTGGTTGAGTAAAGTGTTGAACTGCGTCAATCTGATTCAATTTTAAATGCTCTCCTTCATTCATAGCAGGAAGTATTTTTGATTCGGCTTCTAAATCCTCTTCATCAGAACCCTCAAGATAAACTTGCATGAAACCAGGGTATTTGATTGATTGGCCAGAAGCTCTGAAGGTTTTATCTTCTGTCCCTAAATCTACAGATACAGAATCTAAAATCGCATCATTCATCTGGGAGGCAATAGTCCTTTTCCAAATTAGCGAATATAATTCAAATTGATCTTTGCTTAAGTGTTTTTTTATATCATCTGGCTTTCTACTTGAGGATGATGGCCTTATTGCCTCATGAGCTTCCTGAGCATTCTTAGAGGAATTTGAATAAACTCGTTTTTCTACTGGAAGAGAATCATCTCCGTAAAACTTAGGAATAATTTCTCTTATCTCATCAATTGCTTCTTGTGCTAAGTTGATAGAATCTGTCCTCATATAAGTAATTAAACCTACTGGTCCTTCACCAAGGTCAATTCCTGTGTAAAGCTCTTGAGCTATTCCCATTGTTCTTCTTGGTGCAAACCTAAGTTTTCTTGAAGCTTCTTGCTGTAGTGTTGAAGTAATAAACGGTTTTGCAGGTTGCCTTTTTCTTTCTTTTTTTACAACTTTTAAAACTTTAAATTGATCATCAGTTAAGTCAGATATTTCATCTTTAATTCTCAAAGCGTCTTTCTCATTATTGATATCAAACTTCGATAGCTTTTTTCCACTCACAGAGTGAAGAAAAGAATCAAAGTTCTTATTATCTTTGGAAAAATTTGCATTAAGAGACCAATATTCTTGAGGAATAAATTTTCTTATTGCCTCTTCTCTTTCAACTATCATTTTTAATGCCGGACTTTGTACTCTTCCCGCAGAACCCTTTCTAATGCCTATACCCCAAAGAAGCGGGGATACTCCCATACCAAACAAATAATCTATAGACCGTCTTGCAAATTGTGCATTAATTAAATCGTAAGAAAGTTCTCGAGGATTTTCTATGGAATCAAGAATTGCTTTTTTTGTAATTTCATTGAATACGATTCGGACAACTTCTACGCCATCCAATGATTGTTCTTTTTCCAGAATATCGATGAGATGCCACGCGATTACCTCGCCCTCTCTATCTTGATCGGTTGCCAAATAGAGTTTTTTTGCCCCCTTTAGCGCTTTTTTTATTTCTTTTATAATGTGTTCTGGCTTATTGTGATCTCTTTCAATTAACTCATAATTCATTTTGTAGCCATTTTCTACATCTATACCTTTCTTTGAGGGTAAATTTCTTAAATGGCCTACAGTTGAAATCACCTTGAAGTCATTGCCCAAGTATTTCTCAATTGTTTTTGATTTCGCCGGAGATTCAACAATTACTAAATTCTCACTCATAACTAAATTTGAACCTTAAAAAAATAAAAATCGTTGTTAGTGTATATAAGGTAAGGCTTTATCTGAATTTAGATTTTGCAACCATGTATAACTGCTTTCATTGCCTGGGGTATTAAATAAAATCATCAATACAACCCATCTAATTTGACTTAGGTCAACACTATTAGTATCTAAAGCCATTATCCTGTCAATAACATGCTCTCGAATTTCCCCATGAAAAATTCCTAGTCTTTCTAAAAACATTAGAAAGCTTAGCCCTTCTTCTCCAATCTTTCTCTGCTCAACATCACTGAACAACCTGAAGCTATTTTTTGTTGGCTTGTTAAGAAGTGTGCTTTCATCTGCGCCCGGTAGCCCCTCGAGCCACTCAAATGCTCTTTCGATATTATCATCAGCAAAACCAGCATCTGATAAGTTTTTATGCAAAGCTTCCTTATCAAGCTCAACCTCTTCATTATCATCTACATAGCTTTGGAACATGAACATTAAGACATCTAATATGGTTTCTTTCATAGCGCTTATCCTTAAGTAATTGATTTATATTATAAAAATAAATTATATCTTGTTAAAATTGCACCATCTTTTTAACATTAATACATTGTTTGTATTTAGTCAAAATTGAAAAAAACAATTACCCTTTTTTTCTAAATTTTACACGGCAATAAAGACAATAGTATAATTATAATTATTGATAAACGGCATGATTTTTTAGATATGGACAAATTAAAAGTTTTACATTTTCCTGACCCTAGGTTACGAAAAATTGCGCAGCCAGTAGAGAATGTTAATCAAAATATTAAGGATATCATTGAAAAGATGTTCTTCACTATGTATGAGGAAAAAGGTATTGGGCTTGCTGCTACTCAAGTAAATATTCATAAGAGAATCATTGTAATAGATGTATCCGAAAATAAGGATGAAAAAATATACCTTATTAATCCAGAAATTTTATCTCTGTCTGAAGACAAGGATTCAATGGAAGAGGGTTGTTTATCAGTTCCGGGCTTTTATGAAACTGTTGAACGACCAAAAAAGATAAGGGTGTCATCTCTAGATCTTGATGGTAAAACAAAAGAGTTCGAGGCGAGCGGACTTTTATCTACATGTATACAGCATGAAATTGATCATTTGAATGGGAAATTATTTGTTGATCATATATCTGCTTTGAAAAGAAATAGAATAGAAAAGAAAATAGTTAAATTAAAAAAAGAAGGCTCGCTTGCCTCAAGAAAAGATACTCCAAACTATAAATCAGCAGTCTAAAATCCAAGTCATGAACAAATTAAAAATTGTGTTCGCAGGAACACCAGAATTTGCAGAGACCCATTTATCAGCGCTGATAAATTCAAAACACGATGTTGTTACAGTTTTTACTCAACCAAGTAAAAGATCGGGAAGAGGTTTAAAATTTAAACATAGTCCAGTTAGAGATACTGCCCAAAAAAGTAATATAGATATCAGACAGCCTGAAAAAATAACGATCAAAGAAACTGATGCTCTCGAAGAAATAAATCCAGATATTGTTATTGTAGTAGCATACGGGTTAATGCTTACGAAAGAATTTATTTCTGTTCCAAAATTTGGATGCATCAATGTTCATCCCTCGTTATTGCCGAGATGGAGAGGCGCCGCCCCAATACAAAGATCGATTGAAGCAGGTGATAAATTATCTGGTGTTTCAATAATGCAAATGAACGAAGAGCTTGATAAAGGAGATGTAATTTATCAAGAACCAGTGCCAATAACCGATAACGACTCGTCTATATCAATGCATAAAAAATTTGCGGACGTTGGATCACAGGCACTTCTTGTTACTTTAGATTCTTTAATAGATGACAATATAATGGCTCATTCTCAAGATAATAGTTTAGCAACTTATGCAAAAAAAATTACCAAAGCAGAAGCTAAAATTAATTGGGATAATTCTGCTGAGACAATTCATAGGAAGATAATGGCCTTTAATTCTTGGCCAATCGCCGAAACGTCTTTATCTGGTGAAAGGGTAAGAATTCATGAAAGTGAGTTTAAAAAACTTGATATTAATGGAATCCCAGGGAATATAAAATCCTTTAAAGACAAAATTATTGAGGTTTTCACTGGTGATGGCTGTTTAATGATAAAGAGACTTCAAAAGGAAAATTCAAAAATAATTAACGTTGATGATTTTATAAATTCTGCTGACTTAAAGGGTAAAAAATTTGAGTAACAAAAATTTATTAAATTTACAAATTTGAACTATAATACTTAATATATTATGAAAATTATAATCGTAGGGGCTGGGCAAGTCGGAAGCTCATTATCCATTAATCTAGTTAAAGAAGGCAATGATGTCACACTTATCGATAAAAGTGCTGACCTATTAGAAAATATTGCCGAAAAAATAGATCTTCAAACTATTCACGGTAATGGAGCACATCCAAGTATTCTCGAGGCAGCTGGTGCGAATAAAGCAGACATGATAGTTGCTGTATCAAAGAGTGATGAAACAAATATGATAGCTTGTCAAGTCGCATACACTGTATTTGGTGTAGAAAAGAAAATTGCAAGAATAAGAGATCTAGAGTATTTAAGTTATGAGAATTTATTTGCAGATGAATCCACGCCAATTGACTTTACAATTAGTCCCGACTTAATTGCTTCAAGCTATATTAAAAAGCTAATTAAGTATCAAGGCACAAAGCAAGTTTTTAATTTTTCGTCTGAAGCAGACTGTTTTATCAATATCACTTTCAATGAGGATAATAATACCGAAAATACAATTCAATATTACCAGCAAGCTTGTGAAAAATTTAACTCAAAAATTTGCGCCTTCATAAGAAATGATAAACTTTATTCAATAGAGGCTGGAGATACTATTGAAGACGGAGATGAACTTTTATTTATTTGTAAAGAGGAAAATATTGAAGATATAACGAAATTATTTGGACATAATAAAAATAATAGAAGAATAATGATCGCAGGCGGAGGAAATATTGGAAAGCATCTTTCTGAAAATATCCGCGAAAGTTATCAAGTCAAAGTAATCGAATCCAATGAGGAAAGAGCTGAATACTTATCTGAAATTTTAGATAATGTTACTATAATTAATGCAGATTCATCTAATGAAGATATTCTTTTGGAGGAAAATATTGAACACATGGATGTATTTTGTGCGTTAACTAACGATGACGAGGCGAATATATTATCAGCAATGCTTGCGAAAAAACTTGGTTCAAAAACAGTTATATCTATCATTAATAAAATTAGCTATTCAGATCTTTTAGAGAAACAAGAAATTGATATTACTGTATCTCCGGAAGATTTGACAATGGGGGCTCTATTAACCCATGTTCGAAAAGGTAGTGTTTTAAAAGTTCATTCCCTTATGCGAGGAAATTTAGAGTTACTTGAACTCGAAGTAAGAGATAAGGAAAATTCAAAAACTATTGGTAAAAATCTTGAACAAATTAACACGCCGGAGAATACAATAATGTGTTGTATCATAAGAGACGAGATTATTATTTTTGATATGACAAATATTTTATTAGAAAAAAGTGATCGGCTTGTTTGTTTAGTAAATAAAAAAGATGTTAAACAAATTGAAGAGTTATTCGAATAACGATAATGCAAATTAAATCTGTAATAAGAATACTTGGGCTTTTACTAATGTTATTTAGTTTGGCTATTATTCCTCCAATAATTGTTAGTTTAATATACCAAGACAATGAAACATGGTCTTTTTTCTACGCTGGAATATTAATTTTTGTATCAGGTTTATTGCTGTGGTTGCCAGCAGCTCAGGCAAAAACTGAATTGAAATTAAGAGATGGTTTTATAATTGTTGTTTTATTTTGGTTTGTGCTAAGCACCTTTGCCTCCTTGCCTATGCTATTAAGTGAGTCGCTCAATATAACTATTACCAACGCTATATTTGAATCCGTTTCTGGTTTGACGACAACCGGGGCTACCATACTTAATGAAATTGATACACTTCCTGAATCAATCTTATTTTATAGACAATATTTACAGTGGCTAGGAGGACTTGGCATAATTGTTTTGGCAGTTGCCGTATTACCAATGTTAGGTGTTGGTGGTATGCAGCTTTATAAAGCTGAGGTTGCTGGCCCTATAAAAAATAAAATCACGCCAAGAATAACAGAAACTGCAAAATGGCTTTGGATAGTTTATTTATCGATGACTATTCTATGTGGGTTAAGTTATTACCTCGCCGGAATGACAGTTTTTGATTCTATTTGTCATAGCTTCTCCACGATTGCAATTGGTGGATTTTCTACTCATAACGAAAGTTTTGGTTTTTACAATAACCAATGGATAGAGTTAGTCGCGATTTTTTTCATGATAGCTGCTGGATTGAATTTTAGTTTGCATTACTTGGCCTTTAAAAACAGATCAATTAATCCATATAGAGACGATAATGAATCATATTCTTTTATTTTTATTACAGTATTTATTTCTATATTAACAATCCTTTACGTCTATCAAATTAATTCTGAAATAAGTTTTAGAGAAGTTATAAAAAACATATTCTATGCAGTATCGATATCAACCACAACTGGTTTTACAAATTCAAATTATTTCAATTATGTTGGTTTTCTTCCATTACTCCTAATATTGTTTAGTTTTGTCGGGGGTTGTGCGGGCTCAACAGCTGGTGGTATGAAAGTTATAAGAGTAATTTTGTTACTTAAACAAGGTTATAGGGAGCTTATTAGATTAGTACATCCTAACTCAAAAATTAAAGTAAAAATTGGAAATACCGCAATAAATGAAAGGACTCTTGAAACCATTTGGGGGTTTTTTGCAATTTACGTTTTTGTTTTTTTTACTGTAATGCTTTTACTAATGTTGTCTGGACTTGATTTTTTAACATCATTCTCGGCTGTTGCCGCAACTATAAATAATCTAGGGCCAGGACAGGGTGAGGTTTTAAGTAACTACTCAAGCTTAACGGATGTAAATAAATGGATTTTATCATTTAGCATGATCGTTGGTAGGCTTGAAATATTTACTTTGCTTGTAATTTTTACCCCAGATTTTTGGAGAAAATAAAATCTTTTAATTATAAATACTTTCATTTACCTCTGATCTATTTCTAAATCTTTCGTAAGACCATAGATATTGGCACACATTTTTATTTACTAAAATTTCAATAATATGATTTAAGAAATCTGCTGCTTCTTTTTCATCTAATTTATAAAACTCTTCTTCGACTCTGCCGACATGAATATCAAACCCTTTTCCACTATTTAGTCTTTCCGCAAATAAATAAATTATTGGAATTTTATTCTTTCTGCTTAACTTATAAATTAAAGTTGTGGTATTTACAGGTACCCCAAAAAAAGTTGACATTACACCCTGATTTATTTTGGGTGTATGGTCTGGCAGGATTCCAACACCATAATTCTCACGAAGAGCTTTTAAAAGTTTCTTAACTCCGGAATTATCAGTCTCTACTAAAGATGATCCTTTTGTTTCTCTTCCTTTAAAAACGAAATCATCAAGAATTTTATTTCTCAGTGGCTTGTACATAGTGAAAGTTTTTATTTTGCTTGCTGCATATAAGCCGCTCATCTCCCATGAACCGTGATGCGGCGTCATAAAAATCACACCTTTGTTCTCTTCAATAGCCTCTTTTATTAAATTTTCTGAATGAACATTTTCTATCAACTTATCAAGATTTTTTTCTGCTTGTCTATAAATAAAAGGTGCTTCGATCATTGCCTTTGCGTATTCGATTAAAGACTTCTTTGCTTTTTCTTCTATCCAATCTTGAGGTTGCTCTGGATAGCACGCTTTTAAATTTTTGTACGAAACGGAATATTTTTTGCTTTTTTTTGATAAAAAGATCGCTGATAAAATGGTTGCTAATTTATGGGTCAACGACAGCCTACAAAAACTTAGCAAAAATAGGCTGAATTTTTGTATTGTGCTTATTATCATCATTTAGTGTATATTGTATAAAATTTTAATTATACTCGACTTTTATTAGATTTTTTTTAAAAATTATGAATGATAGAACTGCATCAATTAAGCGCAAAACCAATGAGACCGACATCGAGTTAGATTTAAACATCGATGGAAATGGTAAATGTGATGTTAAAACTGGTATGCCATTTTTTGAGCATATGATTGAACAAATATGTAGGCATGGGCATATAGATTTAACAATAAAAGCCAAGGGAGATCTTGAGGTTGATGCTCACCATACTGTTGAAGATGTGGGAATATGTTTCGGCCAAGCATTTAATCAGGCTATTGGTGGAAAAGAGGGTATAAATAGGTATGGACATGCCTACGTTCCTTTGGATGAAGCATTATCTCGAGTAGTAATAGATTTCTCAGGGCGCCCCGGAGTAGAGTATAAAGCTGAATACCCAAGACAATATATAAACGATTTTGATGTAGATTTAATACACGAATTCTTTCAGGGATTTTGTAATCACGCGATGGTAACTTTGCATATTGATAATATAAAAGGCGAAAACGGGCATCATATTGCCGAAACTATATTTAAAGCTTTTGGAAGAGCTTTTAGATACGCTAAGGAAATTGATTTTGAAAAACATGGGAATAAACCACCTTCAACAAAAGGTGTTCTTTAACTCTTGGAATTAATAAATTGAAAACTATTGCAATTATTGATTACGGTATGAGCAATTTAAGCTCTGTTGTTAAGGCAACAAAATATGTCGCCCCAAACTCACATGTAATCGTATCTTCAGACTTCAACGAAATTGATAGCGCCGATAAGGTAATTTTTCCTGGTCAAGGAGCAGCAAAAAATTGCATGTTGTCTATTTTTGAAAAAAAATTAGACAGCGTAATAAAAAAAAATGCGAACGAAAAACCTTTTTTGGGAATATGTATGGGAATGCAAGTACTTATGGATTTTAGCGAAGAAAATGAAGGTATAGATTGTCTTGGAATAATAAAAGGAAGTGTAAAAAAGTTTAATAACTCCAATAAAAATATTAAAATTCCACACATGGGTTGGAACAAAATAAAGAAAAACAATGAACACCCTATCTGGAATGGAATTAAAGACGAATCCTACTTTTACTTCGTTCATAGCTATTTGATAGAGCCAGAATCAGATGCAAATATCATTGGCACAACTGAATACGGGGGGGAATTTTGTTCTGTGATATCTAAAAAAAATATTGTTGCTATTCAGGGACATCCAGAAAAAAGTTCCTCTGCGGGCTTAAAGTTTTTAAAAAATTTTATTGAAATGAAATAATCTATGAAAATAATACCAGCAATAGATATACAGAATGGAAAATGCGTTAGATTAAAACAAGGTGATTTTTCGCAAGAAACAATCTTCCATGAAAACCCTTTAGAGATGGCAAAAAAATGGATTGATGAAGGTGCAAAAAGATTACATATTGTTGACCTCGATGGAGCGCGACTTGGTAAGCCAATAAACATCGAGATTATATCTAAAATTTGCAAAGCGTTTCCTGGAGTACCAGTTCAAATCGGTGGAGGCATCCGTGATTTAAATACGGCGCAAAAATACGTTGATTGCGGCGCAAGCTTTTTAATAATTGGAACAAAAGCCGTAGAGGATTCAAACTTTGTTAAAATTTTATGTAAAACTTTTGAAGGTAAGATTATTGTTGGAATTGATGCAAAGAATGGCGAGGTTGCAACCGAAGGATGGAAATTTAATTCAAAATTAGATGCTATTGCTCTATCAAAGAAATTTGAGGATTATGGAGTGGCGGAAATTGTATACACAGACATAGAAAAAGATGGAATGATGAAAGGCATCAATATTGAGGCTACTGTAAATCTGGCAAATGAAATTGAAATACCTGTGATTGCTTCTGGCGGAGTCAGTAATATAGAGGACATAAAGAAGATTAGTGCCTACGAGACAGACGGGATATCCGGTGTAATTATTGGCAGAGCACTATATGAGGAGAAAATAAAAATTCAAGAGGCCCAAGAATTTTTAAATAAAAACTATGTCGGTAACTAAAAGAATAATCCCCTGTCTAGATGTTGATAATGGAAGAGTTGTCAAAGGCACGAAATTCGTAGATATAATTGATGCTGGAGACCCTATTGAAGTTGCAAAAAAATATAATGATCAAGGTGCTGATGAAATTACCTTTTTAGATATAACAGCTAGCTCTAGTAATAGAAAAACTATTTTAGATGTAGTAGAAAATGTTGCCTCTCAAGTTTTCATTCCTTTAACTGTTGGCGGAGGAATAAGTAGTGTAGACGACATTAGATTATTATTGAATTCAGGGGCTGACAAAATAACAATTAATACTGCTGCTATAAAAAATCCAAAACTAGTTTCTGATGCGAGTGAAGCTGTTGGAAGTCAGTGTATAGTCGTTGCAATAGATGCAAAAAGAAAAGATTCGTCCTCGGACAATGTGTGGGAAATATACACGCATGGTGGTAGAAATGCGACAGGCATAGATGCTTTGAAGTGGGCTGAAGAAATGGAAAAGAGGGGGGCTGGCGAGCTTCTAGTTACAAGTATGGATAAAGATGGAACAAAAGAAGGTTTTGACCTAGAATTAATGAAAGAGATTAATTCTAAAGTCAATATCCCTACAATTGCTAGTGGCGGAGTTGGAACTTTAGAGGATTTGTACGAAGGAATATCTGTTGGTAATGCTGATGCAGTTCTAGCAGCAAGTATATTTCATTTTGGAACTTATACTGTTCAAGATGTAAAAAAATATTTAAAAGAGAAAGGGGTGAATGTAAGAATTACAAATGAGTGAGATTCTTAAAAAATTAAATGCGGTTCTTGAGGATAGAAAAAACAAAGCATCTGAGGATTCATATGTTGCAAGCCTATACAGTGGCGGCATAGAAAAGGTTTGCAATAAAATTGAAGAGGAATCAAGAGAATTAATACATGCGCTTCAAAATGAGAACGAGGATAGAATAGTATCTGAGGCCGCTGATCTTTGGTTTCACAGTTTAGTTGCTTTATCAATGAAAAATCTATCCTCAAATGATATATTATTAGAATTAGAAAGGAGATTTGGTGTTTCTGGTCATAAGGAGAAGGAAACTAGAAATACTTAACTAATTATAGGAGTTATAAAATGGCTGGGATAAGTATTTGGTCTTTATTACTAATTTTTGCAATCGTTCTATTGCTTTTTGGAACAAAAAAATTGAGAAATATTGGTGGTGACTTGGGAAGTGCTATCAAAAATTTCAAAAAATCAGTAAATGACGATAAATCAGATAAGGAATAAATCAAGGTGTTATAGATGTTTGATTTTGGTTTCTGGGAATTAGCTCTCATCTTAATCATAAGCCTAATTGTTTTGGGCCCTGAAAGACTTCCAAGTTTTGCCACTCAGTTTGGTATGTTTATAAAAAAAATTAAAGACTTTGCTAACAATGTTAAAACTAGCGTTGAGAATGAAACTAGGATGAAAGATATAAAGAAGATCATTGAAGACCAAAAGGAAGAGCTTTCAGAGTTTGAAAAAAAAATAGACCCAGATGAAAAATAACAAAAATTCTTTAACTAGCCATCTACTTGAACTAAGAAGTAGGTTGCTAACAATATTATCTGCGGTATTGATATGCGCTATATTATTATCACCTTTTGCAAATTATCTTTATAATTTATTAGCCTTGCCATTGACAAATGTTCTTCCCCAGGGTTCGAGTATGATTGCAGTTGATGTTGCTTCTCCATTTCTTGCACCATTCAAGTTAATTTTGTTGCTTTCTATTGTAATAACTTTTCCCGTAATTATTTATAATTTTTGGGCATTCGTCTCACCTGGTCTTTATACAAATGAAAAACGATTTGTTGCGCCAATATTAATTTCAAGTACTTTACTCTTTTATTTAGGAATTTTATTCGCCTATTTTATTGTGTTCCCATTAATATTTAACTTTTTTACGAGCATTGCGCCTGAAGGGATTCAAATTGCCACAGATATAAATAGTTTTCTAAATTTTGCTATAAAAATATTTTTTGCTTTTGGTTTAGCATTTGAAGTCCCAATAATTACTTTCTTAACAGTAATGCTGGGTATCAGCACAGCAGATTCCTTATCTAGGAAAAGACCTTATATAATTGTTTTTGCTTTCATATTAGGCATGATTCTCACACCTCCTGACGTTATTTCTCAAATATTATTGGCACTCCCAATTTGGATGCTATTTGAGTTTGGCCTAATGTTAGCCAAATTAGTAAGTAAAAATAAAGGTAAGTCAAATACCACTTAATTTGTTAAAATTATTGGAGACAAATATTTCAAAAAAACAATGACTAAAAATGACGTTAACAGAGCTTTATTAATTGTTCTTGATGGTGTCGGTATTGGCCCAAAAGGCGATAATAATGGTTGGTCGCTTGCTGATACCCCAAATATTGATCTATTGCTAAAAGATTACCCTTCGACAGCTATTCAGGCATCAGGACAAAGTGTTGGTCTTCCAGATGGGCAAATGGGTAACTCTGAGGTGGGACATATGATTATCGGTTCAGGGAAAATTTTCAAACAAGATCTTGTGGTAATTAACGAATCAATTAAAGATGGGAGTTTTTTCAAAAATGAGGCAATTCTCAACTCCATTCTTTCTGTCAAGGATAGCGATAACGATTTACATTTACTTGGGCTCGCTTCTCCTGGCGGAGTTCATTCGCACATAGACCATTTGGTAGCTATTTTGAAAATGTGTAAATCATATGGTGTATCACCAAAGCTTCACATATTTACAGATGGGAGAGATGACGATCCTAGATCTGGTATGAGCATTCTTGATGACCTAAATACATGTCTCGAAGAGTATGGTGGAGAAATATATACAATTTGCGGAAGGTATTACGCGATGGATAGAGATCAGAAATGGGATAGAACTGAACTTGCATGGGACGCCATCGTAAACAATAAAGGCCTCTCTGCTAATAATTATAAAGAAGTCATAAATTCATCATATGATAAAAATGTTACTGATGAATTTATCCTGCCAACTGTGCTTGATGGAGCAAAACCATTAAACAAAAGTGATTCATTATTATTTTTCAACTTTCGAAACGATAGAACTCGACAAATAGCTCGTGCTTTAAATGTTGAAAGGTTTGATAACTTTAGAAGAACTAACAATAACACTGCATACTCAATAACTACTATGACAGAATATGACCCTTTTTTGTCTTGCCCAGTTGCATTCAGAACTAAATGCCCTGAAGTTACACTTGGAAGTGTAGTAAGTGATCTTGGCTTAAAACAATTTCATTGTGCTGAAACCGAAAAATACCCACATGTTACATATTTTATTAATGGGGGAAGAGAAGATCCGTATCCTGGAGAGAAAAGGGTCCTTATACCATCCCCAAATGTTGCAACCTACGACCTTAAACCTGAAATGAGTTGCAGAGAAGTTGCTGAAGAAGTGATAAGGGCAATTAAAAACGAAGAATATAAATTAATTGTCGTAAACTTTGCAAATGGAGATATGGTTGGCCACACTGCTATCAAAGATGCAATTATACAGGCTATGAGTGAGTTAGATGCGGCTCTAGGCGAGGTTGTATGCGAAGCACTTGGTGCAAATGTAGCTACACTTATTACGGCAGATCATGGCAATTGTGACGAAATTAACAACCCAAAAACAGGTAATCCAAATACTCAACACTCTAGAAACCCTGTGCCCTGTATTATTATAGATAATAATAAGAAGTGGGAGATAATAAACAATAATGGAGGGCTTTCAAATGTTACGCCAACTGTTCTAACATTGATGGGAATTCCTAAACCAAAAGAGATGACTAGCGACAGCTTAATAAAAGAAAATTAATTAAAAACATCATCAGGAATATCACTAACTCCTCTATCAGTATTGCCCTCAAACGAATCTAAATCATCGAAAACTAAAGTGCCATCCACAATTTCTTCATCTTCATCATTAGACAATTTAATAGCTTTCTTTTCCTTCTCAATTATATAATCTTGCGGCTCGTTTGTTTCATCAAAAGTCAATCCACCGCCTAAATTATTCGTTCCTCTTTTTTTGTTCTCAATATCCTTATGAAAAGCAACAATTTCCTTAAAAGTCCCTAAAGCATATTCAAAGTTAAGTCCCTTTTTTATTGGCACCAAAACTTGTCCCTTATTTTTTGCAAGTCTTGCAAGTATTTTATTTTTTAGAACGTCAGCATCATACTGGTTTAATTCTTCCATCCCGCCAATAATTTTTGATGTAACATTTCCTTTCACTAAAATTTGCCTATTTCCAAAGAAAACTTTTTCCTTGAATTCTTTCTCAATAACTTCAACTTCAGAAAGTTTAATTGTTATCAAAACTTCAGCACAACCTTTCTTATTAAATTCTGACCCAGGCTTTGCAAGGCCCTCTTTTGCACATTCATATACAATGAAGGTTAATTTATCTCTTCTAATATTTACATTTTGCGCGCCAAGGGAGGATTTAAAAAAGACTTGTCTTTCAATTCGCATTTTTCTTAAATACTCTTCGTCTTGTTCGTCTGCATACTCATCACCGTATGATTTGTATACATCTTCTTTAATGTTTGTAAGCTCATCGGCACTACATAACGCTGTAACTTGTTCTGTAGTAAAACCTTTCTTTAAATAATAATCTATATCTTCTTTGCTACAATTCGCAATTGAATTCTTGCTTGAAATAATTACAAGCGACAAAAGGATTAACTTACTTTTCGTAATTGATAGCTTTGTGAACATTTTCATATTTTATTTTTTATTAATTGTACTATATTACCATTTAATATAAATTTCCTGCAAAAAAAACAGGCGCTATAAAAGCGCCTGTTCATATACAAAAATTCTAAGAGATTCTTAGAACATTGTTAATATACCGAACTGAATTACTTCAACTTGGTTGTTTGTTGTACCAGAACCTAACGCACTAATACCTGTACCGTATGCAGCGTATCTGTCGTTTTCAACCTCAATATATGAGACGTTTAATTCTGTTGAATCACCTAATGCGTAGAACACACCAAATAATGTTGTGTCAGCACCAGTTTGTGAAGAGTTATCTGTAGATAAACTTGTAGCACTCATATCTAACTCATCAGCTTCAGCGTACATGAAACGGAAGTCAAAGTTTCCGCCTGGAGCATATTTACCAGAAATTAGGAAAGCATCACGATCGAATTTAACGTCTGTGTTCGCTGTACCACCTGCAAATACTGAACTATGGAAACCAAAGTCTTGTAATGCAGCACCTGGAGTTGTTGTGTTATTAAACTCGTACTCTACGTTTTCAAACATAGCAGAAAGAGTTAAACTTCCACCATTTCCTAGGTCCATGATGTAACGACCAGCAATACGCCATGATTCTGCTTCAGAATCCGACATTGTTGCTCCATCTAGTAATGTTGCTGCCCATTCTTCGTGCTTCTGATAAGTTAAAGCACCCCAGAAAGGACCGTCACTGTATGCGACACCCATTGAGTAAATAACTGGGTCAGTTTTTGCACTTCCTCTTGCAGAAGTAGCGTCTTGACTCATATCAGCTGTTACAGCAAATCTGTATGAGACTTTACCAGTAGAACCCATGTATTGTAGGATTTCTTCTTGACGTCTGTTGAAACCCATGTTGTAGATACCGCCATAAGCACTGTAGGATATAAATGTTTGTGATCCAAAGTCTCCTAAGTTATAGAAGATTGTGTATGCACCAACAGAACCCATAATGTTTGTATGAGAAGCTGTACCAGCGTCATACCATGGGTCAACCCAACCAGCGACCATTTCGTTATAAGGTAATAACCAGTTAGCGAACATAATTTCACCAAATGATCCCGAGATACCAACTTTTGAGTTACGGTTACACCAACCACCTGTACCAGCGTAGTCGTTCATGTATGTGAACTGTTCACAACGCCATGTAACTTTTAGACCTTCAATGCCTGTGTCAACAAAGCCAAGAAAACCAATGTTACCAGCGTTACCATTAATCATAGTTTTATCAACTTGCGAACCTTCCGCACCTTGTTCTACGATTTCATAAGTATGGTTTTGCCATCCGTAGATTGTGATTGGATCCCCGTAAGGTCCAACACCACCACCGCCCCAGCCTGCGTTTGCAGTAACAGGAAGCATGGCCAATGCTCCGGCTAGCATACTTGCTAAGATTTTTATTTTCATTAGGACTCCTAATAATTGTCTTAATTATTTTTTAAGAGGGATCTAACAAAACTTAATTTACCTCCCCCCACTATGATGCTACCAATTTCTTATTGTTATGAATCATATTAACTTCCAATACAATCTCGACATTCCGTTGTCTGTAGCACCTCCCACATTTCTGCAGGATTTGTCAATTTTGAACGTTCTTTCGCACCAAGTCAACCAAAAAAGGGCAATAACACTAATAAAATCAATTATATATAAGTATTTACTTATTAAGTTTATTATAAATTACTAATGAATACAGATTTAAAATAAATATAATAAAAACAATTAATTAAAAGCTTTTGGCAAAAAATCACAATTTATCATTTGAATTGCACTTCTTTATTAAATGAAATATATGTGTATTATTACCATTTTACATTTGCAAGAAAATTCTTAATGAGAAAATTTTTTAAATTTACTGCTATTTTACCGATGGTATTTGTCGCCAGCTGCGGTGGTGTTGAGCTGCCTGATATAAGCTTTGGAGACGACGAAGATATTTCTCTGGACGATCCAAATTATGAAAGAGTGCTAGACGAATATTACACAGGATACGGTGATGACGATCATTTAACAGATGCTGAAGTTCGTCAAGGCGCAGAAAATTTTGCGCAATGCGCTAACTCAACTGAATGCAATCTTCTTTGGGATACAGCAAAAAAATGGCTTACTCAAAAATCAAAATACAAAAAGGATTTAAAAGTTGAGACAAAAAATCTTTTAGAGACCAAACTTGAGCTGCGAGATAGCAAAGATAATCGAATCGTCTTTAAGGTTTCTCGAGTTCCAAAAGGCAGGATGAATGAAATAAAGATAAAAGCTGATTGTGCAAGAAATTGTAAAAATTTTATTCATAAACACTACTTTGCATTTAATAGCTTTTTGAAGAGCCACTTATCCGCGTATAAAAAAGGAGTTATTGGGTATGCCCAAGTAGAAGATGAAATGTTGGTTGGATTAGAAAGCTCTGACGATTTAAATGTTAATTTTGATGATATGACTGAAAACCCCCAAATGTCAGTGCTTAAAGAAAATGAAATGTTGGACAAAATAGAAGTAACAAAATCAAAGAAGAAAAAATATATTGGGGCTGTAGCGGAAACTTTAATTGATGAATACTCGTGCAATAAATCAAGCGAAATAAATTTAGTAAAGAAGACAAAAAAAAGAGAGCTTTATGAGGTGAATTGTATTAAAGAAGTAAAACGAATGATATTTGATTGTGGTCCTGGCGGCTGCGAAGTCTTGCAATGAAGAGCTCGTCTATACTTTTCTATCTTTCCGCGCTATCGATTCTCACAAGTTGTTCTAAGATAGAATCTTCAGGCATCAAAGATTGGTTAGAAGAAGGTACCAAGGAATATCAAGAACAAGAAAAACAAACAAAAAGCTCAAGTAAAATAGGTATTAAAAGACTTCTCGAAAAAAGAGGTTGTATAAATGGTTCAAGCGCAAAAATCATTGACTCGGAAGATAAAGACTATCAAGTTTATGAGGTTACTTGCGTGGAGAAATCAAACAAATTTGTCGTTAAGTGTGATGAAAATACTTGTCTAGAATAAGCTGTGTAATAAGTTGTGTAAAATTTTGTAAAGTTTAATTTTTACACAAGTCATATATATTTGTCTTTTCTAAATTTTATAGATTTTTAATTCATGAAGAAAATTGTTTGGTTTAGATTCGACCTTAGAACCGATGATAATTGTGCTTTTCTGAACGCCTGTAATGACGGCGATGTCTTGCCTATTTTTATATATGATAGAGGTTATTGGAAGCTTCCGACCTCAAGCAGTTTCCATTTGCAATTTACAGAAGATTCTCTTGAAGAATTAAAAAAGCAGCTAAAGTCAAATTATCAAACCGACTTAAATATTTTTTATGGAAACACGATTGAAATTCTTAAAACGATTACTGAAAAATTTAATATTCAAGAAATATATTCAAATAAAGTATACAAAAACAAATATTTACTAGACGTAGATACAGAGTGTAAAAACTTATTTAAAGAAAAGAGCATTGCTTGGAAGGAGTTTAATCAGTTTGGCATCCAATCTGAAAGAAGAAAAAGGCACGAATGGGCAAATCAATGGAATAAATTTATTTCTATCGAGCCAAAAAAAAATAATATCAATTGTAGATTTTTAAATGCCCAAGTGGACAAAAAATATGTAGTTAAAACAAACCAAATTAGTACTAATTTCATTCAAAGAGGGGGGCGATTGCGAGCCTTATCTCTATTAGAAAGTTTTTTGTTCCAGAGATCAGTTAATTATCAGACAGAAATGTCATCGCCAATAACAGGGCAAACATCTTGTTCAAGATTAAGTCCACACATAGCAAATGGAACAATTTCTTTAAGAGAAATTAATAGTTATTTAAAAAAAACACTTAAGACTAATCTTTCATATGAAAAAAGAAAATCTTTAAATTCTTTTAAGAGTAGGCTTGCATGGCACTGTCATTTTATTCAAAAGCTTTATGACGAACCTGAAATTGAATTCCAAAATATGAATAGAGCTTATGACGGCCTCAGAGAAGATTTTAATGAGAAAAATTTAATTGCATGGAAGAATGGGCAAACGGGCTTTCCATTTGTTGACGCTTGTATGCGTTATTTGAAAAACAGGGGTTGGATAAATTTTCGTATGCGCGCAATGCTTGTTTCCTTTGCTTCTTACCAACTTTGGCTGGACTGGAGAATAACAAGCAAGCACCTTGCCAAGCTTTTTACAGATTATGAGCCAGGAATACACTATTCCCAGTTTCAAATGCAATCTGGCACAACTGGTATAAATACAATAAGAATCTATAACCCAATTAAACAGTCTTTTGACCAAGACCCTAAAGGTAAGTTTATTAAAAAATGGGTGCCAGAGTTGAGGAATTTGCCAACGGAACTTGTTCATGAGCCCTGGAGAATAACGCCAATAGAAAAGAAGGGGCTTTGTGATCTTGAATTTTCAAATTATCCAAGCCCAATAATTGATAACAAGGAAGCTTCAAAAAATGCCAGAGATAGGCTATGGGCAATAAAAAAAACAGAAAAAGCAAAAGAACTTTCAAAAATAGTTTTAAGTAAGCACGCAAGTATGAAAGCACGAAGATAAGAGAATTATCTGCTTCTCTTGCTGTTAAGCCAGTCAATTATTGGCTCAAAGTATTCTCTGTCAACTTCTGTCATTGCAGGTCCCATCTCATAAATACCTAAACCTTTTTCTGCACAACGAATAAAATTTTGGCTATCTCTAATCATTGTCAAGAAAGGTATTTTCTGACTTGCTAAGAAATCGTCAAGCTCCCAATAGATGTTTGTATAGTCTCTACCCCTATTAGCTACAAGAGCTATTTTGGATTTTTTCTTTACTACCCTTGAGTGCTTCTTAATGTTTTTTATAAATTCTGATGCTGCGCGCATATCTATAGGGGATGGTAAAACTGGAATAATGACACTTTCAGCCATGTTTAAAACTTTTGTTAAAGCTGCTCCATTAAGTCCAGCAGGCGCGTCTATTATTTTATAATCGACGCCTCTTTTTACCCTTTCTCCATAACCCTTTATACCAATAATTGGCGGTTTAGCTGAAGAACGAGCTCTCAACCAACTTATCGAACTCTCTTGGGTATCTAAATCAACTAATGCAACTGATTTGCCAATAGAAGCGTAAAAACTTGCGAGATTCGTTGCTATTGTTGTTTTGCCTGAACCACCTTTTGAGTTTAAAACAAGAATTGATCTCATAATTATTATCTCTGAATTAATATTTATTTAAAAGATATTATCATTAATTTATGTTTTGTATAAAATTTTTAATGATTTTTTTATTATTAAATTTAAATAATTTTATATATCAAAAATGGAAACTACAGGCGTATGATCCGAGGGTCTCTCATTTTTTCTTGGCTCAAAATCAATATAACTTTTAATACATTTATTAGCTAAATTATTATTAGCTAAGATTAAATCAATTCTTAAGCCTCTATTTCTTCTGAAAGCACCTGTTCTGTAATCCCACCAACTAAATAGTTCCTTTTCTTGGGGAAATATTCTAAAGGTATCTTTAAAACCGAGGTCAAAAATCTTTTTCAAAGACAGCCTCTCTTTTTTGCTGCATAAAATTTTATCTTTCCAGGCCTCTGGGTCGTAGACATCGGCATCTTCAGGCGCAATGTTAAAATCTCCAAGCACAACGTAATATTTAGTTTTTTTTAAATCCTTTTTCAAATGCGCTGTTACGTTTTTAAGCCAGGAGAGCTTGTATTCATATTTCTCAGCGCCCACTTCTTGACCATTTACAACATAAAGATTTAGCACCGACAAATTTTTCCCATACCTTGTTAGTAAAAATCTTTTTTGTTCTTGTTCTTTGTTGTTTATAAGCTTAATTGTTTCCGAAGGCGCTTTCTTGCTTATTGTTGTGACGCCGTTATATGTTTTCTGCCCAGTAAAATCACAGAAGAATCCAGCATCTGTAATTTCTTTTATCGGGAAAGAGCTATCTTCAACTTTTGTTTCTTGAATTGCTAATATATCTACGCCACTCTTTTTTAGCCACGAAAGAACCTGTGGAAGCCTAACTCTCAAAGAATTTACATTCCAAGATGCGATTTTCATTTTAAGCCCAAACTTTGCAATAGTGGTTCTATTTTTGGCTCTCTTCCTCTGAAATCAACAAAAAGCTCAAGCGCTGGCTTTGATCCGCCGGTTTCGAGAATTTTTTTCATGAAGCGATTTCCAACTTTTCTGTCGACTAGTTTTTGTTCTTTAAATGCCATAAATGCATCGGCAGAGAGAACTTCGGCCCATTTATAACTATAATAACCAGCAGCATATCCTCCGGCAAAGATATGCGCGAAGCTATTTTGAAACTTATTGTTTTGATGAACAGGAATTAGAGAGGTTTCTTTTCTAACATTTGCAAGAACTTTATCAGCTAACTTTGCTTTATTTTTTTGGCCATCCATATGCAAAAGGAAATCAAAAAGAGAAAATTCTACTTGTCTAATTAAAGCCATGCCAGAATTATAATTTTTAGTTGCCAAAAGCTTTTTGAACAGACTATTCGGAAGCTTTGAATTTGTTTCGAAGTGAAAAGCGAATGTGTCAAGAACCTCTTTCTCCCAACACCAGTTTTCCATAAATTGGCTAGGAAGCTCTACAGCATCCCACTCAACACCAGATATTCCCGAAATTCCTGCATAATTTACTGTAGTCAACATATGCTGAAGACCATGTCCAAACTCATGAAATAAAGTTTCAACATCGTAATGTGTAAAAAAAGCGGGGCTATTTTTTGTAGGCGGGCTGGAATTACAAGTTATAAATGCAACAGGTGGTTGAATTGACCCATTAGACTTTACGCGCCGTTGAATACACTCGTCCATCCAAGCCCCACCACGCTTGTGTTGTCTTGCATAAAGATCAAAATAAAATTTACCCCTTAGATTTTTGCTTTTATCTAAGATCTCGTAAAGCCTCACATCTTTATGCCAAACATCCTTAGTCCTCTTTTGTATTACATCGATTCCATAAAGATCTTTAACTAATTTAAAAAGCCCCATAATTACATTTTCTACTGGAAAATATTTTTTTAATTCCTCTTGAGATACTCCAAAATTTTCTTCTTTATATTTTTCTGCTATAAATGCCAAGTCCCATGGCAGAAGCTCTTTAATTGATAACTTATTTTTTGCGTATTTTTTAAGTTCTGAAATTTCATTTTTTGATTTCTTTTTTGCTTTTTTCTTTAAATCATTTAAAAAACGAATTACATCTCCCGGGTTTTTCGCCATTTTAGTTGCCAAAGAATATTCTGCGAAATTAGCAAACCCAAGTATTTCTGACACTATTTGCCTGAGATTTAAGATTTCTTCTATTACTTTCGTATTGTCCCATTGTCCTTTCACTGGAAATTTGTTCGAGGCTCTGCTGGCATATGCTAGGTAAACTTTTTTGCGAAGTGCTCGATCGTTGGCATATGTCATTACTGCCATGTAGCAAGGCTGGTCGAGAGTAAGAATATAGCCTTTATGATTTCTTGATTTTGCTACTTCCGCAGCTGTCTCAATAGCATTTGTCGGCATTCCTTTAAGCTGTTCCTTCTTTTCAAGTTTCAGCTCCCAAGCGGTTGTTGAGTCCAAAATATTTTGTTCAAATTTCGCTTCAAGTTCTGCTAGTTTGTTTTGGCAATCGCGGAAAAGCTTTCTTTTTTTTGAATCTAAATGAACTCCAGACAAACGAAATCCTTTTAAAATGTCTGATAGAAGCTTATTTTGATGAGAGTTGAGCATTTTTCTGTTTTCTTCATGAAATTTTTGATATTGAGAGAACAATTTATAATTTTGTCCAATTTTGCCGTAATGAGAGGTCAATAGTTTTAAGCATTTTTCGTATTGTTTACGAATTTTTGGATTATTCATAACAGAGTTTAAGTGCCTGATTGGAGCCCATGCTTTGGAGATTTTATCGTCTGACTCTTCAATTTTTTGTACAAAGTTACTCCATGATAATTTCTCTTTTTTTTCTAGAGATTTAATTAATGCTTTATTCTCATCCACCAGAAGCTTTATTGCCTGGTACATATGCTCATCTTTAATTTTAGTAAAATTAGGGAGTGATTTTTGCTCAAGAAGAGCGTTTTTGATTAAATTTTTGCTCATTACACGATTTTACACACTTTTTACACACAGCCAGTTGGTTTTGGTAGGCCCCCATACTTTGCAATCTTTTTCATAGGCCCAGATTGAAAAATTTCATAAAGCTTGGATGCTTTTCGATCCATTCCAAATTCCTTGGCAAAATCTCTTACAGCTGGAACCGTGCCATTTTCACTATACATTTCTCTAGCTTTAAAAATATAATTTTTTATTTCTTCAGTTATTTCAAAACCGTCGGCTTGGGCCATCTGATACATTACTTCTTCTGACCAATCGTCAATACTTAATAAAAAACCATCCCCGTCTCTATTTAGTTCCATTTTTTAATCCTCCAATTAAATATCAATATTGCCCGCGTATCGAGCATTTTCTTCAATAAATGACTTTCTAGGAGCGACATTGTCGCCCATTAAGTCATCAAAAACTTTATCAGCAGCAGCTTCGTCCTCTTCGGTTATTTGTATAAGAGTTCTATTCTCTGGATCCATTGTTGTTTCCCAAAGCTGATCAGGATTCATTTCACCCAACCCTTTATAACGTTGAATTGAATAAGCTTTTTTTGCCTCAGATATGATCCATTCAAAAGTATCTAGAAAGTCTGAAATTGCCATTTTCTTATCATTTTTAACAAGAACTGCGTCTTTTTTGAAAAGCGAGCCGGCTGAAAGTAAATAATCTTTAAAGTTTTTGTAGTCTTTTGAAGAGAAAAAACTGAACTTAATATTTTGGCTTTTTTCAATGCCGGTTTCATTGTAAGCAAAATCAAAAGAAGTGTTATTCTTTGGGCTTAAAGAGTATTCTTTTGAAGAAGTTTTTTTAATCCATTTTTCAATTTCAGCATCATTGCTGTCATATTTTGGGATATTTGGACCCTCCAAAACACGCATAAAGTTTTTACCATATTTACTTGTAATGTGTAACTTAGATTGTTCAGCTTTTTGGCATAAGCTTATTAAATTTTTTAACTTATTGATTTCTATTGGTTTTTTGTCTTTTTTTGAGGAAAAAATTTCTATTTCATCTAGGCAGTTTTTAGTAATGTGTGCCATTAGCTCCTCATCATTTTTAATATACTTTTCGGTTTTTCCTTTTTTAATCTTATATAGTGGTGGCTGCGCTATATAAATATTTCCCTTCCTTATTAGCTTACGCATCTGGTTATGAAAAAATGTAAGTAAGAGCGTTCTTATATGAGCGCCGTCTACATCTGCATCGGTCATAATAATAACCTTATGATACCTGAGAGAAGCATAATCCTCATCAGACATTTCTGTTGAGCTAACTCCACAGCCAAGCGCTGTAGCCAACGTTGCAATTTCCTCGGAGGAAAGAATCTTATCAGCGCGTTGCTTTTGGACATTAAGAATTTTTCCCTTCAATGGCAAAATAGCTTGGGTTCGTCTGTCTCTGCCTTGCTTAGCCGAGCCTCCGGCTGAGTCCCCCTCTACTAGAAAAATTTCAGATAAGAGCGGATCCTTCTCTTGACAATCAGCAAGCTTCCCAGGAAGTCCGGCAACGTCCATGGCTTTTTTTCTTCTAGTCATTTCTCTTGCTTTCTTAGCGGCTTCTCTTGCTTTTGCCGCTTCGCTAGCTTTTGCGAGAATCTGTTTAGCGTCCTTAGGATTTTCCTCTAAGAATCTTTTTATGCTCTCAGCTGCCACTGATTCGACTATGCCTTTCACTTCTGAAGAAACAAGCTTTGCTTTGGTTTGAGAAGAGAATTTAGGATCAGGCATTTTAATCGATATTACTGCAGTGATTCCTTCTCTTGTATCTTCGCCGCTTAATGTGACCTTGTTCTTCTTTGCTGAAACGTCCTGTTCAGCATAATGATTTAGTGCTCGAGTCAAAGCTCCTCGAAAGCCTGCTATATGTGTTCCTCCATCAGATTGGGGTATATTGTTTGTATAGCAAAAAATATTTTCACTATATGTCCCCGTCCATTGGACAGCTATTTCAACGCTTATGTCGCCTTTTTTTGAAGAGAAATAAATTATGTTTTTATTTACCTTCTCTTTTTTCTCGTTAAGGTTTTCGACAAATGCTTTTATTCCGCCATCATAATGAAATTCTTCGGTTATATCAGACCTGTGGTCGGACAATACAATTCGAACGCCTGAGTTAAGGAAAGAAAGCTCTCTGAGTCTTTTTGCCAAAATGTTAAAATGGAACTCTGTGTCCGAAAAAATCTCTTTGCTTGGTGTAAAAGTCACTTTGGTGCCAGTTCTCTTTGATTTATCGCCTTTCTTAAGCTTTGTTTTTGGCTCCCCCATTGCATAGGTTTGGCTATATACATTTCCGTCTCGAAATATTTCAAGCTCAAGGTTTTCTGATAAAGCATTGACAACTGAAACTCCAACGCCATGAAGACCGCCGGAAACTTTATAGGAGTTATCGTCAAATTTTCCTCCCGCATGAAGAACGGTCATGATAACCTCTGCGGCCGGCTTCTTCTCTTCTGGGTGCATGTCTACAGGGATGCCTCTGCCGTCATCTTCAACGGTAACAGAGTTGTCTGCATTTATTTCAACTGTAATTTTGCTGCAATGGCCGGCAAGAGCTTCGTCAATAGAATTGTCAACCACCTCAAAAACCATGTGATGAAGACCGGTCCCATCATCAGTATCTCCGATATACATCCCTGGCCTTTTTCTAACAGCCTCAAGCCCTTTTAAAACTTTAATATTTGAAGAGTCGTATTTTGTCATTGCACTATTTCCCCATGTTCCACGTGAAACACACTTGCCTTCATTTCGCTCAAAATATCTGCCAGAACTGAATCATTTAAGGCGGTTAAAAATATTTGAGATTTAGTTTCAAAAAGTCTTTCAAGAATTTTTTCCTGCATCTCCAATGTTAACTCAGCAGATAGATCATCAACTAGGATTATACTAGGATATTTTTTAACCTCGAAAAATCCTTTTGATTGAGATAATAACATAATATTTGCGATAAGTTTTTGTTGGCCCCTTGAACATATTCTATGTGCTTCTGTCTCATCCAGATAAATTTTTAAATCTGCGTTTTGAGGGCCTTGGCTAGTATAGCCTCGCTCAAAGTCCCTGTCTTTTTTCTCTTGAAGTGCTTCTAATAAGCTTTTTTGCTCATCCCAGCCCCTATAGTAAACAAAGTTTAAATCATATTTGGGCATTATATGTTGTCTTGTTTGGTCTAGATAAGCCTTAATGTCAGAAACATATTTCTCTCTCATTTTTGATAAATCCTGCCCTATGCTTGCGAGCTCCTCTGTCCATCTATCATGGCTTTTGTCCATAGATCTTAATGCTTCATTTCTTTGCCTCAAGACCTTGTTATATTTTAAGGAGATTTCCCGAGACTCTTGTTCCACGTGGAACAACCCCCAATCGAGAAAAGCCCTTCTTTCTGAGGGAGCCCCTTCAATTAATAGGTGGCTGTGAGGGTGAATTGTCTGAACCGCCAATCCCTCGGCAAGGGCAGACTGCTTTTTTACTTCTTTATTGTCAACAATAATTCTAGTTTTTGATCTACCCTTTTCGATTTCGAGCTTTCTTTTATTGTTTCCAAGAATTGCGCCAACATAAAAAGTTTCTTGCCCTCTTTTTACAAGATTTTCGATTTTATTTGTTCTGAAGCTTTTCCCTCTCGACAGAATATCAATTGATTCAAGGATTGTTGTTTTTCCGGCGGCATTTTCACCAATGATAATGTTTGTTTTTTTATTTAATAGAAGGTCGGTCTGAGAAATATTTCTTAGATTTTTCACCGAAAGCTTGTCTATAAACATTCTTAGAGTCTCAAAGGCATGACTACATAGCTAGCAGCAGGGTCGTTTTCGGGCATCAATAGAGCGCTGCTGTTTGCGTCTTTGAGCTGGATTTGTAATTTTTTTGTCTTTATCGCAGCAATAACATCAAGCAAATAGTTGACGTTAAACCCAACTTCTACGCTGTCTCCGGAGTATTCTGCTTTAATATCGTCAGAAGCTTCTTCTTTTTCAGGATTATTGGCGGTCACTTTAATTTCGTTTTCAACAAAGTTTAGTCTTACCCCCCTAAATCGATCATTGGAAAGAATAGAGACTCGAATCAGGGCCTCTTTAAAAGTTTTGCAATCAACCGTGATTGTTTTGTCTGAGTCTTTCGGTATAACTTTTTCATAGTCGGGAAATTTTCCATCTATGAGCTTTGTAATAGCAGCAGCTTCTCCGCTTTCAACTTGCATATGGTTCTTCGATATTACAACTTTTAGTTTTTTGTCTTCCTCGATTTGCTTATCAATTTCGATAACTCCTTTTCTTGGCACAATCGCACTCAACTCGTTTTCGGCTGGGGTGTCTATTGATGTCCCGGCTTTAGCTAACCTATGGCCGTCCGTTGCGACGCCGATTAGGTCATTGTTTGCTATTTTGATGAACAACCCGTTAAGATAATATCGGACGTCTTGTTGAGCCATTGCAAAAGCCGTCTTATTTATCACATCTTTGACATCTGAAGAATTCAAGGTTATTTCTGTGCTGGCCTCATCTAGATTTTCCATCATTGGAAATGTTTTTGCGTCAAGCACGGAAAGGGTAAATTTACTTTTTTTTGATTCTATCTGAAGCTTTCCTTCATCCTTTTTCTCTATCTCAATAACTGCATCGTCGGGAAGACCTTTGCCAATGTCAAAAAGTTTCCTTCCTGGAATAGTTATGTCCTCTGCAAAATTTTCTTCGCTATCAAATTTAATTTTAGAAGAAAGCTGAACTTCTAAATCGGAAGCGACTACTTCAAATTGGCCATCGATCTTTCTGACAAGCACATGGCTAAGAATTGGCATCGATTGTCTTTTTTCGACAACGCCGATAATTTTCTGTAGGGCTTTTAATAAGTTATCCTTTGTTATAATTAATTTCATATTTATATATATAGTTTATTATTATAAGGCATAAATTCTGTTTGTATGTCATTTTAACTGAATAAAAACAATATCTTAAAAGAATATTAACCTGTTAGTAATTCTGTTCAATCTGTGGCCTAAACCATTTAGCTGTTTCTATACAAATCATTCACGAGTATATTTACAGCTTCTCCACAAGCGTCTAAGTGCTTAGCGCCCGCCTTAAGTTTATCAAGTCCTCCTTAATTTTGTTGTCTGTTAAACATACCTCTGAAATTTTTTTACATGCATGAAGAACTGTCGTATGGTCTCTACCTCCAAATGCATCCCCAATTTCTGGCAAACTATGGTTTGTGAGCTCTTTCGCTAAGGCCATAGCTAATTGCCTTGGGCGAGCCAAAGATCTATTTCTTTTCGCAGATAAAAGATCCGCCATCCTAATCTTGTAATAATTAGCAACGGTTTTTTGAATATTCTCTATTGAAACCATGCTATTTTGAAGGGAAATTAGATCATGAAGAGCTTCTTTGGCGAAAGATAAAGTTATTTCTTTGCCAGTAAATTGAGCATTTGCAATGACTCTGCGGAGAGCCCCTTCTAATTCACGAACATTGGACTGGATACATTTTGCAATAAAAAAAGCTACTTCTGTATCTAAATTTGTCCCTATGCTGGCAGCTTTCTTTTGTAAGATGGCAACCCGAGTTTCAAGCTCTGGGGGCTCGATTGACTGCGTTAAACCCCAGCCAAATCTTGATTTTAATCGATCGTCTAAGCCGTTGACAGCTTTCGGATACCTGTCACATGTGAGGACAATCTGACAGCTTCCCTCCAAAAGAGCATTGAAGGTATGAAAAAACTCTTCTTGCGATCTCTCTTTGCCGGCAAAAAACTGAATGTCATCAATTAGCAAAGCGTCAGCTGATCTGTAATATTTTTTAAATGAGTCGATTTTATTATGTTGCAGTGCTCTTACCATGTCAGCAACAAATTTCTCTGAATGAAGATATAAAATCTTGGCATTCGAATTCTGTTTCAAAATATTATTACCAATTGCATTCATCAGGTGGGTTTTCCCAAGCCCTACCCCGCCATAAATAAAGAAAGGGTTATATTGAGTTGTTCCGGGGTTGCTTGAAACTTGTATCGCAGCGGCTCTAGCAAGCTCGTTCGACTTACCAGTTACAAAATTGTCAAAAGTAAAATCGGAAAGAAACTTGTTTTCTTGACTAAAAGAACTTTGGCTATCTTCCTTAATAATAGCCCTATCTTCGGCTAAATCCTGTGAAATTCCTCCAACTTCGATATTAAACTTATATTCAGAGTCTTGAAGCTTTTTTATAAGGTAGTCGCTAAGGTGTTCATTGGCCCAATCTACGGCGTACTGATTAGGCGCTTTTATTCTGATAACCTTATCTTTAGTTACAGCTTGAAGAGGTCTAACCCAAGTATTAAACTGTTGTTCATCAAAGTTATTTCTAAAGTCAACAAGACATTGTTCCCAGAATCCTGGTTGCATAGGAAAGATCCCCTAATGTTATTATTATTTTTAAACCTAAAAGTATATTATACTTATCCACAGAAGAAATAAATCAACAAATCTGTGTAAAATTTGTGGATAAGTTATGTAAAAAACTGTGATAAAGTAACTATTGACAAATCAAGCCTATAGACGTAATGTCGCGAGCAGAATATGAAAGGATTATGATATGAAAAGAACATTTCAGCCCAGCAAATTAAAGAGAAAAAGAACTCACGGCTTCAGATCGCGAATGAAAACCAGCGGCGGGAGAGCTGTAATAAATGCTAGAAGATCAAAGGGAAGAAAACGCCTTTCTGCTTAACTCATCTAAAGCGTCAAGCTTTAGTGCCAAAAAGATGAGATTAGATAAACCATTTGATTTCAAAAAATGTTTTTCAAGAGGAAAAAGGCTTTCATCGCCAGCGTTTATAATTCATTATTTAGAAAATGATTTAACCCATGGGCGATTAGGGATCAGGATTGCAAAGAAAAAAGTAAAAAAAGCGGTTGATAGAAATAAAATAAAAAGGGTCGCTCGTGAAGTTTTTAGAAGAAAGGGGTTTGATGGACTTGATATAATTCTTGTTCTAAGAAACGAAAAAAATTATAAGCACTCTAAATGTTATGAACAAATAAATGAGATATTCAGCAACTTAAAGACAAAATGAATTCGCTATTGATAAAATTTGTAAAAGCCTACCAGCTGACACTTAGTCCCTTTTTGGGCCAGCATTGCAGATTTACACCAACTTGTTCCAACTATGCAATTGAGGCATTAAGAAACCATGGCTCTATAAAAGGCACCGGACTTGCTATAAAAAGAATTTGCAGATGCCATCCTTGGGCTCATGGCGGCATAGACGAGGTGCCAAAGTGAACAGCAGATTTTTGTTATACATGGCTTTTTTCCTAGTGCTATTTATGATCTGGCAACAGTGGCAATTTGAACAAAACCCTAGTTTGGTGAGCAAACAATCTTCAGAAGCCGAAGAAAATATTTCTAAGCCTAGTGATTTTCCAGAACAAGGAATCAGCGATCAAGATAAGAAATCGTCTACAACAAAACCGAATAAAATTAACAAAAGCAAAGTAATAAAAAACGGCGAGAGCTTAATTATTTCAAATGATGATATCGAGGTCACAGTAGATTCAATCGGGGGAACAATAAAAAGAGTTAAGCTTTTAAATTATTTTAAGACAACTCAAGAAAACAGCGAAAATATTAGCTTGTTAGACCATGAAAATGATTTTTACATATCTCAATCCGGATTATTGCATGATATTTCGTCGAACAATGCTGACAGTTCAAAACTTGCGCCTAATCACCACGATTTATTTTCCGTAGACAAGAAACAAAAAAATAGTTTGGATTTACGCTGGAGGAACAAAGAAAGTGGCATTGTAGTTTCTAAAAAAATTAGTCTCGAGGAAAAGGGCTATAAAATTACTATAGTAAATAATGTGCTAAATAACTCTAATCAAATCTGGACGGGGCGACAATATAGACAAATTAGAAGAAAGAGTCTTGGCGAAGGCCGTTCTTGGGTAACCCCAACATTTACTGGAAGCGCATACTATGACGGCACTTATAACAAGATGTCTTATGATGAAATTTCTGAGAAGAAACCTAAGTTTAATGTTCTGGGCGGATGGATTGCTATGATGGAGCATTACTTTGTGTCTTCATGGTTTTTTGAAGAAGGAGAAAAGAATCTATTTTACACAAAAGAAATTCGAGTAGATGAAAATAGAAACGACTATATTATTGGGGCAAGATCGGAAGCAATAAACATTCTTCCTAATCAGTCGTCTAACTTAATCTCAAAATTTTATGCTGGACCAAAACTTCAAAATGAGCTTGAAGAGATCTCCACAGGATTAGACTTAACTATCGATTATGGGGTCCTTACTTTTTTATCAAAACCTTTGTTCTGGCTCTTGGATAAAATACACAGTTATGTAGGTAATTGGGGTTGGGCAATAATAATACTAACACTTTTTATAAAATTAGCTTTTTATAAATTGTCGGAAACAAGCTATCGCTCAATGGCAAAAATGAAAAAATTTTCCCCCAAGATTCAATCTATCAGAGATAGATATGGAAATGATAGACAAAAAATGAATCAAGCAATGATGGATATGTATCGTCAAGAAAAAATAAATCCACTCGGCGGGTGTTGGCCTATACTAATACAAATTCCAGTCTTTATCGCTTTGTATTGGGTGTTACTTGAAAGCGTTGAATTAAGACAAGCAGATTTTATTTTTTGGATAAACGATCTTTCAGTAAGAGACCCTTATTACGTTCTTCCATTGCTGATGGGCGCGTCGATGTATTTCCAGCAAAAACTTAATCCCGCACCACCTGATCCAATGCAAGCAAAAATTATGCAGATGTTGCCTATAATTTTTACCGTATTTTTCGCTTTCTTTCCAGCAGGATTAGTTCTCTATTGGGTTGCGAACAACCTACTATCAATTGCACAACAATGGAAAATAACTAAATCAATTGAATCTCAGTAATTAGTTGTGAAGAACAAAGACACCATAATTAGTCTCGCGTCGCCTATGGGCCTAGGCGCAATTTCTATAATAAGATGTTCGGGCAACAAAATAGATAAAATCATCGGTGCGTTTTTTAAAAAAAGCCTTAGCCCTAATAGAGCACATTATTTAAATTTTAAAAAAGAAGAAAAAGTAATCGATGATGTAATGGTGATCAATTATCAATCACCAAAATCATATACTGGAGAGGATATGCTTGAAATAATGTGTCACGGCGGCTCTGTAATATACCAGATCATAATTAAAGAAATATTAACCATTGAAGGATGTCGTTTAGCAAACCCAGGGGAATTTAGTGAGCGCGCTTTTTTAAATAATAAAATGAGCCTGCTGGAAGCAGAATCAATTTGCGCATTAATTAACGCAAAGACAGAGGCGGCAGCTTTTGCAGCTCGAGATGCTTTGTCGGGTAAATTTAGCAAAGAGCTTGTCGAAGTTGATAATGTTATTCTTAAAACCCGAGTGCAGGTTGAAGCTCTTCTTGATTTTTCTGAAGAAGATATTGAGACCGATGGTCTTTTAGAGATCGAAAAGTATATTGAAGAATCAAAAGGCAAAATTATTAGGCTTATAAGAAAGCTCGAAAACAATAGGCTTCTTTTTGAAACAAGCAAAATTGCAGTTTTAGGCATGCCGAATGCTGGAAAGTCTTCGTTGATAAATTTTTTAACAGACGAAAATGTCTCTATAGTTAATGAGCAAGCTGGAACAACTAGAGATGTCGTTTCAAAAATCTTTAATCTTGATGGTATGCCAGTAACTGTTTTTGATACTGCGGGAATTAGAGAGACCGGCGACCTAATTGAAAAAGAAGGCTCGAAAAAAGCCATTGAACAAGCAAAAAATGCCAATCTTACAATATATATGTACGACCTTAATAAAGGTATGCAGACAGAAGACTTAGAAATATTAAAAAGCTTAGAGAAAAATAATAAGAATATTTTAGTTGTCGCTAACAAAACTGATCTTTTAGAGAAAATTGATTACAAGCACGAATCAGCATCTTTTGGTACAAAAGCTTTCATATCCATAAAAAAGAAGAAAAATTTGGATGATTTAAAAATTAAAATAATCGATTATCTTAAAATAGCTATTAGCGAGAGCACACCAAACCTCTATCACATGGAACACCTCAAACATTTGAAAGCTGCCTTTCAGGAAATGGACAACATTGACCTAAATTTAAATGAGCTAGAATTGCTTGCTGAAAATTTAAAAAAAGTTCAGGAAGAAATTTCATGGATTTTAGATAACAAAGATGAGGAAAGAGTTTTAACAGGAATATTCTCGAATTTTTGTATAGGAAAGTAATATAATAGTTTTATGAATAAATACGATGTAATTGTAATTGGAGGAGGACACGCTGGCACCGAAGCATGCTTGGCAAGTGCTAGGTGTGGCAGCAAAACACTACTGGTTACTCAAAATTTTGAAACAGTTGGCCAAATGAGCTGCAATCCATCTATTGGAGGTATTGGTAAGGGTCATCTGGCAAAAGAAGTTGATGCCTTAGGAGGGGTGATGGCAAGAGCGGCAGATGCTGCTGGGATTCATTTTAGAATTCTTAATAGAAAAAAAGGCCCCGCTGTATGGGCAACAAGATCACAAGCTGACAGAGCCTTATACAAATCTTTTATACAAATGCAAATTAAACAACAAACAAACCTCGACTATGTTGATGGAGAAGTTGTAGACCTTATTATTGAAAAAGATGCCATTAAGGGTGTCCAGTTAAAAAATAACGAAATCATTAAATGTAAAAATATTATATTGACTGCAGGCACCTTCTTGTCAGGCGTAATTCACGTTGGAAATAAATCGTTTTCAGCTGGCAGACTTGGCGAAGACGCCTCAAATAAGTTGGCTGATAGAATGCGAGACTTGGATCTAATGATGGGGCGATTGAAAACTGGCACGCCTCCAAGACTTGATGGAAGGACAATTAACTTTGACGATATGATTGTGCAACCTGGGGACGAACCAAGACCAGTTTTTTCTTTCATGGGAAAAAGCTCCGACCATCCTGATCAAGTAAATTGTTTTATAGCAAGAACAAATGAAGAAACACATCAATTGATTAGAGACTCTTTAAAAAAGTCACCATTATTTAACGGAGTAATTACTGGCAAAGGGCCAAGATATTGCCCTTCAATTGAAGACAAAGTAACTCGCTTTTCTGAGAAAAATTCACATCAAATATTTTTAGAGCCAGAGGGGCTTAATACAAACTTAATTTATCCAAACGGAATATCAACAAGCTTGCCAGAGGAAGATCAAGAAAACTTTATTAGATCTATAGCAGGCCTCGAAAAAGTAAAAATAGAAAAGTATGGCTATGCAATTGAATATGATTTTTTTGATCCTCGCGGTTTAACATCTTTTCTAGAAAATAAAAAAGTTAGCGGTCTTTTTATGGCAGGACAAATAAATGGTACAACCGGGTATGAGGAAGCTGCATCCCAAGGAATTGTAGCTGGGATCAATGCGTCTTTGAAAGCTCAAGATAAACAAAAATGGACTCCACTTAGGGAAGACTCATATATTGGCGTGATGATAGATGACTTGATTACACAGGGAGCACCAGAGCCTTACAGAATGTTCACCAGTAGAGCTGAACATAGACTTTTTTTAAGAGAGGATAACGCCGATCAAAGGCTAACCAAGCTTGGATGGGAATTAGGCTCCGTTAACAAAGAAAGATATGATTTCTTTCAAAAAAAATTAGACATGATCGAAGATGAAACCGAAAAGCTAAGAGATTTAAAGTTTTTGCAAGAAGGAAAGCAAATTTATGCAAGCGATTATCTAAAACGCCCAAACACATCTTACACAGATCTATCACGCTTATGCCCTGAATATAGACTAACGGATATATCTATAGGGCAAAATTGTGCCGTTAACATAAAATATGAGGGATATATCGCAAGACAAAAAGTCGAAATAAGTAGAAATAAAAAGGATGAAGAATTGTCGCTTCCTGAAAAAATTAACTATGAAAAAATTACAGCTTTATCGATAGAAGCCCGTGAGAATTTATCAATAGCTAGACCACAAAACTTACGTCAAGCGTCAAGAGTTCCCGGTGTTACGCCCGCAGCAATATCAATATTAAAAGTTCAAATAAAAGCAATAAAAAACAACAAAGAAATTGCCAGAGATGGTGCGTGAAGAAGAAAACATAAAATTTTTAGAAACACTTGATGAAAGTTTCGATATCGATAATTCAACAGGAATGAAGCTAATTAAACTATGTGAATTGATTAAAAAATCTAACGAACATTTTAACTTAACTTCAATTACCAAGTTAGAAGATATGCTTTCAAAACATATTTTTGATAGTTTATCAATAAAACACCTAATAACCGGAAAAAATGTTTTAGATATAGGCTCAGGCGCGGGTCTGCCCGGAATCCCCCTTGCTTTGTCAGCCCCTGATACGAACTTCGTATTGCTAGATTCAAATAACAAAAAAATAATATTTCTTAATCATGTTAAAATCAGCCTAAAAATTGAAAATATTTTTCCTAAACACCAAAGAGTTGAAAATTTTGATAGTGACGTTCATTTTGATACGATTGTATGTAGGTCTTACGCATCATTAGCAAAAATATATCTGAATTCAAAAAAGTATTTAAAAAATGGTGGACAAGTCGTTGCAATGAAAGGAAAGATGCCGGAAAAGGAAATTGCTGAATTAAAAAATGCGGCTGGGAAAATAAACTATAAAATTGAAAAGCTAATAATTCCAGGCCTTGATGCAGAAAGACACGCTGTAATAATAAATTAAAAAAACAGGAAAAGATGTGAGCAAAATATTCTCTATATGCAACCAAAAAGGCGGAGTTGGCAAAACCACAACAAGCGTAAACTTATCTGCCGCACTTTCTTTGAACAATAAAAAAGTTTTATTGATTGATATGGATCCCCAAGGGAATGCTACAATGGGATCAGGAATTGACAAATATGAGCTAGAATACTCACTTGCTGATCTTTTACTTGAAAATAATAAAAATATTGAAGAAATAATTTTTAATTCAGACGAAGGTTTTGATGTTATCCCTGCTAATCAAGCATTAACTTTCGCAGAAGTGAAATTATTAGAATTAAAAAATCGAGAATTAATTTTAAGAAAAATTTTGGAAAATATTAAAGATAATTATCAATACATTGTCATAGATTGCCCGCCTTCTCTAAATATTCTAACGGTTAATGCACTTGCCGTATCCGATTACGTAATTATACCAACACAATGTGAATATTATGCGCTCGAAGGACTAACTGCATTATTGGAAACAATAGATAAAATTAAAATATCAGTAAATGAAGGCTTAAAAATTGGCGGGATTTTAAGAACCATGTATGATCCAAGAAATAATTTAGCACAAGATGTTTCGTCTGAATTAGAGACTCATTTTGGAAAAAATGTTTTAAATACAATCATACCGAGAAATGTTAGTCTTGCTGAAGCACCAAGTTACGGCTCATCTATTATAAGTTATGATAAAAGCTCAAAAGGCTCAATTTCATACTTGGCATTGGCTGGCGAACTCGTTAGGACATCAAAATAAGGTAGAATAAAAAATGGCAAAAAAAAGAGGGGGCTTAGGAAATAAAGGGGTAGAAGTTCTGCTGAGCTCTACTAAGTCTAACAAAATTTCTTCTAGACAATCTTCCTCTGAAATAAATGTTACAGAAATAGATCCAAGCCCATATCAGCCTAGAAAGAATTTCGATGAAGAGAACTTAAAATCTCTAGTTGACTCTATTAGTCAGCAAGGCGTTATACAACCAATCCTTGTTAGAAGCATAAAAAAAGATAAGTATGAGCTTATAGCTGGAGAAAGGAGACTTAGAGCAGTAAAAACATTAGGCTACAAAACAATACCTGCTATCGTAAAACAGATATCCGACGAATCCGCAGCAATTTTTGCGTTACTTGAAAACGTTCAAAGAGAAGATTTAAACCCTATTGAAGAGGCTCAAGGCCTTGACAAATTAATCAAGAAATTTAAGTTCACACAAGATGCTTTAGCAAAAAAGACAGGCAAATCTCGTTCCCATATTGCAAATTTAATAAGATTACTATCGCTCGATAAATATGTAGTTAGATTGCTGTCAGATGGAAAAATTGATATGGGGCACGCAAGAGCTCTAGTCTCATTAAGCGCCAGCTCCCAAAAAGTTTATGCTGACAAAATTGTATTGCAAAAACTTTCTGTGCGAGAAATCGAGAAGATGATTTCAGAAAAAAGTAGCATTATTTCAAAAAAAACAAAGAAAAGCAGAAAAGATCCCCATATCCAGGATATTGAGGATAAACTGAAGGAAAAATTGGGCGTGGCGGTAAATATAGCTTATTCCGCAAAGAAGAAAAGCGGAAAAATCACTCTAAATTACAGCAGCCTAGAAGTGCTGGATGGGCTGCTAAAAAAGCTTGGATACAAGTAATTTTACATAACTTTGGTCAAATCTGTAAAAATGTTCATTTATATATTAAATTTATCGATATCGGTATTAAATATATTGATAAATTTTCGCACTCTTAATATACTTCATACCCGAAGAGATTATGTTTTTAAGAAAACTATTTTTTGAACTCTCTATATTTATAGTAATAGCTTCAATTTTGTGGTTTTTTTCAAATATTGGTGTAACAACCTCTTTTCTTTATGGGGCGAGTGTAAGTTTTTTATCTAATACATACTCAGCATACGTGCTGCTTGTGCATCAAGCTAAGTCGATAAGAGAAGAGACCAAACGTTTTTACATCGCTGAATTTGGAAAATGGTCTATCTCAGTAACTTTGTTTGCTTTGATATTCTTAAATGTTGATGTTTCAAACCCTATAGTTTTTTTTGGAGCATTCATTTTTGCGAATTTGATAACGATTTTTATACATAAATTTAAAACTTAGATAATAATTATGGCAGCCGGGGAACAAACTAGCTCAGAATACATAAAACATCACTTAACGAACTTAACTTTCGGTAAAGATCAGGACGGTGTTTGGCGTTTAGCGGAGACAGCGCAGGAAGCTCAAGAAATGGGATTTTATGCAATCCATTTAGATTCTATGGGTTGGGCAATTGGTTTAGGTCTAATATTTATAATTCTTTTTAGTATGGTAGCAAGAAAAGCCACAACGGGCGTACCAAGCGGTTTACAAAATAGTATCGAAATGATAATTGAATTTATCGACTCAAACGTTAAGGATACTTTTTCGCATACAAACAAGTTAATCGCTCCAATGGCACTTACAGCGTTTATGTGGGTTTTACTAATGAATCTCATGGATCTTGTTCCGGTCGACTGGGTACCCCAACTTGCAACATTTATTGGATCAAACTTCTTTGGTATGGATCCACATCATGTTTATTTCAAAATAGTACCTACCACTGATCCAAACGTTACAATGGGCATGTCTTTATCAGTTTTCTTTCTTGCTTTGTTTTATAGTATTAAAAATAAAGGCGTTGGAGGCTTTGTTGGAGAGCTTACTCTTCATCCATTTTCTTCAAAAAATTTTTTAGTAAAGATTATATTAATTCCTATAAATTTATTTTTAGAGGGCGTGTCTTTGCTTGCAAAACCGATTTCTCATGGTTTGAGATTATTTGGTAATCTATATGCTGGCGAAATGATTTTTATTTTAATAGCTTTGTTACCATTATATGTTCAATGGACTTTATCTGTTCCATGGGCAATTTTTCACATTTTAGTTATTGTTCTTCAGGCGTTTATATTTATGGTTTTAATGATTGTTTATATGAACATGGCGCATGAAACTGGAGATCACTAAATTTTTTTTAATGACATTTTATAAGTAGAGGGAAAATATGGAAACATCAGGATTAATATACATAGCTGGGGCATTGATGATGGGGCTGGGCGCATTAGGTGCTGCAATTGGGATTGGTAATTTAGGCGGAAAATATATGGAAGGTATTGCAAGACAGCCTGAGCTGATACCGATGCTTAGAACTCAAATGTTTATCGTGCTTGGTTTGGTTGATGCTGTGCCAATGATCTCGGTTGGTATTGCGTTCTATTTATTATTTGCTGTAGCCTAATTTTATTTATTTAGAAGAGGGATCGGAAATTGAATATTAATTTAACTTTAATTGGACAAGCAATATCATTTGCAATATTTGTTTGGTTTTGCATGAAATTTGTGTGGCCACCTATTACATCTGCTCTTGAACAGAGGAAGAAAACTATTTCTGAGGGTTTAACTGCAGCCGAACAAGGTCAGCAGGCTTTAGAAAAAGCTAAAGTTGACGTCGAAGAAAAACTTTCGGAAGCGAAAACAGAAGCAAAATCAATAATTGCGATGGCTGAAAAAAGACAAGGAGACATTCTTGATGAAGCGAGCGTTAAAGCTACTGAAGAAGCTTCAAAAAAAATTAAACTTGCCGAGCAAGAAGTTGAGCAATTGTCGATGCGTTTGAAAGAATCTTTAAAAAAAGATTTGTCGAAATTAGTAATTGACGGCGCGGAAATGATTTTGAAAAAAGAAATTGATAAATCTGCGCATGACAAAGCAATAAAGGATTTGGTTAATAAAATATAGGAAATTTATGTCAGAACTTCTTACAACAGCAAGACCATATGCAAAAGCACTTTTTAAAAGTGCCAAGGAGCAAAATTTAATCGATGAGTATTTTGAAATGCTTAACAACTTGTTGACTGTTGTCAGCGATAAAGATGTTAGCAAAATATTGTCAAATGATTCTCATGACGGTAAATATAAATCTTCTCTGCTTACAGATATTTTAAAGAAAAGTACGAACGAACATTTTAACAGATTTATAAATTTACTAATCGACAACAACAGAATCGACGTTGTCCATGAAATAAAAGGCTTATATGATATCTTCTTGCAAGAAGAAAAAAATCAGAAAACAGCGGTTATTGATACGGCTTTTGAGCTTAACAATGATCAAGTAGCAGAAATCAAAAAAGCTCTTGAAAAAAGATTTGATAAAAAAATCGAAATAAAGCAGAACGTAGATCCAAACCTTTTAGCTGGAGCAGTAGTTAAGGTTGATGATCTTGTAATAGATGGATCTTTTAAAGAACAATTGAGAAAATTAGAATCTCATTTAATTTGAAACATGACGAGGAATAGATAATGCAACTTAGCCCAACAGAAATTAGCGATTTAATTAAGAAAAGAATAGAAGGATCTGATCTTTCTGCAGAAGCAAAAACTCAAGGTACTATTGTTGCCGTAACAGACGGCATTGTAAGAATCCACGGCCTTTCAGATGTAATGGCTGGGGAAATGATTGAATTTCCAAATAATACTTTTGGCCTAGCTTTAAACCTTGAAAGAGATTCGGTTGGCGCGGTTATTTTAGGTGACTACCAACATTTATCTGAAGGCGATGTTGCAAAATGTACCGGAAAGATTTTAGAGGTACCTGTGGGCGAGGCTCTCATCGGCAGAGTAGTTAATTCGTTAGGAGCCCCAATTGACGGAAAGGGAGAAATAGAGGCGAAGGAATACTCACCGATTGAGAAAATAGCACCAGGCGTTATTCAGAGACAGTCAGTTGACCAACCTGTTCAGACAGGGCTTAAGTCAATCGACGCAATGGTGCCAATAGGAAGAGGCCAAAGGGAATTAATTATCGGGGATAGACAAACTGGTAAAACAGCTATCGCTATTGACACAATAATTAATCAAAAAGGCACAGGAGTTAAATGTATTTACGTCGCAATTGGTCAGAAAGCTTCATCGGTTTCTAACGTTGTTAAAAAGCTCGAAGAACATGGTGCTTTGGAGCACACTATTGTTGTCGCTTCAACTGCGTCAGAGTCTGCGGCTATGCAATATATTGCACCATACGCTGGTTGCTCAATGGGAGAATACTTCAGAGACAGAGGCGAAGATGCTCTTATCATTTATGATGACTTAAGCAAACAGGCAGTTGCTTACAGACAAGTTTCTCTTTTGTTAAAAAGACCCCCTGGTCGAGAAGCATACCCAGGTGATGTTTTCTACTTACATTCAAGATTGCTTGAAAGAGCCTCGAGAGTGAACTCAGAACATATAGAAAAAATTACAAATGGAGAGGTAAAAGGTAAGACAGGATCTCTAACTGCTATGCCGATAATTGAGACACAAGCTGGAGACGTTTCGGCTTTTGTTCCAACCAACGTAATTTCTATTACAGACGGACAGATTTTTCTAGAAACAAATTTATTTAACTCAGGTTTAAGGCCAGCTGTCGATGCTGGGCTATCGGTTTCAAGGGTTGGTGGTGCAGCGCAAACGAAACTAATTAAAAAACTGGGTGGAGGAGTAAGACTTGCATTAGCACAATACAGAGAGCTTGCAGCTTTTGCACAATTTGCATCAGATTTAGACGAGCAAACTCGAAAACAATTGGAAAGAGGTGAGAGAGTTATGGAATTAATGAAACAGACGCAATACTCTCCACTCAATATTTCGGGGATGGGGCTTGTACTTTTTGCTGCAAATGAAGGTTATCTGGACAATGTTGAGGTAAGTAAAATTAAAGATTTTGAAAAAGCACTTTTAGGTTTTGCTAATTCCGAATATGCAGATTTTATGAATAGTATAGAGGAATCAGCTGATTACAACGATGAAATTGGAGCAACGCTAAAAGAATTACTAGAGAAATTTGTCTCTTCACAAACTTGGTAAATTAAATGTCTGGCGGAAAAGAAATAAAAGGTCAAATATCGAGTATAAAAAATACTCAAAAAATTACTAAGGCTATGGAAATGGTTGCCGCGAGTAAAATGAAAAAAGCGCAAATGAGAATGGCGGCCGCAAGGCCGTATGCAAAAATGATTAAAAATGTTGTTGGGCATTTAGCGAGCGCTCATCAAGAGTATAGGCATCCTTTCCTTGTAAAAAGAGAGTCCGTTAAAAGAGTTGGATTAATAATTATAAGTACTGACCGTGGCTTATGCGGAGGCTTAAACACGAATTTATTTAAAGAGGTCTTAAAAAAAGTAAATGATTGGAATAATCAATCAATTGAAGTAGACGTTTGTGCAATTGGCTCAAAGGCAGAAAAATTCTTTAAAAGACTTAATGTAAATTTAGTCGCTCAAGTTTCTCATCTAGGTGACAGCCCAGAAATTAATGATGTAATTGGCTCGATTAAAATTATGCTAGACAACTTTACAGATGGAAATATTGATGAACTGCATCTTGCAGAAAATAAATTCATTAATACTATGTCGCAAGAGCCGGGAATAATTCATCTGTTGCCAACCGAGCCAAATAAAGAAGACGAATTCTCTCATCATTGGGACTATATATATGAACCAGATTCAAAAAGTGTAATTGACAATTTACTCGTCAGATATATTGAATCATTGGTTTATCAGGGCATAGTCGAGAACGTTGCGTGTGAAATGTCAGCGCGTATGGTAGCAATGAAAAGCGCCTCAGATAACGCAAGTAACTTAATCGACGAATTACAACTTATATACAACAAAGCTAGACAAGCTTCTATAACACAAGAACTATCAGAAATTGTTGCTGGTGCAGCTGCAGTTTAGTTTTTAACGGAGATAAATATAAAATGAGCACAGGAAAAATAGTACAGGTAATTGGGGCAGTAGTTGACGTTGAATTCCCAAAAGAATCAATCCCACAAGTTTACGATGCTTTAAAAGTCGACGATGCAAATCTTACTCTAGAAGTACAGCAACAACTTGGCGACGGAATAGTCAGAACAATTGCTATGGGCTCTTCGGATGGAGTAAAAAGAGGTTTTGATGTAACAAACACCGGTGCACCAATATCTGTGCCAGTTGGTGAAAAAACTTTAGGAAGAATCATGAATGTCTTAGGCGATCCTGTAGATGAGGCTGGACCAATTGACGCAACAAAAGTTATGCCAATTCACCGAAAACCACCTACCTACGAAGAACAAGCAGGTGGAAACGAATTATTAGAGACTGGAATCAAAGTCATCGATCTACTTTGTCCTTTTGCTAAAGGAGGAAAAGTGGGTTTATTTGGCGGGGCTGGCGTTGGAAAAACTGTGAACATGATGGAGCTGATTAGAAATATTGCTACAGAACATAGCGGGTATTCTGTATTTGCTGGTGTTGGAGAAAGAACACGTGAAGGTAATGATTTCTTTCACGAGATGAAGGAATCACAAGTTCTTGATAAAGTTTCTCTTGTATATGGACAAATGAATGAACCACCAGGTAATAGATTAAGAGTTGCTTTAACGGGACTAACAATGGCGGAAGATTTTAGAGACGATGGCAAAGATGTTTTAATGTTCATCGACAATATTTACAGGTATACATTGGCCGGAACAGAAGTTTCTGCGTTGTTAGGAAGAATGCCTTCTGCCGTCGGATACCAACCAACTTTGGCTGAAGAGATGGGAGCACTTCAAGAAAGAATTACATCAACTCAGTCAGGGTCAATCACATCGATACAAGCTGTTTATGTACCTGCAGATGACTTAACCGACCCATCTCCTGCTACTACTTTTGCGCACTTGGATGCTACTGTAGTTTTATCAAGACAAGTAGCAGAACTTGGAATTTATCCAGCGGTAGATCCTCTCGACTCAACAAGCAGACAGCTTGATCCTTTAGTAGTCGGTAACGATCATTACGACGTTGCAAGGAAGGTTCAAAATACACTCCAGAAATATAAAGAATTAAAAGATATTATTGCAATTCTTGGAATGGACGAACTATCCGAAGAAGACAAATTGGTAGTGGCTAGAGCAAGAAAAATACAAAGATTTTTATCCCAACCATTCTTTGTTGCTGAGGTATTCACAGGAAGCCCAGGAAAGTATGTTTCTCTAAAAGATACAATCAAAGGGTTTAAAAGTATTATCGACGGCGAATATGACCATTTACCAGAACAAGCTTTTTATATGATCGGAGGAATTGAAGAAGCGGAGGAAAGAGCTAAGACTCTATAACAGATATGTCAACAATGCATCTTGATATAGTAAGCGCAGAAGAAGAGATTTTCTCTGGAACTGTAAAGAATCTTTCGGCAGCAGCAATAATGGGAGAAGTGGGAATTTTTCCAAAACACACCCCAATGATTACGCCTTTGAAACCCGGAGAAATAAAAGTCACTACTGAAAATGATGAAGAAATGCTTTTTTTCATATCTGGTGGTGTTTTAGAAGTTCAACCGGAAGTCGTAACCGTTCTTGCCGATACAGCGATAAGAGGTGAGGACCTTGATGAGGCAAAGGCAGCTGAAGCAAAAAAAAGAGCTGAAGAGGCATTAGCAGATAAAAGCGATAACATCGATGCAGCAAAGGCGTTAGCGGAACTAGCTCAAGCAGCAGCTCAACTCAAAATGATTGAAACACTGAGAAAAAAAAGTAAATAATCACATATAGATTTTGCGCATATCTCCTAAAACATAGTAGAATACTGCTATAAAACCAACTACATAAGATTAAATGAACCTAAATATAATTATCCTTGCAGCTGGGAATGGTAAAAGAATGCACAGCACTCTTCCGAAAGTAATGCATAAAGTTGGCGGCAAGACTATGTTAGAACACGTTTTAATCTCTGCAAAAAAATTAAAACCAACTTCAATTAATGTCGTCTTAAATCCTAAAATTGAAAGCCTAAAAGAATCGTTTAAAAGCTATGATATCCATTGGCATACGCAACTAGAGCAGAAGGGAACAGCTGATGCTGTTAAAACAGTACTTCCATCTTTAAAAAAAGATGAAAAAGTTTTAATACTTTATGCTGACACCCCTTTAATAGATTCAAATCTACTTGAAACATTTATTAACTATATGCCAGAAAGCGATGTGAAGGTTTTGACAGTAGAGCTAGAAAACCCTTTTGGATATGGAAGAATTATTAGAGAGCAGGCTGAGGAAGAAATTGTAGCAAAAATTATAGAAGAGGTTGAAGCAGATCACATTCAAAAAAACATAAAAGAATGTAATACAGGAATTATTTTTAGTGAGGTTAAAAAATTAAGTAATTTGATCTCAGAGGTTAACAATGATAATTCGAAAAAAGAGTTTTATTTAACAGATATAGTTAGTATTGCAAACGCAAAAGAAATGATGGTTGTTCCACTGCTGTCTAAAGAAACGAATAGTCTTCTTGGCGTAAACGATAAGTGTCAATTAGAAGAGACGGAACAAATATTTCAAAACAACAAAAGAAAAAAATTTTTACAACAAGGCGTAACAATGCTTGACTCAAAATCAATTTTCTTTAAGGGGGACGTTGAAATTGGCATAGATGTTGAGATAGAAGCGAACGTTATTTTTGAGGGCAATGTGAAAATAGGCAACAATGTTCAGGTTAAGGCAAATACAATAATTAAAGATTCGCTTATTGATGATAATTCCGAAATTAAACCCTACTCGATTGTAGAAGATTCTTCAATCGGCAAAAACTGTAATATTGGGCCATTTGCTAGAATAAGGCCTAATTGTAATCTTGAGGAAAATGTAGGTATTGGAAATTTTGTTGAAGTAAAAGCTTCAAATATAAAAAAGAATACAAAAGCAAATCACCTTACATACTTAGGAGACTCGGATATTGGAGAAAATGTCAATGTCGGCGCAGGTGTAATTACTTGTAATTATGACGGGGTAGATAAACATAAAACTATCATAAAAGATAATGTATTTATTGGTTCTGATTCTCAGTTAATAGCACCTATAATTGTTGAGGAAGGTGTTACAATAGCAGCTGGGTCAACTATTACAGAAAACTCTGAAAAAGACAGTCTATTAATAGCTAGGTCTAGACAGCAAGAGAAGAAAAACTGGAAAAAAATAAGATAAAAAAATGTGCGGAATTGTTGCAGCAGCATCACAAAGTAATGTGATAAACATTTTGGCCGATGGCTTAAAACATCTGGAATATAGAGGCTATGATTCAGCAGGCATTGCTGTTATTGAAAATAAAAAAATTCATAGCTATAAAAAAGAAGGGCATGTCTCAGAGCTTACGAATATTTTAGATAAGAAGCTAACTTCAAATATTGGAATAGCGCATACAAGATGGGCTACACACGGAAAACCATCGGAGATAAACGCTCATCCACATGTTTCAGATAATAATATTGCTATTGTTCATAATGGGATAATAGAAAATTATATCGAAATTAGAGATAAATTTTTTAAAGAAACAAAGCTGAAGTCCGATACAGATTCAGAAGTCCTAGCACACCTTATTAATTCATACTCAAAAGAAAATGATATTTTAGATGCTGTTTATTTAGCACTTAAAGAGGTCAAAGGATCTTATGCAATTGCGGTTTTAGATAAAAATAATGCAGACGAAATAATTGTTGCAAGACATGGTAGCCCTTTACTTATAGGTGTTGGGGAAAATGTAAATTATATTGCTTCAGATGCACATGCGCTAATAAAGCATACAAATAAATTTATTTATTTGGAAGATGGTGACACAGCGTCAATAAGTTCAAAAGAAATTAAAATTTATGATGCAAATAAAAAGCCAGTTCAAAGGGAAATTAAAAAGAGCAATCTTTCTTTAGATAGTAATACAAAAAATGGATATGAACACTTCATGTTAAAAGAAATTTTCGAACAACCTGAAGCTGTTAAAGCGACTATTCAAGATAGAATAATTAATAACACAGTTCCTAAAGAAATACTTGGCCCTAACGTTGACAAGTATTTTTCGAATTTTAATTTAGTCCAGATAATTGCTTGTGGAACAAGTTATCATGCTGCTTTATTAGCGAAACACTGGCTTGAAAAACTCGCTGGCATACCTTGCCAGGCAGAAATAGCAAGCGAATTTAGATATAGAAAACATGCAGTGCAGAAAGGCACATTAGCAGTTTGCATATCTCAATCAGGGGAAACTGCAGACACTCTTTCGGCTCTTAGACAGATAAAACAAGAAGATAACTACGTTGGAACTGTTGCAATTTGCAATGTTCCAGAAAGCTCTATTGCAAGAGAATGTGATTCGACTCTAATTACTCATGCAGGGCCTGAGATCGGTGTAGCATCTACAAAAGCATTCACAACACAATTAGTCGCCTTAATGTTATTAATAATTGTCCTTGGCAAGCGATTTGATGTAACAGACGAACTTGAACAATCACTTTGTGAGCAACTGAAAACCTTGCCTACCAAAATAAAAAGCACCTTGGACCTTGATAATGAAATAGCTGAACTATCAAAGATTTTTTCAAACAAGGAACACGCTTTATTTTTAGGAAGAGGTTCTCATTTCCCAATCGCAAGAGAAGGGGCATTAAAACTAAAAGAGATATCATATATTCATGCAGAAGCATATGCAGCTGGCGAATTAAAACATGGCCCGTTAGCCATAGTAGATGAAAACATGCCAGTAGTTGCAGTTGCACCAAACAATGTTGTACTTGAGAAGCTTAAATCAAATTTAGAAGAGGTTAAAGCACGAGGAGGAAAGCTTTATATTTTTGCTGATATTAAAGCCGGCTTTAAGAGCGATGAAATTTCCCAAGTTTTTGAGATTGACGCTCCAATGAATCCAGTTGCTCCAATTCTTTTTACAATTCCATTACAACTTCTAGCTTATCATTGTGCAATTATTAAAGGCACAAATGTTGATATGCCTAGAAATTTAGCCAAGTCTGTTACAGTGGAATAGTTTTGGTTGGACATGGTGGGTATAAGATAATGCCAATACAAGAAAATTATAAAAAGTTTATACAGGATGATTATGAAGGAACCGAGGAATGGAAGAAAGTCGAAGTCATTTTTGAAAAACTTCTCAAATTTCTTTCTGACGATCAAGTCATAAAAGAAATACAAAAAGTTCATATCCCTAGAGGAAAGAGTCAAGACATAGAAAAAATTATTGTTAGATATGCCGAGAAAATTGGTTTTACATCTAATAAGAAAAATCTTTTCAAAGACTATGCTGTCTCAAATTTAAGACCAGATTACTTCATGCCTATTGGTAAAACTGGTATATTAATTGAAGTTGAGAGAGGTCAGACTTCACAGAATAATAATGCATTGAAAGATTTATGGAAAGCACATATTTGTAAAGAAGCAGATTATCTTTTTATTTTTGTACCTATGGTATTAAAACAGGACATAAAGAATCCTGACAA
>CAJWEM010000001.1 GCA_913031205.1 uncultured Gammaproteobacteria bacterium | reverse complement strand
CTTTTCTATAGAAATTATCGTATAAAAGGCAATTATTTAAATAAGGTATTTTTAATAGATAATAAAATTAAAAATAAAATGCCCGGCTTCAATGTTATTTCGCCTTTCAAACTAATATCAAGCGGCGAAGTAATTCTCATTGATAGGGGCTGGATTCCTATGAAAGGAACAAGACAAGATATACCTAGAAATTTTAAATTCCTGAATCAACAGAATATTTCAAAGGATGTACAAGAAATTGACGGGTATATTTATCCAAGAGAGAAGAGTTATACTATTGGGGAAATTTTTACAGATGAAAGCTGGCCAAGACTCATTCAAGCGGTGAACTTTGAGAAAATAGCAGAAAGTTTAGAGTTAGAAAATGTAATTATTAATGGTGTAATTTTTAGATTGGGTCAGAATAACAGTTTTGGTTTTGATAGAGAGTGGAAAATTATTCATATGAGTAGCAGTAAACACTTAGGATATGCATTCCAATGGTTTAGTATGGCAGCTGCGCTTATAATTTTAATCTTTATATACTACGTGAGAAAAAAAGATGGAAAATAAAACAGATTATTTTTCTTTAATTAAAACTAGACTTTATCTTGTTCTTATTATTTTTTCTTTTTTAGGACCACTTCTTCTCGCAACTATTATGTATAAATATAGTGATGTTGTTCCAATTGCACCACCAAAATCATATGGGAATTTAATTGATCCCGTAATTACAATAAATGCCGAAACTGATTTCGATAATATTTTAGAAAGAAAAAAGTGGACTTTAATGTATGTTTATGAAAATGAGACATGCGACTTACTTTGTGAAGCAACATTATATGTTATGCAACAAGTGAGAGAGTCATTAGGTAGAGAGAGATCAAGAGTATCAAATGTAATTGTAATTAATAATGATTTTGAAAATGAGCAGAATGAAAAAATCATAAAAAAATATGACAAGATTCGATTCATTAAAGTAATTAATAACAATTTTTTTAAAAATTTAGAAAAAAATCACCTTTACATTATAGATCCCCTTGGAAATATATTTATTTTTTATGATAAAGACTTTAGTGCAGAAGGATTAAAGAAAGATATTAAGAAAATTTTAAAAGTTTCTAGAATAGGATAAGGCTTATTATGACAAAACTTAACTATTATTTATTATTCGTCATCTCTATTACATTTACCGTAATCACTTTAGGTGCATATGTTAGACTTTCCCATGCAGGACTGGGATGTCCAGATTGGCCAGGCTGTTACGGTTTCCTTGTTGGTGTTCCAGATAATGCTGCAGAGATTGCAAGTGCAGAAAGTACATATGAAGGGTCAATTGTCGATATAGCAAAAGCATGGAAAGAAATGGTGCATCGATATTTAGCAGGATTCCTTGGAATTTTTATCTTTATCATTTCATTCATATTTTATAAAAACAATGCGAGCAAACTTTTAGGAATTTCTCTTTTAGTATCAGTTTTAGTAATTTTTCAAGCTGCTTTGGGGATGTTTACAGTAACATTACAACTACAACCCCTAATCGTAATGTTACATTTAGTTGGTGGCTTAACAATTATTGCATTGCTATGGTTAATTTTTTTAAGAAATAATAAATCAACATATTTTGGAGAGATTACCAACAATAACTTTAACATTTCAATGATAAAAATTAAAAGACTTCAGGCTTTCGCTTTTGCAACTTTGTCAGTTTTGATTATACAAATAATGCTTGGAGGTTGGACGAGCACAAATTACGCCGCTCTCGCCTGTGCTGACTTTCCTCGATGTAATAATTCATGGTGGCCACAAATGGACTTTTATAATGCATTTATAGTTGAACTTGCAACGGACTTAAATTACGAATTTGGAAGGCTTGATACTCCAGCTAGAGTTGCAATACATTTTACGCACAGAGCTTGGGCAATATTTGCAACAATTATGGTTTTACTTTTATCAATATTTTCTTATTTCACGATTAATTCTATGTACCAGAAAATTTTGTCTCTCTTATTGGTACTATTTTTAGGTACTCAAGTTTTATTAGGGGTATTAAATATTAAATTAGGTTTACCAATATTAGTTGCTGTTGCTCATAATGGAAATGCTGCTCTTTTATTAATGTGTTTAGTAACACAATTATTTTTCATTAAGGGTATAAAAAATAATACATAATTAAAATGTTTGAAAAAAATAACTTTAAAGCATACATAGAATCCTCAAAACCAAAAGTTGTTGCTTTAATGATATTTACATCATTTATTGGAATGCTTCTAGCAAATCCATTAGCGTTAAATTTTGAAGTACTTATAATTGGTAACCTTGGCATTGCTCTAATGTCATTATCTGCAGGGTCAATAAATCAATTACTAGATCAAAAGATTGATAGCATAATGCTTAGAACAAAGAGAAGGCCGCTAGTCATGGGTGTTCTTGCCCCAAAAAACGTTGTAATTTATGCTGTTGTACTTGCCTTGATAGGATTTTTACTTTTATATTTTCTTATAAATACCTTAACAGCTTGGTTAACTTTTGCTTCTTTAGTTGGATATGCGTTTATTTACACTTTGTATTTAAAGAGAAGAACCCCACAAAATATTGTTATTGGCGGTGCTGCTGGAGCTACGCCACCTCTGCTAGGCTGGACTGCAATGACTGGGCAAGTAGATTCAATAGCAATTATTTTATTCCTAATAATATTTTTTTGGACCCCACCACACTTTTGGGCATTAGCGCTTTATAGAAAAGAAGAATACTTTGCTGCAAAGATTCCAATGTTACCTGTTACACATGGAGAACAATATACAAGAGTACATATAACTCTTTATACCTTTATGCTAACAATTGTAAGTTTAATGCCATTTATTATAAAGTTCTCAAGCTATTTTTATTTAACGGGTGCTTTACTTTTGAATTTATTCTTTTTGTATTACGTTTTAAAAATGCAATATTCTAAAAATAACTATTTGGCCAATAAAATATTTGATTATTCTATTATTTATCTTTCAGCATTATTTGGTTTTCTATTAGCAGATAGGTACTTAGTGTTACTGTTAAATTTTTAAAGATTTTCCTTAAGCTTAGACATAGACTCAGTTTCAATCTGTCTGACTCTCTCTCTAGAGATTCCATATTTCTTAGACAAATCTTCAAGAGTTAGCTTTTCCTCAGCTAGCCATCTACTTTCAACAATATCCCTGCTTCTGTGATCAAGATTCTCTAAGACACTGTATAGCTTTTTATTTATCTTACTATTTTCTTCATATTCTAAAGCTTCGTCAGGTTTCATTTCATTACTTTCAAGATAAACTTGTGGCGCAGTTTGTTCTTCGCTATCTGTTTCATCTATAGCCAAATCAAAGTTAAGCATTCTTTTTTCCATTTCTATGACATCCTTAACAGGAACTTTTAGGTCACTTGCAATTGATTGGGCTTCTTGGTTTGTAAGAGAAGATAAGGAGTTCTTTTTTGATCTTAAATTAAAGAATAACTTCCTCTGAGTTTTTGTAGTAGCTACTTTTACTATCTTCCAATTTTTAAGAACAAATTCATGAATTTCTGACTTTATCCAATAAACCGCAAAAGTTATAAGTTTTAAATTCTTCTCCGGATTATATTTTTTAACTGCTTTCATTAATCCCACATTTCCTTCTTGAATTAAATCATTTAAATTTAACCCGTAACCAGAATAGCTTTTTGCAATATACACAACGTATCTTAGGTTATGCATGATTAACTTCTTTGCAGATTCTAAGTCATTGGAACTTTGGAGTTTATACCCTAAATTAACTTCTTCTTCTGTTGACAGAACAGGTATAGCCATAACATGACTTATGTATGTGTCTATACTTCCCGTACAAGAAGGCAGCGATGAATGTTTATAATCAATTTGTTTAGCCATTAAATCCAATTCCAACAAATAAAAGTTTTATTAGCACTCATTATACAAGAGTGCTAATTATAAGCAATGCTATCTGAAAAATTGTTTAAAAACAATAGTTTAAATATAATTGAATAATTATATAATGTTTTAAATGCCAGATAAAGAGACATTTTTCATATAGTTGATAGCTACGTGTAAATAAAGATGTGATATTGAAAAACTTATTAATCACCAACAAATTTGTGGATCGGCAAAAAGTGTATACCTTAATAAAGAAACCTTTTATGCTAGTATTATATTATATTTCACTTTAGATATTTATAGGTAGAATTTTGAATCGTTTTTTAAAAAAAAACATTACGAATTTTTTAGTTGGCGTAAATGTTTTCGTATTATTAACTTTATTTCTAACGCCATATTCGAGGGCTGAGGTTATGGAAAAAACATTAGATAATGGGCTTCATATAATTTTAAAAAAAGATACGAGAGCACCAGTTGTTACAAGCCATATCTGGTATAAAATTGGCTCTGCAGATGAGATTAGTGGTAAAACGGGTTTATCACATGCTCTTGAACACATGATGTTCAAAGGTACAAAGAAGTATCCCGGAGGAGTTTTTTCGCAGGCCATCTCAAAACTTGGTGGTAAAGAAAACGCATTCACAAGTAAAGACTACACAGCATATTATCAAACTTTACCCTCTCAATACCTAGAAGAAGCACTTAAGTTTGAATCAGACAGAATGAATAATCTTGTTATTAGCAAAAGTGATTTTTTGAAGGAAATTGAAGTTATAAAAGAAGAGAGAAGGTTAAGAACTGACGACCAACCTGAGGGTATTGCGTATGAACAGCTATATGCAAGTGCTTATAATAATAGTTCATATCATGATCCGATTATCGGCTGGATGGAAGATTTAAATAGTATGACTGAAGTAGACATATCAAATTGGTATAAAAATTGGTATGCCCCAAATAATGCAACTGTAGTAATTGTAGGTGACATTAATTTTGAAAAAACGATGAAACTCGTGAAAAAGTATTATGGTTCAAAGAAAAAAGTTAAAATTGAAGACAGAATTATTAGGGATGAGCCACCACAATTTGGCAAAAAGGAAGTGTCAATTCAAATTCAAGGTAAACCATCATATATTATAATGGGGTACAAAGTACCAAGTTTAAATTCAAAGGACGTTGATCCTTCTGATTGTTATGCGTTATCAGTGCTTTCAGGTATTTTGAGTAGCGGGCAAAATTCCAGGTTACAAAAAATATTAGTTAGGGAAAAGAAAGTTGCTAGTTATGCTGATTCTGGTTATTCAATGTTCTCAAGAAATGACCCATTATTTTTAATTGATATAAACCCAATCGTTGGAGAAAAAACAGATAAAATTCGAAGAGAGCTTGAAAAAATTATAGAAGATTTGAAGAAAAATCTAGTAAAACAGAGTGAGCTTGATAGGATAAAGGCTCAAGTTCTTGCGACAGAAGTTTACCAAAGAGATTCAATTGACTACCAGGCTAGAATTTTAGGTATGTTAAAAACTTCAATTGGCGACATTAGTCTTATAGAAGAATATACTAAAAACATTAATAAGGTCACAGCTAAACAGGTTAGGGAAGTAGCCAAAAAGTATTTAGTATTTAAATCAAAAACAATCGTTACTGTAAATGATGAAAAGTAGAATTTTTTATTTACATAAAATTACATTCTTTATAATAATTATGAGTATCACAAACATAACAAAAGCTGATGTAAATATTTCTTCTTACGAAACAAAAAATGGAATTAAGGTTTTGTTTTCTAAGTCTGACAATATTCCTATGATTGACATCAAGATAACCTTTGATGCCGGCTCAAATAGAGATGGAGATACAAAGGGACTATCTATGTTAACTCACAGTTTACTTGATGAAGGGACATCTGTGAGAAAATCAGAAGAGATTGCCTCGATATTTGAATCAAACGGATCAATATTTAATACATCAGTTAATAAAGATAGATCATCTATATCTCTAAGATCACTAACACAGGAAAAATATCTAAATCCCTCTTTGAAAATGTTCTTGGAAATTTTATCAGATAGTTCTTTCCCCAATAATGAGGTTAACCTGCAAAAGAAAAGAACAATATCAACAATTATTGAAGATCAAAGCGACCCGAGCGAAATTGCTTCCAATTTGTTCTTTAAAGAGATCTACGGAGACCACCCGTATTCACATCCTTCCATTGGATATGCGGATTCCGTGAAAAAAATTAGTAGAAAAAATATTAAAGATTTTTATGATAAAAATATAAATGCAAAAAATGCATCAATCGCCATTGTATCCTCACTTTCAAAAAAAGAGGTTATAGCTATTGCTGAAAAAATTTCTAAATCCTTAGATAAATCAAAGAAAAAGGTAATTACAAAACAAACAAAAACTATTAGTAAAAAAGAGAAGTACATTTTTAAAAATTTTAATTCTGAACAGGCACACATATATATTGGATTAGTTTCAATTAGAAGGGGCTCAGAAAACCACCTTCCTTTATACGTTGGAAATTATATTTTTGGGGGAAGTGGCTTTAGCGCCAGATTAATGCAAGAACTTCGTGTTAAAAGAGGATTAACTTACGGGGTTTATAGTTATGTTTATCCCTTAAGAGAAGAGGGCCCGTTTTTAATCGGTATCGAAACAAAAGCAGATCAAGCACAAAAATCTGTAAAATTAATCCAAGAGATGCTTGCTGAATTTATAAAAAAAGGACCTACAGATGATGAGCTTAAGCATGCAAAAAATTCAATAATTAATGGTTTCCCGTTAAGAATTGATAGCAATAGTGATATTTTAAATTATTTATCAATGATAAATTATTATGATTTATCGAAGGACTATTTGAAAACCTTTACATCTGAAATTTCTAAAATTACCAAAAAAGATATTATGAATGCTTTTAAGAAAGAAATTAATGTTAATTCACTTGTTACTCTGGTAGTTGGTAATGCAAAAGCAAAGAAATAAAGCTACTAAATCAAATATTAAATTGATAGCGGGAACATGGCGTGGTCGAAAAATCAATTTTGTCGAAAAAAATAATTTGAGACCAACAAAAGGAATAATTAAAGAAACTCTATTTAATTTGTTACAGAATTATATTGAGGGATCTATATGTCTTGATATGTTTGCAGGCAGTGGCTCGCTTGGGTTTGAGGCGGCATCAAGAGGAGCTAAATATGTATATATGCTTGAAAACGATAAAGAAACTATTGACTGTTTAATTGACCAAAAAAATGCTTTATCTGCAAAAAATATAAATATTATTTACGCAGATGCTAATTCATTTGAAAATCATGTCCAAGATATGGTCGATATAATTTTTCTCGATCCTCCTTTTTCAGAAAACTTATTACAAAATATGATTGACAAGATAAGTTCATCAACAATCTTGAAAGATAAATGTAAAATATATGTTGAAATTCCGTTTACAAAAGATTTTTTAAAAGATTATAAAATTCCTGCCAATTGGACTTTGCAAAGAAAAGGGAAAAGTGGCGATGTTTCTTACTTATTACTCCAACATAATATGATATGATAATGATTATTTTTTTATATATGAATATTACAAATGAATATTGCAGTTTATCCAGGAACGTTTGATCCATTCACTAACGGACATAAAGATCTTGTTGCTAGGGCAGCATCAAATATCTTCGATAAGGTATATGTTTGCGTTGTTGAAAAATCTAATAAGGAGACTTTATTTACTTCGTCTGAGAGAGTTGATTTAGCTAAGAAATCGCTTAGAGAATTAACAAATGTCGAAGTAATTGGTTTTGACGGTCTTTTAGTTGATTTTGCGTCGAAACTTGATGCAAAAGTTATTCTAAGAGGCTTGCGTGTTGTATCAGACTTTGAGTATGAATTCCAAATGTCTAGTATGAACAAAAAACTTAATCAAAACATCGAATCAATTTTTCTTACACCCTCAGAATCATATGCTTTTTTATCATCATCCCTTGTTAAAGAAATAGCCAAACTTGGGGGTGATGTATCATCTTTTGTAAGTAATGACGTTAAGAACGCTCTGCTAAGAAAATATAGTAAATAAAGGGTTGACATATAAGTTAAATATATTATTATATTCTTATATATTATTATTATTATTTAAGTAGTGGAGTTATAAATGTTAGAGCTTTTATTAATGTTTACAGTTTGGGTTGTTGCTTCAGTTTGTCTTTATAAGCAATGTCTTGGTAAATAACTGTTTTTATAGGGAAAGTATGCCAAGGACGGCATTTTCGCAAAAGAATTTTCAGTCCTCCTTTTTAGTTTTAAACACTAATTCAGCAGTCAAAAGGCTGCTGAAGTTCATTATATGACTTTGACTAGCAACCTTTATTTGATATAGTAAAAAATCCCTTTGGGGAATTTAAGCTTAAATAATAATAAGGAGGCTTCAATGAGAAAAATAAAAACACTTCTAGTAGCTGGCGTTGCGCTTGTATTATCAGGATGCGCAACTGATCAAGCTTTGTTAGATAGACTAGAGTTGGTTGAAGAGACAGCAAAACAAGCTATATCTGCTGCTGATGCAAATTCTCATAGACTAAATCAAATGTTCTATGAGCAGCAAAAGAAATAGTTAACTATTTTTGACAATTCTTACAATAGAAAGATGATCTTTGATTTATCTTCACTTGCAAGATGTCACTTTGACAATTATGGCAGGGCAGTGATGTTCTGCCATAAACTTTAAAATCATACTGAAAATATCCACTTTTACCATTGGCATTAATATAATCATTGATTGATGATCCACCTTTCTTAATCGCTTTTCGTAATACTTTTTTTATAGAAAAAACTAACTTCTCACAGTTTTTCCTAGTTAATTTACTTGAAACTTTTTGTGGTTTGATACCAGCTAAAAATAGAGATTCGGAAGCATAAATATTTCCAACACCAACAATAATATTTGCATTCATCAAGAAATTTTTTATAGGAATAGCCCTATTTCTTGTTTTTTCGTACAGAAACTTTGCGTTGAATTCTTTGTTTAGCGGCTCTACACCTAATTTTAAAAATAATCGATTTACCTCAAGTGGAGACTCTTTAGAGAGGAATATCATTCCGAATTTTCTTGGATCATTAAATCTTAATTGCTTACCAGAGCTTAATAAAATTTTGAAGTGATCGTGCTTTCTAGTCTCGTCATTTTTTTTTGCAATTCTAAGAGTGCCTGTCATTCCAAGATGTATAGTAAGAAAAAATTTTTCTCCAGAAATTATGATGTATTTTGCTCTTCTTGATACTTTGGTTATTTTTAAATTTACTAAATCTTTACAAAGATTTTTTTGTATATTCCAGCGTAGTTTTTTAACTGAGATATTACAGCTTATTATTTTTTTATTTATTAAAAATGGTTTTATTCCATCAATTGTTGTTTGAACTTCGGGTAATTCTGGCATTTAATCTAAATACTCTAACACTTTAGGATTTAAACCTTCATTATAGCCTAATTTTATAATCGGTATATTAGTGAATTGAGAAAGTTCTTCAAAATTATCGAGAGGTGTATCTTTATTTATATTATTTAAGATAATGAGCTTGAGATCTAGTTTTAATTTTTTTATTGATTGAATAGTAAGGAGAGTATGATTTATGCATCCTAATGCATTCTTTACAACAAGTACAATGGGTATTTTCAGTTCTGTTGCAAGATCAGCAGTTAATTTATTATTTGCTATCGGCGAATAAAAGCCTCCACACCCTTCAACAATATTTATGCAATCATCGTTATCATTTTTATTTTCATTAAGGAATTTAATAATCTGATTAAGACTTATGGTTTTATTCTCCATTTTTGCTGCTTTAGGAGGTGATGCATAAGCTTTAAACATAAATTCACATATTGTACTTAAAGGTTTGTCTTCCAACCTAGAAAATTGGGTAGCATCCTTTGGAACTACGCTTCCATCGGGCTCAATACATCCAGATTCAACTGGCTTAAGAAAATGAAAATTTCTATTTTTTTCCTTCAGCAGAGAGCCAAATTTAAGCATAAACCACGTTTTGCCAACATCCGTGTCAGTACCTGTCACTAATATACCTTTCATAAGTACTCCCAATTATCTAATCTTCATGTGATAATAATATACATGAGCAATAATAATATAAATAGAAGAAAATCCAATGCAGTAAAAGTAGGAAACGTTCTTATAGGCGGTGATAATCCAATTATTGTACAATCGATGACAGATACAAATACGTCTGATATCGAAAAAACCACAGAGCAGATTATCGCTCTTTCAAAAGCTGGATCAGAAGTAGTAAGAGTTACTGTCAACGATTCAGACGCAATAAAAGCAATTCCTTTTATTAGAGATAGATTAGACAAAGCTGGAGAAAACATTCCGATTGTTGGGGACTTTCACTTTAATGGACATATGTTGTTAGACAAATATCAAGATGACGCTGTTTATCTTGATAAGTTTAGAATCAATCCTGGAAATGTTGGGAAAAAAAATAAAAAAGATAAAAATTTTACAACAATGATTGATGCAGCTTGCAAGTTAAACAAACCTGTTAGAATTGGAGTTAATTGGGGAAGTTTAGATCAAGAACTTCTAGCAAGTAAATTAGATATTAATAATCAATTAAAAAAACCAAAATCACTCGACGAGGTAATGTGTGATGCGGTTATCACATCGGCATTAGAAAATGCAAGTTTAGCAGAATCAATTGGTCTTAAAAAAGATCAAATTATTATTTCTTGTAAGTTAAGTAAAGTAAATATGCTTATTGATGTTTATAGAAAAATTTCAGAAATGTGTAGCTATGCTCTTCATTTGGGATTAACAGAGGCGGGAAGTAATGAAAGGGGAATTGTGTATTCTTCATGCGCCCTTGGCCCATTATTGCTAGATGGAATTGGAGATACAATCCGAGTTTCACTTACAACTGATATAGATGGAAATAGAACAAAAGAGGTTAGCGTTGCAAAACTAATTTTACAAAGCCTAGGTATAAGATATTTTTTACCAGACGTAACTTCGTGTCCTGGATGCGGAAGAACAAGTAGTGACTATTTCCAAAAACTAGCTTTTGATATTGATAAGCATATTAAAGAAAGCATGCCGGTTTGGAAAAAAGATTACCCTGGCGTTGAAAATCTAAAAATTTCTGTGATGGGGTGTATAGTAAATGGGCCAGGAGAAAGTAAACACGCAGATATTGGTATCAGTCTTCCCGGAAGAGGTGAAAACCCAACAGCTCCAGTATTTATTGATGGAGAGAAAAAGGTTACTTTAAAAGGCGATAATATAACTAATGATTTTAAAAAAATATTGATTGAGTATATTGAAAACAGGTATAAATAAATTTCTATTTGATCCTAGAAAATCTTTCCAAAGCCTTATTTCTACTCTCTTTAAGATCAACAATTGGTTTAATTAAGTTTTTGTCAACTAGTAAATCATTGGAGACATTCTCCGAATATAAGTTGAAGTCATCCAACCATTTTTTTGTATAACTATTATCAGGATCAAACTTTTCTTCCTGTAATATAGGGTTAAAAATTCTAAAATATGGAGCTGCATCAGTTCCACAACCAGACACCCATTGCCACCCCATTACGTTATTTGCAACATCTGCATCTAATAGCGTATCTTTGAACCATTTTTCACCTTCTTGCCACGGAATTAAAAGATTTTTTGTAAGAAAGGAAGCTACAATCATTCTTGTTCTGTTATGCATCCAACCTGTTTCCCAAAGCTCTCTCATGGCAGCATCAACTATTCTTATACCAGTTTTTCCTTTTTTCCAGAGATTTAGGTTTTCTTCGTAATTTTCTTCCCACTCAAAGTCTTCATATTTTTTATTGAATGGCTTACTCACTACATGAGGAAAATGATGAAGAATGTAGTAGGAAAATTCTCTCCAATATAATTCTTTTATGTAATGCTCCTCGTGTTTACTGAGCATATGATCTTGGTGAAAATTAAAATGGTTAATTATCTGATTAGTTGTGATTTCTCCAAAACGAAGATGCGGTGACATTTTTGATGTACCGGCAGTACCTGGAAAATTTCTTATATCTTTGTATTCAGACAGATAGCCTTTGAAAAAAGATTTTAGCTTTTTGGTTGCCTCTAGCTCTCCAGGACTCCAATAATTTTCAAATTTTTTTGACCACTCTGCTTTCTTTTCAGAAAAGATTTGTCTAATATCCATCTGGCTTTCTTCAAGATCAAAGGTTTTGAAAGGTGCTTTTGGAAAATTTAAGACTTGTTTTTGGGCATAAATCGATTTGCAGTGCTTATAAAAAGGGCTATAAACTTTATATGGCTCGTTACTTTTGTTGAGAATAGTTGATGGATCGACCAATGTTGATTTATTAAAGGCATTGAAGTCGACATTAATTTTATCTAGTTCTTTGTTAAGCAATTTTTCAACTTTTATAAACTCAGGATTTTTGTTTTGATTTAAATAAACAGAACTTATTTCATATTTTTCTACGACTTGAACTATAGTTTTGACATAATTACCTTCAAGGATATTTAACAGAATATTTCTTTCCTTGAGTCTGGAACGAAGGCTTTCCAAACTTTGTTCGAGCCACCACAGGTTTGCCGAGCCATGAGTCTGTTCGTATAGTTTTTTGTCGAAGACAAAAAGAAAAGCTGATAAATCGCTATTTGTATATGACGCGTTTATAGCATCATTATCATCAAGTCTTAAATCATTAGAAAATAATACTAGTGATTTCATTTTCAACTAGTATTTAATTCCCTCAACCTTAGCTAGTTTTATTAGAACTTCTTCAATCAAATATCTAGACTTTGCGGAAGTAGTCTCCAATTCCTTATGCAATTCAGCGTCCTTAGCGTTTCTGACTTCGCACTCTGAAGAGTACTTCTCAAAAGCGGTGAGTTTAAATATTAGATCAGCAAGGTGTTTAGGGCATTCGCAGTTAATATTGCTGCCCGCGGCAACTATAGTATGTATATCTTGATCAGTTAAAAGTCTAGCTGTTGAGGCTGACTTCATGTAATTTGGAAAATTACTTGCACACCAGTCAGTTATTTCAGAGTGGTTAAGTGGTAATTTAGTGATACCTGTATCTTGAGTTCTCAAAGCCAAGATATCGCTTTCTTTACCGAAATCATATGCGCACAAAAGTTTTGAAGCTTTTGATTGTTTCATTAGCTTCTGTAAAACTTTAAAAGTACCTTGGTTCACAGTAGGTATTTCGGCGATTATAAAATCAACTTTACAGTGGTAATTAGATTTTATATTCCTTGGGTCTTGTACAACATCGATCATGTTAAGTCTCATGCTATCTAAACTCTTTTTGTCTAGGATAGTTTTACCGAGAAGAATGAAATTGAGGTCATTTTTTCCAGAACTTGTAATAGCAGATTTACAACTTGAAATTCTTTTTTCAAGATTCTCATAATTTAAGTTAGCGACTGCACTAATAGCATCGCCATTATCGACAAGCTTCTTTATCAATAAAAGTCTATCAATATCAGCTTGAGTGTAAAGTCTGTCGCCGGCATCTGTTCTTATAGGTTTTACAACTTTATATCTTCTTTCCCATGCTCTTAGAGTCTCGGGACGTATGCCAGTGATTTGAGTTGTTAAACCAATCCTGTAATTCTGTTCAATATTATTCATCTGCTTTTGCTCGTGATTATTCATAAACAGAATATATTTCATATACAAGTAAAAATCAAGTATTATTTATATTTATTTGTACATAACTTGTATTTTTATAAATAATTGTATTATAAGGGACTTTTTCTTTAATTTTTGTATAGATAAATGTGTACATTACTAAAATTTATGCTATATTGTGTTTAAGTTAAATGATTTTGTACATCCCCTGGAGCACCTAGCTCCGCACACTTGTAGCCGGTTTTTCCGGCTACTTTTTTTTAGAAGGGGGAATGATAATTAACTCTTATAGGAGAACTATTATGTTTGGATTTGGAGATAAAAATAAAGTATACAAAGTAACTATTTCTAATACTGGTGAAACATTTGAAGTCAACGGTAAAATAAATTTACTTCAAGCTGCTAAAAACGCTGGTGTAGAATGGCCATGCGATTGCCGAAGTGGTGGTTGTGGAACCTGTAGAGCAGTTTTAAAAGAAGGAAAAGTCAAAGAGCTATCTGATTTTGCTTACACATTAGATGGAGACATGTTGGATCAAGGCTACATTCTTGCTTGTCAGTCATCGCTTAAGAGCGATATCGTTGTTGAAGTTGATAAAGACCAAAAAAGTATTCAACAACTTAAAATGACAGGTTAATTATTAAATTCTAACTCTAATCCAAACGGGTGTTCTGGGATTTTTCCAGTATCAGCATCAAAAGCTATATTCCCAGACACTATCGTTTTATGAATTTTAGTTCTAAATGGAACATCCGAAAACGCTGACCATCCACATTTATGCATAATTGTAGTTGAATCAATTTCACCCTTCTCAAGAAACTCAACTAAAACCAAATCCGCCCAATATCCTTCACGAATAAAACCTCTTTCTTTAACGTCATAGCATATAGCTGGATTATGACATGCCTTTTCGATAATTTTCTCTAGAGTAAAAATACCATTATGATAAAACTCTAAAACAGCTCTATATGAATGTTGTATAACAGGTAAGCCCGCCGGTATATCCTCGTATTTTTTAGCTGTTTTTTCCGATATTAAGTGTGGTGCGTGATCTGTCGCAATTACGTCGATAACATTATTATTCACGGCGTTTATAAGAGCTAATCTATCTTCTTCTTCTTTTATAGATGGATTACATTTGATAAAACCTTTTTTTGTCGCATAGTCTTTTTCTGAGTAAAGCATGTGATGAATGCATACTTCCGCAGTGATTGATTTATTTTCGACGTAATTGTTTGAGAAGAAATCTAATTCATCCCTTGTTGTCAAATGAAGAACATGAAGACGAGAGCCAAATTTTTTGGCAAGATCAATTGCTAATGAAGATGATTCTATACAACATTCTCTACTTCTTATCTCTGTATGCATCTCAAGTGGAATATTCTCTCCATATTTTTCTTTTGCGATTTTTAGATTCCTGTCAATTATTGGAGAACTTTCACAATGAGTTGCAATAAGTTTTGGCGCATGAATAAATATTTGTTCAAGAGATTTAGGATCATCAACTAACATGTTTCCTGTTGAGGCACCCATGAAAACTTTAATCCCGCAAGCTTTCTTAATTGTATTTTTTATTTCATCTATATTTTCATTGGTTGCACCAAGATAAAAAGAATAATTAGCGAATGATCTATTTTCTGCAACTTTGAATTTATTTTCTAAACCTTCGTTCGTAATAATTGGTGGTTTGTTATTTGGCATATCCATAAAACTTGTTGTTCCACCGATTACTGCTGCTAAAGACTCGGACCGGATATCAGCTTTGTCTGTAAGGCCAGGTTCTCTAAAATGTACCTGATCATCAATCATCCCAGGTAGAATGTACTTTCCAGTACCATCGATATTTATATCTGCATCTAGATGAGATAAATCACTCGATATTTGCTCAATTCTTCCGTTTTTAACATAAATATCTGAAACTTTCTTAGAGTTTTCATTGACGATTGTTGCATTTGAAATTAAGATCGACTTCATTGTTTTCAAATAATTTAAAAGTGTATAATAGAGCAATTTATTATGAATTTGAAAATATATAATACCCTATCAAAAGAAAAAGAGCTATTCATTCCAATAGATAAAAATCTAATAAAAATGTATGTCTGTGGTCCGACGGTATACAGTTATGCGCATATTGGAAATGCAAGACCAGCTATCGTTTTTGACGTTTTTTATAGATTGTTAAAAAGTATTTATCCAAGAGTTCGTTACGTGAGAAATATTACAGACGTTGACGACAAAATTAATAATGCCGCAAAAGAACTTAATGAACCAATTTCAAGCATAACAAATAAGTATACAGACATATATCATCAGGATATGAACAGCCTTTTTGTTTTAAGGCCAGATATTGAACCAAAAGTAACTGAGAATATAGATCAGATAATTCTGATGATTCAGAAAATTTTAGATAATGGATATGCATATAAAAACGAGAAACATGTTTTATTTGATATAACTTCATTTGAAGACTACGGAAAATTATCGAACCGTAATAAAGAAGAAATGTTATCTGGGGCAAGAGTAGAGGTAGCAAGTTATAAGAAGCACCCTGGCGATTTTGTTCTTTGGAAACCATCAGAAAACGATGACCCTGGTTGGGATAGCCCGTGGGGATATGGAAGACCGGGATGGCACATTGAATGTTCTGCAATGGTTGATAAATTTCTAGGACAGGAAATAGATATCCATGGGGGCGGACAAGATTTAATTTTTCCACATCATGAAAATGAAATCGCACAAAGTTGTTGTGCAAATAAAAATACGAAATATGCAAACTATTGGATTCATAATGCTTACCTAAAGATGGAAGGAGAAAAAATGTCAAAATCTCTTGGTAATATAATATCTATAAATGAATTATTAGATAATTATGATGGAGAAGTAATAAGGCTCGCACTTTTGAGTACCCATTATAGAAAACCTATAAATTTTGGGGAGAGTTTACTAGAGCAGTCAAAAAATATTTTAAATAAACTTTATAAAAATTTAGAATACGATTCAAATGATGACACCATCTCCAGAGATGTTTTGGAACCATTGCTAGATGACTTAAACACACCATTAGCAATTTCAAATTTGCAGAAAATAAAATGTTCAAAAACACTTCTTAACAGTGCAAATATTTTAGGACTTCTTAATAGATCTAAAGATGAGTGGTTATCTTTGAACATAAATTCCTCTATATCTGAGGACGACATAAAATTGCTTATAAAAGAGAGAGATGAAGCTAGAAAATCAAACGATTTCAAGAGAGCTGACGAAATTAGAGAGAAATTAGACAAAAATAATGTAGTATTAGAGGATGTTAAAGGTAAGACAACTTGGCGAGTAAAAAAATGACGGATATTTTTAAAGAAAGAAAAACAGTAGAACAAGTAGAAGAGAGTAGTGAACTAGCTCCCAAATTTGATGAAAATGGTCTTATGCCAGTGGTTACAACAGATGCCAATACTGGGGATGTGTTGATGCTGGGATATCAGAATGAAGAGGCACTTAAAAAAACCATTGAAACTGGTGAGGCTCATTATTGGAGTAGAAGCAGAAAATGCCTATGGCACAAAGGTGCTTCAAGCGGTTTAATTCAAAAAGTGAAAGATATTCGTATTGATGATGATCAAGACTCAATATGGTTAAAGGTTGAGTTACAAGGTTTGGAAGCAAGTTGCCACGTTGGCTATAAGTCGTGTTTTTATAGAAGCATACCAGTTGGAAATATCAAACAAGAGATCAAACTTAAATTTAAAGAAGATAAAAAAACTTTTGATCCAGATGAAGTCTATGGAGATGCGCCAAACCCAACAAAACTATAGTCTTTTATTATGGCGCATATTTATAAATCTTTACTCGATACTCTTAATTCTGGTTTTAAAGCAAAGATAATTGAAGACAGCCTTGGTAATTCAATTTCAAACGTAGGACTGATATATAAGTCTATATTACTTGGAAAAATCTTAGAAAAAAAGATTGGTAATAATGAACCGAAACCAATTGGTTTGATAATGCCTAATTCAGTTCCAACCACAATTGTTTTTTTTGCAATTCAATTTTTGAATAGAAGTATTGCTATTATTAATTTTACTTCTGGAATAAAGAATATTCTATCTAGTATAAAAAATACAAATATAGAAAATATAATAACTTCAAGAAATTTTATAGAGCAAGCGAACCTCCATGAGGAGATTGAAAAAATTAAAAATAATGATTGTAATATTATTTACCTAGAAGATATTCGGAAAAATTTGTCTTTAAGAATAAAAATTTCTTCTTTTTTCGATTTTTTATCATCCTTAATTAATAAAAAAAAATATTATTCTGATAAGCTAGCAGTTATTCTTTTCACATCAGGAACTGAAAGTGATCCAAAGGGTGTAGGCTTATCTCATAAAAACTTATTTGCAAATAGGATGCAGGTTTTAAAAACGCTAAAAGTAAATTCAAGTGATAAGTTTTTTACATGCCTGCCTTTTTTTCATTCTTTTGGCCTTGGTATAGGTATTTTGTTACCAATTCTTTCAGGTTGTAAAGTAATATTATATCCTACGCCTCTTCACTTTCAAACGATTCCAAAAATGCTTGAGGAAAAAAAAGCAACTGTCTTTTTTTCAACAGATACATTTTTAAAAAAATATCTCCCTTACGTTAGCAAATCTACCTTCTTGAATATTAGATATTTAATAGCTGGCGCAGAGAAAGTCGATGAGACTACTCATGAAAAATACCAAAGTTTTAATATTAAAATTTTTGAAGGTTACGGAGTCACTGAGGCTTCTCCAGCAATATCAGTCAATACTTCTGAAAATTATAAGATCGGTTCAGTTGGAAAAATTTTACCTGGAATTGATTACAAAATTGAAAAAATTGAAGGTTATGAGAATGGCGGTCTGCTATACATAAAGGGCGACAATGTTATTGATAGATACTTTGGAATGAACGAGAAATTTGACTGGTATAACACAGGCGATGTGGCTTATGTTGATAAAGAAGGTTACTTATTTATACTTGGTCGACTTAAAAGATTTGCAAAAATTGCTGGAGAAATGATTTCTTTAGGGCTTGTAGAAGACTTTCCGAAAAAACTTTGGCCTGAAAACAGTAGTATTGTTTGCTCGATTAAGGACGAGCAAAAGGGAGAATCACTTATGTTGATCACTGACAAAATTGATGCAAATTTAAAAAACTTAGCTGATTTTATAAAAGGTTCTGGGTTATCAAATTTATATATTCCAAAAAAAATAAAAATCATAGAAGAATTTCCAATATTAGGAAGCGGAAAGATAGATTATAGAAAACTTCAAGATATCGCTGAAAGTTAAATATATTCTCTCTTTAGTCTGTTACCTAATGCACACATTAATTCATATGGAATAGTGTTTATTGAATCTGACACATCTTTGATACTTATATTATTTCCCCATAATTCAAAGTCTTCGCCTAACTCTATTTTCTTATCTCCGATATCTACGGTCAATATGTCCATAGAAACTCTACCAACAATATTAAAAAAATTATCTTTATAAAAAACCCTGCCAACGTTACTTAGACTTCTTGAAAAACCGTCACCATAACCAATTCCTAAAGAGGCAATTCTGGTATCTTTTGTAAAATGGTAAGTGTGGCCATAACCAATTCTTTCTCCTTTTTTACATTCTTTAATCGATATTACTGGAGCAGTGAGAGTCATTGCGGGTTTGATTTTAATTTTTTCATTATTATTACATGGGCTAACACCATATAACATAATACCTGGCCGAATCCACTCGCTAATATTATTAAAATTTTTCCAATATTTTATAACCCCTGCAGAGTTTAAAATACTGAGTTCTGCGTTTGTCTCCTTAATAATATTCTCGAAAGTTTTAATCTGATTATTTGAGAAATTATCATCATTTTCGTCAGCACATGCCAAATGAGTCATTACACCAACAGGATGTTTTATTTTTTTGCCAATTTGCTCAATAATTTTAGGTAAATCAATATTCTTAAAACCTAATCTATTCATTCCTGTATCTATTTTTATCCATAGACTAAGAGGCAAGTCAAAAGATGTTTCATTTATAATACTGATTTGTTCGGGGCAATGAATTACTGGTCGAATATTATTTTTTGAGCAATAAATGCTTTCATGTTTATTTGAAAAACCTTGAAGACAAACAATCTCTTTTTTAACTTTATTTTCTCGAAGATAAATAGCTTCTTCAATTGTTGCAACTGCAAATGCATCAGAACCCTCTAGCGCCGAAGCAACTTCTAACATACCATGTCCGTATCCATTTGACTTTATAACAGACATTATTTTCGATTTTTTAGCGTATTTTTTAATTTCAGATAAGTTATGAACTAAATTATTTTTGCTAACTATAATACGTCCATTCATTTAAGTTCCTCTGAGGAATATATATCAGGTGTATAATTATCAAATCTTGTGCATTTATCAACAAAAGTTAAAACCATTTCGAATGTTGGACCATTCCTTTGTTTTCTTACCAAAATTTCTGCTTTACCCTTATCAGGGGAGTCAGGGTTGTACTGTTCATCTCTGTATATAAATGCAATTAAATCTGCATCTTGTTCAATTGCCCCAGACTCTCTTAAGTCAGACATCATGGGTCTTTTGTCAGTCCTGTTTTCTACTGCTCTATTTAATTGTGATAAAGCTATAACGGGAACCTCTAATTCCCTTGCTAAAGCTTTTAAAGATCTTGAAATCTCTGCAAGCTCAGTTGCTCTATTTTCAACACTGTTATTAAATCGCATTAGTTGCATGTAATCTATTACTATAAGATCTAAAGCTCCTTTTTCACGTTTCAACCTTCTTGCTCTTGCACGAATATCTAATGGAGTAAGTGCAGCCGTATCATCAATAAATATATTTGCTTTAGAAAGAATCGCAACCGCACTGGTTAGTCTTGGCATGTCGTCATCTGTTAGATTACCATTTCTTAGTCTTTGTTGATTAACTCTACCTACTGAAGCTAGCAGTCTCATTGATAATTGACTACCAGGCATTTCCATACTGAAAATTGCAGTCACCGCTTCATTTTTAATTGACGCGTTTTCTGCAATGTTCATAGCAAAGGCAGTTTTACCCATAGATGGTCTTCCAGCCACAATAATTAAGTCACCTTTTTGCAAACCTGTAGTTTTTTCGTCAAATTTACTAAAGCCAGTAGGTACCCCAGTAATTCCACCTTTTGTTTCTTGTAGTTTTTCAATAGTTTTCATTGATTCCCCACACAACTCACTTAGAGCTTTAAAACCATTTTCGGACTTCAAAGATTCGTCTGTAATTCCAAATATTTTTTGTTCTGCTTCATCTAAAAGTGTTTTACTGTCAACCGATCCATCGTGTGATTTCTCAATTAAATCATTACTCACATTAATCAACTGTCTAATTATAGATTGTTCTCTAACAATATTGGCATATGAAGCAATGTTGGCAGCAGAGGGCGTTTCACTTATTATTTCTTTTAAATATTCATGAAATGAGGCATCGTTATTTGGATTTACTTTTTCATTTATTGTCACAAGATCAAATGGGATATTGTTGTTCGAGAGTTCAACAATGCATGAAAATATTTTTCTATTTAATTCGTTATAAAAATCATCAACTTGCAATATATCAGCGATTTTATACCAAGATTCGTTATCAAGTATAACCCCGCCAAGAACTGCTCTTTCGGCTTCAATTGAACTACGGGCTTCTTTAAGATCCTGAAATTTAAGGCTTTTACTCATTTTTGTAACCAAGCTTTATTGTTTTACTTTTATATTATCAGCTTTGATTATTTGTTTCGACAACTAGATTTACTGTTGCATCTATTTCAATGCTTAGGTGTATATTGACAGGATATTCGCCTACTTTTTTGATTGGACCTTCAGGCATTCTTATTTCCTTTCGAGATACTTCATGCCCATTATCTACTAACTGTTTTTCAATTTCGTATGGCCCTATAGATCCAAATAACATTCCCTCTTCATTTGCTTCGACCAATAATTTTAGTTCAACTCCGTCAAGCTTGCTTTTACGCTCTTTCGCAATTTTCAGATTCTCTGCAGCAATTTTCTCCAATTCAGCTTTTTGCTCTTCAAATTCTTTTAAGTTCTCTGCTGTCGCATATTTTGCTTTTGCCTTTGGTATCAAATGATTCCTAGCATAACCTGGTTTGACGTTCACTTTATCCCCTAAATCACCTAAATTTTCAATTTTTTCCAGTAGAATTACTTCCATAGTATTTTCTCGTTAATGATTGTCAGAATACGGTATTAACGCAAGATACCTAGCTCTCTTAACCGCTGTTGAAATCTGCCTTTGATACTTTGCTTTTGTACCTGTAATTCTGCTTGGTAAGATCTTCCCAGTCTCAGTAATATATTCTTTTAACAACTCAAGATCCTTATAATCTATTTCTTTAATCCCCTCTTTTGTGAATCTACAAAATTTTTGTTTTTTAAAATATCTAGACATTTTCTGCTCCACTTTCTGCAAATGATTCCTCATTACTCATACTTTCAGTTTGAGGAGTATTGTTATCATCTTTTGTTTCACTATCACCAGTTAATATTGATGATTTTTCAGTAATTGCATTTTTTCTTTTGAGAACCATATTTCTTAATACTGCATCATTAAATTTAAAATTTGAGGATAGTTCTTCAATAACTTCTTTACCGCATTCAATATTCATTAAAATATAATGAGCTTTATGGATCTTATTTATTGGGTAAGCTAATTGTCTTCTTCCCCAATCTTCTTCTCTATGAATTTTTCCACCACCAGATGTAATGATACCAGTGTATTTCTTAATCATTGCTGGGACTTGATCGCTTTGATCAGGGTGAACTAAAAAAACAACTTCGTAATGTCTCATATTTTCCTTATGGGTTATTGTCTCTTAGATAATCTAAGTAGATCAAGGAATGTGTATATTACATAATGAAATTAAATACTGCAATTATTTTATTTGGCTATTGATTGCATTGATTATTATACCTGTGGCTACTGACAAGTTCAGGCTCTCGACGCTTCCAAGCATATTGATCTTTATTTTAAAGTCACAATTTTCAAGAGTTTTCTTACGAAGGCCTTTAGATTCACCGCCCACAACCAATACTGTTGGAAAGTTAAATTTTATCTCATTCACTTCTTCGCCCCCTTCTCCGGTAGCACCATAAACCCAATAATCATTTTTTTTTAACAATTCTAAAGTTCTAGAAATATTTTTTATTTTGATAATGGGTATAGTTTCTGCACCACCAGCAGCAACTTTTTTTACAGTTTCATTTATATTTGTTGAGTCGTGGTCTTTTACAACGATTGCTGCAACATTAAATGCATCGCATATTCTTAAACATGCACCAAGGTTTCTAGGATCTGAAACCTCGTCAAGTACTAGAAGGATATGATTTTTAGTTTTTTTTTCTAAAAAGGAAAGTAAATCTTTTTCGATTATCTCTTTTTTTCTTTTTGCGAATGCAAGGACTCCTTGATGGCTTTTTACATTTGATATTTCAAAAATTTTATCCGCTGATATTTTATTAATTGGAATATTTTTTATTTTAGCCAAATTTAAGATATCAGAAAATTTTCTTGAACTCATATCTGACAAATATATTTCGTAGACATCAAAGGGCCTGACCTTTAATAACATTCTTACCGCATGAATTCCTACAACTTTTTCTTTTTGCATTTTATTTTCTTTCTTTTACAAGTTGAAAATCAATTTTTCTTTCCGACGGATACGCACTTGAAAGCTTTACTTTAATTTTATCACCCACTCGATACTTTTTCCCTGATTTTTCTCCAATAAGTACGTTCTTTTTATCGTCATAAAAAAAATACTCATTTCCTAGTGATGATATATGAACTAATCCCTGTATTGGTTCTTCATGACACGACACGAACATTCCAAAGTTAACGATCGACTCAACCGAAGCGTCAAACTTTTTACCAATAAATTTTTTAGCGTAGTGACATAGTAATATGGATTGAACTTCTCTTTCAGCTGCCTCTGAGATACGTTCATTCTCTGAAGATATTTCACCAATTTTTTCAAGCTCACTCAAATTGTAATCTTCCTTATTTTTATTAATTATATTTTTGAGAATCCTATGAACTATGAGATCAGGATACCTTCTAATCGGAGAGGTGAAATGATTGTATGATTTTAAAGATAATCCAAAATGACCAATATTTTTTGGAGTATACTCTGCTCTTGCCATTGACCTTAAGATTATTGAAGTAACAAGATGGTAGTCTAATTTTTTCTTAGATAATTTTAAAATGTCATTAACTTCTTTTGAAGAAGGAATTATATTAGGCAACAACTTATAACCTAGAGTTTTTAAAGAAATAGATGCTTCTTCTACTTTGTTGAGTGAGGGCTCATCATGTACTCTGTACAAAGTGTTTTTATTATTTTTTTTTATGAAAAGACTACTTGCAACATTAGCTGCAATCATACATTCTTCTATAATTTTTTGAGATTCCTGCCTAATATTATTTTTTATACTGTTTACTTCTCCTTTTTTATTAACAAAAAAGGATATTTCCTGAGAATCAAAATGTATTGCATTTCTCTTATTTCTATTTTTTTCAAGTGCCTTAAACAAAGAATAAAGATTATTTATATTATTGATAATTTTTTTATCTTTAATTATATTTTTCCCTTTAATAAAATCTTCAACAATATTGTACGTCAGCCTTGCCGATGATCTAATTATTGCATTATGAAATTTGAATGATTTTATTTGACCAATGCTATCTATGACAATCTCTGCAACTATCGTGAGTTTGTCTTCGTTTGGCCTCAGAGAACATAAATCATTTGAAAGAACTTCTGGTAGCATAGGCACAACATAGTTTGGAAAGTAAGTTGAGGTTCCTCTTTTATAAGCCTCTCTATCAATTGATGAGTTCTTCTTTACATAGTGCGCTACATCGGCTATTGCAACGTATAATTTCCAATTTTTTTCGAGCTTTTTACAGTATACAGCATCATCAAAATCTTTTGCGTCCTCGCCGTCTATCGTAACAAAATCAAGATTCCTAAAATCCTCTCTATTATTAATATCAGAATCACTGTGCTTTTTATATTTTTTTAGATCCTCTTGAATTTTTTTATTCCAAATATCACAAATATTATATTTCTTTATAGTATTTTTTATTTCGACTTTAATATCAAATTTTGAATTTTTCATATTATGAATTTATGGAATAAAGTTTTAAAAGTTAATTAAAATTCTTTTACAAGATTTTATTTTTTTAAAGAATTTGAAATATCTTCAATTTTTATGACGCTTATTTTCTCGGAGTAATCTCTAATATCCTGAGTAATTTTCATTGAACAAAAATTTGGGCCACACATTGAGCAGAAATGCGCGTCTTTTGCTGGTTCTTGAGGTAAAGTTTCATCATGAAAGCTTTTTGCCTTTTCTGGATCTAATCCTAAGTTAAACTGATCCTCCCATCTAAATTCAAATCGTGCTTTTGAAAGTGCATTATCTCGAAGCTGGGCAGCATACTTACCTTTTGCTAAGTCAGCTGCATGCGCAGCAATTTTGTAAGCTATAATTCCCTCACGAACGTCTTCTTTATTTGGCAAGCCTAAATGCTCTTTAGGTGTTACGTAACAAAGCATTGCTGTTCCATACCAACCTATCATAGCAGCTCCAATGGCTGAAGTTATATGGTCGTATGCTGGTGCGATATCAGTTGTCAATGGTCCTAAAGTATAAAAGGGCGCCTCATGACACTCTCTTAATTCTTTATCCATATTTTCTTTAATCAAATGCATTGGAACATGACCCGGTCCCTCAATCATTACTTGAACATCGTTTTCCCAAGCAATCTTTGTAAGTTCGCCCAAGGTCTTTAACTCTGCAAACTGTGCTTTATCATTGGCATCTGCAATTGAACCAGGTCTCAATCCATCACCCAAAGAAAATGTAATATCATATTTTTTCATAATGTCGCATATTTCTTCAAAGTGAGTATACGTAAAGTTCTCTTTGTCATACGTTAGACACCATTTAGCCATGATAGAACCACCTCGCGAAACAATTCCAGTTGTTCTGTCTTTTGTTAAGGGTATATATTCCTTTAAAACACCAGCATGAATTGTAAAGTAATCTACACCTTGCTCTGCTTGCTCAATTAATGTTTCTTTGTAAATTTCCCAGTTTAACTTTTCTGCTCTTCCCCTAACTTTCTCTAAAGCTTGATAAATTGGTACTGTACCTACAGGGACCGGAGAGTTTCGCATAATCCATTCCCTGGTTTCATGAATATTTTTACCAGTTGATAAATCCATCAATGTATCCCCACCCCATCTAGTAGACCAAATCATTTTTTCTACTTCCTCTTCTATAGATGAAGATATTGTTGAATTTCCAATATTTGTATTAACTTTGACTAGAAAATTTCTACCAATAATCATTGGCTCAGACTCAGGGTGATTTTTATTTACTGGTATAACTGCTCTACCCGCAGCAACTTCACTGCGAACAAATTCAGGGGTAATTAATTTATGTTCTTTGAAATAATCACCATCCTGTTGATTCATTAATTTTTTGTATTCTTCGTCATTTGCGATTCTATCAAGTAAAATATTTTCCCTGATAGCAACATACTCCATTTCGGGAGTAATTATTCCTTTTTTCGCTAAATGCATTTGTGTGCAGTTGTCTTTAAATTTTAGAGATCTTTCTTTTACCCATTTCTCCCTTAATTTGTGAATCCCATTATTTAAATCGATTTCATAATTATCATCAGAGTATGGTCCAGATGTATCATAGACAGGTATGGGAGGGTTATCTTTAGTTGTTCCATCAGGCAGCTTGGTTGGGTGCTGAAGAATTTCTTTCATGCCAACTTTCACATTTTCATCTCTTAGCATTGGGACGTAGATTTTTCTATGACATGCGTTGTGAATTTTTAAGGCATTTGAAGAATTTTCGTTGAGTTTTATACTTTTTTGGTCTTTATTTATACTTTTTTCAGCTGTCATAATAGAATAATAATACAGTATATGTAGAGCAATTAATATTTTAGTATTGCAAAAAGATACTTTCTAAATAAACTTATCTGACATATAAGCAGTTTGCAAGTGTATTTGTTATAGTGTTACTAATTTTATTGATTTAATGGATTATTATGCAAATAAACAAGAAAAATATGATCGAGAGCCAGCTGAAACCAGAGGGAATTAGCTGCCAAAAAACCCTAGATTGTATTCAAAAAGTTAATCGAGAGGACTTTGTGCCAAAAGAGTTTCAAAAGTTATCTTATGCTGAGTATGATATTCCTCTGCAAAATAATTTTCATATGTTAAGGCCCTTAATAGTTGCAAAAATCTTGCAATTATTAAAGGTAACCTCTAGTGACGAAATTTTAGAAATTGGCACTGGTAGCGGCTATCTTACCTGCTGTTTATCAATCATGGGAAAAGTAGTTGATACAATAGATAATGATAACTCAATGTTAGAAGAGGCAAAGAAATCCCATGATAAATACAATATATATAATGTGAATTATGCCCATAAAGATATCTTTTCATCTTGGACGCCAGAAAAAAAATACGACATCATAGTGGTTACTGGAGCAGCTGAGGAAAGAATTTATAAACTTGAACAAGCTCTCAACAAAAATGGAAAGATGTTTATTGTAATTGGTAATCATCCAGTTATGAATGTATATATTATTGAAAAAGTTTCTGAAAATAAGCTTGTTTGCGACCAGTCTTTTGAAACAACCATTGATCATTTGACAAATAATAATAAAAAAAATATTTTAAATTTTTAGTATAATTAAATCTATGATTGAAATGACTGCTCTTGAGCTTCACCAACACATTAAAGAAAATCCAGATATTACTCTTATCGATGTTCGAGAAACATGGGAGTATAATGTAGTGTATATCGAAAATTCTGTTCACATTCCAATATCTGAAATTCAAAGCAAGATGCATGATTTTGATGAAGAGCAATCTATAGCTTTCATTTGTCATCATGGTATTAGAAGCAGAATGGTTGGAATTTATTTTGAAAGAAATGATTTCACTAATATCATCAATCTTCGTGGCGGTATAGATGCGTGGGCGAAAACAGTCGACAACACTATGGCATTATATTAATTATATGAAAATTTTTTTTAATATTATTTTTATTTTTACTTGTATTTTTTCAAAGCATATTTATGCGGCCGACTTACTTGAAATTTATAATATTGCGGTTAAAAGCGATCCAGAACTTCTTGCTGCAGAAGCGAAGCACAAGTCAACTCTTCAAGAGTATCCGATTGCTAGATCGAACCTTCTTCCAAATTTAAGATTTAAAGGAACAAGCCAACGAACAAGAGAGTCAATCGATGGTTCTGTATATGGAAGCTCCTCGCCAACATCGCAGTTCACCACAGACGAATATAGTATTAACTTAAAGCAACCACTATATAGAAGAGATTTATTTTCTTTACTCGAGAAAAGCGAGTATCAAGTTGCAAAGTCTTTGGCAGAGAGAGATTCAGCCAGGCAAAATCTAATAATAAGATTAGCAAAAGCCTACTTTAATATTCTTGATAGCGAAGATAATATTGATTATGTAGTTTCTGAGAAGGCAGCAATAAAATCTCAGTTAGACGAATCAAAAAAAAGATTAGAAGTCGGTTTAATTGCGATAACAGATTATGCAGAAGCGAAAGCTTCATATGATTTATCTGAAACAAATGTCATTGAAGCAGAAAACCAAAAAGACCTTGCTAGAGAGTCTCTGTATGTTCTTACAGGAAAACAATTTAAAAGCTTTTCTTCTCTAAACCACAATATAAAAGCAAAAAGCCCTGATCCAGACGATATAAAAGCGTGGGAGAATTTTGCAGTGAAGCAGAACCTAGATTTACTTGCTTATAAAAGGGCTAAGGATGTTGCTATAGCTAATCTTAAATTTGAGAGGTCAAAACATTTTCCAACATTAGATATTTATGGAACTATTAAAGAAACAGATAAGGGAGGAGGGTCCTCAGGAGCATTCGATTCAAATAATGATTTTATTGGTATAGAGCTAAACATCCCTATCTTCATTGGAGGAAACACTTATTATAGTAGTAAGCAAGCAGAATTTGAGATGGAAAAGGCTAGGTACGAATTACTTAAAAAGAAGAGAGAGGTAATACGAGATAGTAGGCAAGCTTTTTTAAATTTAAAGTCAGCAATTAGCAAGGTCAAGGCCTCAAAGAAAGCTCTAGAATCAAATGAATTATCGGTGGAGTACAATAAAGCAGGGTTTGAAGTTGGAACAAGATCAACTACAGATGTTTTATTAGCATTAAAAGAATTTTATAGAGCAAAAAAAAATTACTCGAAATCGAAGTATGATTATCTAATTAGTAAACTCAAATTAAAACAATCCATTGGAACATTATCTATAGATGATCTTAAAGTAGTCAACAGCTGGTTAAATTAATGATAAATCATAAATTTATTTATTCATTCGCATTACTATTATTGTTTCCATTTGCTTTTGTTTATTTTTTATATTTAGGAATAAAAAAATCTGATTTCGATCAAATAAAAAACCGCCTAGGTTTTATTGGTCAGATTAGTAAAAATAATGATATATGCGTTCATTGCTCATCATTGGGAGAAGTTAATGGCGCAAAAGAATTGATTAAAGAAATTGGAAAAAATAATAATATTCTAATATCAACTAGTACGTTTTCTGGAAGGAAGCGCGCAAGAGAATTATTTCCAAAAATTGATGTTTTATATTTTCCTTTAGATTATAAGTTACTTGTCTCTAATTGGTTAAGTAGAATAAATATCAAAACCATACTTATATATGAAACAGAGATTTGGCCAAATTTTTACAAAATATGTAAAAAAGAAAATATCAAATTAGTAATAATAAACGCTAGACTACAAAGAAATTTACATAATAAAAAATTTATCAAAAAGATTTATTTAGAAGCTTTAAATAATTGTAACTTAGTTATGTGTAAATCTAATTATGAAAAGCAAAAATATTTAAGACTTGGATTGAAAAATGAAAAATTGTTAACCGTAGGAAATCTTAAGTATGCTTATAATTTCGATACGAAAAACAAAAGAAATAATTTTTTTGGTAATTACTTTTTAATGGCTTCAACGCACGATCCTGACGAGAAAAAATTTCTCCAAGTTATAAAAGATTTGAATGAGGATGGAGTTAGCACGGTAATAGCACCTAGACATATAGAAAGAGCAAAGGCAATTGCTAATTTTTTCAAAAACAATGGCATTAGTACAAATTTTTTATCTAATAATTATGATTCCGTGCTCAATGGATCTTTTGATTTCAGAAGTGTTTTAATTATTGACACTTTTGGAGATTTGCAAAATTTTTATTCTAGTGCTAAATATGTTTATGTTGGTGGAGGTTACTCAAAGAGAGGTGTGCAAAATATTATAGAACCTTCATTGCACGGCAGACCAATACTTGTCGGCCCAAATATTGATAATTTTTATGATGAGATCATGAGTTTAAAAAAATTAAATGGAATACTTGCCATTCAGGATAATAAAGGTATTTCAGATCAAGAAAACATAGCACAACACATAGACAAATATCGCAAATTAAGTGACGAAGATCTTTCTGAAATTGGAGAAGTAGCAAGAACTTATAGTCTAAAATTTAAGGATATTGTTGAAAAGTATTTAATATCTTTAAAAGAAAAGAAGATTATTAATTAAAATTCTTTAATAACATTTTTGATTTCTTTTTTATAATTTTCAATTTTGGATAAAGATCTTTCTAGACGTCTTATGCTTTTTCTAAATAATTCTTTTTTATAAAAAAAATAGGAGTTATCAAAATCAACTAAATAAAAATTATTTTCTCTATCGATTAGAATATTCTTTGCATTCAAATCAGAGTGATAGACATTTTCATTGCAAAATTTTTCAAGTGTATACCCCAGAGAACTCCATAAATCACTATTCATTTTCCCATTTACAATAAAATCGTAAAGAGTTCCCTCATTTTTTATCTTGCAAGTTATTAAATCGGCTGTGTATGTAAATTTATTGGTAACTACTTGTAGTGCCGCCGGCCTTGGGACAGGAAGTCCCTTTTTGAATAAGTTATTTAAGAAGTTATATTCTTTTAAAGGCCTTGTTGCGGCTATTGAATCAAAATAATATTTATCGTAAGTTATTTTAGCTGCAAATCCCCCTCGGATATAATGTTTAAGAATGAATCTTTCCCCATTTATTTCAATTTCAAATGTTTTTCCTCTTCCATCGACTTCAGATTTGATTAGTCCTTCTTTAGATATATAATCAGTATTAAACAATTTATCTGAAAAATTTTTTAAAATGCTTGGGTTATATTGAATAAATATATTCTTATTTTTAATGATTTTATCCATTGTTTACCAATTATATGCAAAATAGCAGTCAAAAAATAGAAAATATATTAATTTTGAGAACTTCTTCTCTTGGGGACATATGCCATATGCTTCCTTTTATATTCACTCTTAAAAACGAATATCCCAAGGCAAAAATATCTTGGATAATTGGTGAGAGCGAGGCTGATTTTTTACAGAAAATCGATGGAATAAATTTTGTTATCTTCGACAAAAAAAACACATTGAGATCATATTTGAGAATCGCTAGCGAACTAAAAAAAATTAAATTCGATATCATGTTTTTAATGCAAGTCTCTTTAAGAGCAAATATTGTTAGTCTATTTATAAATTCAAAAATTAAATTAGGCTATGACTCTGCACGCTCAAGCGATCTTCATAGTATTTTTTCAAACAAAAAAATTGAAAGCTCGAAGCATTCTCATGTTGTTGATGTATTTTTAAGTTTCCTTAATATTCTAAATGTAAGAAAAGAGAATTTTTTATATTCATGGGATATTTCAGAAAAGGTCAAAAAAAACGATTTGTTGATAGAGTATCCAGATTTAAAGAATGAATATTTCGTTCTAAGCCCATGCTCTAGAAGTAAAGATAGAAATTGGCTAATTGAAAGGTATGCATTAATTGCTGACCATATTACAGAAAATTATGGTGTAAATTGTGTAATTTCTTCTTCAAAGGATGAATTTGAAAAAAATTTCGTCAAAAAAATTATAAAAAAAATGCATTCTTCACCAATAAATGTTTCAGGTAAAATAAATTTACATGAATTATATGCTTTGATTAAAAACTCAAAATTATTAATAAGCCCAGATAGTGGGCCAATTCATATTGGCACATGTGCTGGTACTCCTGTTTTAGGACTTTATGCAGTAACAAATACAGTTAGAGCAGGACCTTATAACAGCATTGATTTGTGCGTCGATAAGTATAATATTGCACTTGAAAAGTTCTCTCAAAAAAAACCTGAGGAAGCAAATTGGCGTTATAAAAATAATCAAAAAGATGTTATGAGCCTAATTAGCGCTGACGAGGTAATACAAAAGATTGATAAATTTTTCTCTAAGGGTAATTAATTTGATTATAGTAACAGGTGCCGCAGGATTTATTGGTTATAATATTGCAAAAAGGTTAAATCTCATGGGAATAGAAGATTTGATCTTAATCGATGATAAGAAAAAATATCCAAACCCAAAGAATCTTAATAATCTTCGCTTCAAAGAATACAGACATTTTTTGAATTTAGAAAACTTGAATAATATAAGCTGTATTTTTCACCAAGGCGCATGCTCGGATACGATGGAATATGATAAGAAATTTATGATGGATACAAATTTTGAATATTCTAAGAAAATTTTTTCTGTAGCAATTAAAAATAGTGCAAAATTTATATATGCTTCAAGTGCATCAGTATATGGTTTAAATAAAAACTCAGAGGAAGTCGAGGAAAATGAATCACCTTTAAATGTTTATGCAGAGTCAAAACTACTCTTTGATAAATATATTATGAATCAAAATTATCCAGCGGTTGGGCTTAGGTATTTTAATGTTTATGGAAGGGGAGAAGAAAATAAAGGAAAAATGGCGTCCATGGCATACAAAATGAATAATGAATATCTAAAAGACAAAAAAATATCTTTGTTTAAAGGAACTGATGGGTATAACGACGGAGAACAAATGAGAGACTTTATTTATATAGATGATGTCGTTTCAATCAATATATTTTTTATGGAAAAATCATTCCATGATATTTATAATGTTGGGACTGGCAAAGCAGAAACATTTAATACCATAGCTGAAAATATATTCAAATTTTACAGTGATCAGCATAGAAATTTTAACTATATAGATATGCCTAGTTATTTAGTACCAAAGTATCAAAATTTTACGCAAGCAAATATAAATAAACTTCTCAAAGCTGGTTATAATTATGAATTTTTTGGGATAGGCGAGGGCATTGAAGCTTATTTGAATGACTTAAAAACATCATCAGCTTGAATCTCTACTAGACAATTGTAATGTCCATATTTACATTTCTTTTCAAAGCATGGACTACAAGAAACTCGTCTATAATGAATTTCTTTATTTGTCGTTAGTGGGGGAGTTAGATCTGGCGATGTTGCACCATAGATTGATATTGATTTGGTTCCTGTTGCTGATGCAAGATGCATCAATCCAGAATCATTAGACACACAAAATTCAGAAATGTGCATTAAGTCAACGGCATCTTGAATCGAGGTTTTGCCGCATAAATTTATGGCATTTTTTCCATCAGCTATTTGATCCCCTAAATTTATTTCACTTTTGCTTCCAAGTATCAAGATTTTGTACTTTTGATCCAATTTTTCTAATAATTCTTTAAATTTATCAATCGGCCACATTTTTGATGGCCCAAAAGCAGCTCCAGGCGCAAAAATAACAATTTTTTTATCAAGATTTATTACATGTTTTGATATAAGAGCTTCGAGGTTTTTTGTATTGGTTTCTAATGAGGGGTAATACTTTTCATCAAGCTCCTCTTTTTCGGAAAACATGGAAACATATCTATACGCAGTTTTTCTTCTATCTTCCTTTGAGAAGGATTTTAAATCATTTATTAAAATGTATCTTGACTCCCCCCTTTCACCAGTTCGAATTGGTATTTTTGCTAAGTACGGAATTAATGCGGATTTTAAGGAACGAGATAAAACAATACTTTGATCATAAGAACCGCGAATTTTTTTTGCAAGATTAAATCTTTTCATCAAACCAAGCTCTTTGTGTTTACAATCTAATACAATCGGTTGATTAGCTTCTGGCATTCTCTCTATTAATTCTTTGAATGCTGGTTCAACAAGCACATCGATTTTTGCTTTGATATCTTCACTTTTAATTTTTTTTAGGAGTGTTTGTGACATAACGATGTCACCAAGCCAATTCTGAGGAACTATTAATATTCGTTGTGAAGACATAAAAGTTTAATTCGCGGATTTATTGATTTTCCTTATAATATTTGAAGTTGAGTATCCTTTTACAAAAGGAATTATTTTTACTTGCCCATTATTTTTCTTTACAAAAGAACTACCAACAATTTCGTTTGCTTTATAATCGCCACCTTTTATCAAAATATCAGGCTTTATTTTTTTTATAAGTTTTATTGGTGTTGGCTCACTAAAACAGATAATAAATGCATCATCTAAAGTAGCCCTATTTAAAAAATCAATCCTATCTTTTACATTGTTAACTGGTCTATTTTTTCCCTTTAATTTTTTCACTGAATTATCGTCGTTAACACCAACAAACAAAAAGTCTACAGTTTTCCTTGCTTGATCTAAATATTTTATATGACCTCGGTGCAGAATATCAAAACATCCATTAGTAAAACCAACTTTGAATCCTAATTCTCTTATTAAATTAACAATTTTTTCCAATTCTTTTTCGTTTTTGATAATTCTATTATGTTCGTCTAGATCATCTAGCTTTGAAAAATATTCATTTTCAATTTCATTAACTAAATTTAAATTCTCATAAACTTTTGAAGTTAATTCATTACTAGATATAGATTGGGCTCCAAGTTTTTTAATTACCTCTCCAGCCGCAACATTTGCTACCACAGCAGCAAATTTTAAGTCTTTTCTTTCGGACGCCAGATAAGTTGCACAAAGGACAGCAATTACAGTATCTCCTGCGCCGGTGACGTCAAATACTTCATTTATAGATGTTGCTTTAATATGAGTTGATTTATTATTTCCTTCAACCAAAATCATTCCATCCGAACCTAAGGTAACGAGGATAGATTTTAGATTCAGTTTTTTGATTAGATTTTTCGCTTTCCTAATAATATCTTTATTTGTTAAACATTTTCCAACAACACATTCAAATTCTTTTCTATTTGGTGTTAGTGAGAAAGCGTTCTTGTAACAAGTAAAATCGTTTCCTTTAGGATCTATGAATATCGGTTTTTTATATTTATTTGATAATTTTATTAATTTTATAATATTTTTTTGAGCACCTTTTTTATAATCTGAAAAAATAATGGCATCCGAGGCTTTTATCAAGTTTTCAATATTTGAGGGTAGCGGGAAGGCTGTTGAGTCATTTTCGCATTCGTCATCTATTCTCATTAATTGTTGATTTTGACTTATTATTCTTGTCTTTGTAGTTGTTTTAAAATTTTTATTCGTTTTTGATATTAGTTTTACTTTTTGAGAATTTATTAAATCTTTTAATACCTTGCCGTTACTGTCCGTTCCAACACTAGAAATTAAAGTTGTTTCTTGACCTAGCGAAGAAATGTTTGACGCAACATTTGCAGCACCACCTGGTTTTAGAATTTCTTTTTCAACTTTTAAAACGGGTACTGGAGCTTCTGGAGATATTCTATTAGTTGATCCGAATGAATATCTATCAAGCATAGCATCGCCTATCACTAAAATTTTTGATTTTTTAAAAAGGCTCATTATTTTATATATCCATTTTTAGCGTAAGTTTTTTTGTTCTGTATTGTGTCTTCTAACAGTTTATCATTCTTAGAAAAATTTTCTCTACTAATAATCTCATGATTTAAATGCAAAAGACCTGTAGAAAATATCGCTTCCTTTCTATAAATATTATTATTAATCAGCCTAACTACAAAATCAGAGTCTTCTCTACCCCAGCCCTCATAAGACTCGTCGTAACCATTAACTGTTTCAAAATCACTTCTCCATACCCCTAGATTGCATGTTTTCGCTCCTTCCCATTTTTTCTTTTTTAATTTTTTGAATGGATAGTGAGGGAATCTTAAAACCGGCAACAACCTGTTAATATCACTATTAAGTCTTAACCAAACTAATTTTAAAATACTAATTTTGTTTTGATCCTCGGTCCCAATAATTATCTTTGAAAACTTTTGTGAGAGTTTTGCACGATTTCCTCTCGAAAAAAAACCTTTTTCGGAAATATTTCTATGATTTTTTACAAAATCATTAAAAACAATACAATCTCCATCAATAAAAATCAGAAATTCACCTGAGGACAGTTTGACTGCTTCGTTTCTTATTTTAGCAGCTCTAAAACCTTTATCTTCATGCCAAGCATGATATATTTTTAAATCTGAGTTTTTAAAACTCTCAATAATATTTTTTGTTGATGAAGTTGATCCGTCATCTGCAATAATAATTTCAAAATTTTTATCACATTGCGTGAGGAAAGAGTCTAAACATTTCTTAAGAAAATCTGGGCTATTATAAGTTGTAATAATTACAGAAATTAACATTATAAAATATGGATTACTTTATTATCATTCTTGATTTTTATCTAATTTATAAACTGTAGAGCAATAAGGGCACTGAATCAAACCGTCTTGCTCTTTTTCTATTGGTAGAAAAATTTTAGGGTGAGAAAGTTTTAAATAATTATCTCTTGGACAGCTGAGAGGTAAATCAGATACTTTTACCATAATAGCTTCGTCTGATTTTTTATTTTTTTTTGTTACCATAAAATTATTTTATTATTGTTAACCAATCTTTATATTTTTCAGATTTTCCGTTAACAACATCAAAAAATTTCTTTTGAAGAGTTTCAGTTACAGGACCTCTTGAGCCTCTTCCTATTGTCCTATCATCTAATTCTCTTATTGGTGTAACTTCAGCAGCAGTTCCGGTAAAAAATGCCTCATCAGCAATGTACACCTCGTCTCGCGTCATTTGTTTAACTTTTATTTCTATACCTTCATCTTCAGCAATTTTCATGACTGTCCTTCTAGTTATTCCGTCGAGTGCTGAGTTTACTTCTGGAGTATATATTGTGTTGTTACTTACAATGAATAAATTTTCGCCGCTTCCTTCAGATACGTAACCGTGGACATCTAAAAGTAGGGCCTCGTCATAACCACAATTTAAAGCCTCTTGGAGAGCAAGCATCGAGTTAATGTAATTTCCATTAGCCTTTGCCTTACACATTGTTGCGTTAACATGATGTCGAGTGTAAGAGGATGTTTTTATTCTAATTCCGTTTTTTAAGTTGTCTTCGCTAAAATAAGATCCCCATTCCCAAGCGGCAACAATTAAATGTTCTTTTAAATTATCTGCTCTTAAACCCATTCCTTCAGATCCATAAAAGCACATTGGTCTGATATACCCTGATTTAAGATTATTTTCTTTAACTACAAGTCTTGTGGCATCATTAATTTCATCTTCTGAAAATGGTATTTTCATACCAAGAATCTTCGCTGAGTTTATAAGTCTTTTTGTATGATCGGAAAGTCGAAATATACCAGTTCCGTTTTCAGTTTCGTAAGCTCTTACTCCTTCAAATACACCCATTCCATAATGAAGTGTATGAGTCAAGACATGCACCTTGGCTTCTCGCCATGGAACGAGTTCGCCATCAAACCAAATAAAACCATCTCTATCAGACATTGTCATTTTTCGACTCCACATTTCGTAATTATTCATTTGCATATGCAAATGAGAAATATTATCATTTATAGCTCAATACAACTTTATATTAGGGAAAATATAAATGCAAAATACACTTTTTTTTATGAATTATAAAGCTTTAAGGGTTATTTTAATATTAATATTTACTCTTACCTCTTTAAATTCTTATGGTCATTCTGGAGCAAGCCATGCAGATGAAGAAGTAAATATATACTCTGGAAGAAAAGGCAAACTGATAGAACCAATGCTTGAGAAATTCACAAGCAAAACTGGTATCAAGGTAAACCTTATCACGGCAAAGTCAGATGCTTTGCTTAAAAGGATGGAGTCTGAGGGCAAAAGTTCTCCCGCAGATTTATTTATAACAGTTGATGTTGGAAGGCTTGATCGAGCAAAAAGAATGGGGCTACTTCAAAAAATAAATAATTTCTCTATTATGAACAAATTGTCTCCGAACTATATTGATAAAGACAGAGAATGGATAAGCGTATCAAAAAGAATAAGAACCGTAGTGATATCAAAAAATATGAAAGATAAAAATGATCTTAAAAATTTTGAAGATTTAACAAGAGATCAATGGAAGGGAAGGATATGCGTGAGGTCATCAAATAATATATATAATCAATCTTTAGTCGCTTCATTGATTGCAAATCATGGTGAAAAAAAAGCAGAAAAAATTGTAAAAGATTTAGTTAGTAATTTTGCTAGGAAACCATCTGGTAACGACCGCGCACAAATTACAGCAGTTTCAAAGGGCGAATGCGATATTGCCATAGTCAACCACTATTACTACATATTGATGTTAAATTCTAAAGAGCCTGAAAAGAGAAAAGCAGCTGATCTCACTGAAGTGATATTTTTAAATCAAGATAATAGAGGAGCTCATGTAAATATTAGCGGAGTAGGTATCGCAAAATACGCAAAGAACGTTAATAACGCAAATGAACTAATATCATTCATGCTCGAAAAAGATTCCCAGGAATGGTATGCAAAAACAAATAATGAGTACCCAGTTATTAAAGATGCCAAAGTCAGTAAAATATTAAGTAGTTGGGGAGATGTGAAGCTAGATGAATTATCACTAAATAAGTTAGGCGATTTAAATCCAAATGCTGTAAAATTAATGGATAGAGTAGGCTGGCAATAGTTAGGGGATAGTAAATTTTAAACTTAGAAAGACTAGCAGTATTCATTGCGTTACTTTTTATGATTCCATTTGTATATTTGGGATCCTCAATTTTCTTTCCATATAGTGATAATTGGCAACACATTATTGATAATGTTTTAGCTGAATATTTTATAAATTCTTTATCTTTAGCTTTTGGCGTTGGTTTTCTTTCTTTTGTATTTGGAACAGTTACAGCTTGGCTAACATCAATTTATGACTTCCCTTTAAGAAAAATAATTTCTTGGCTTTTATTAATGCCCTTAGCTATGCCAGCATATATTATTGCAATAACCTACGTTGGAATAATTGACAATTATAATTTTTTGCCAGACATTAGAAATCTTTTTGGCGGAATTATAATGATATCGTTGGTTGTTTATCCATATGTTTATATTCTGGCTCGAGGAGCTTTTCTTGAGCAATCAAAAGAACTTTATGAAAATGCACAAATTTTAGGGTCCTCTCAGTTAGAAATTTTTTTAAAAATATCTATACCAATGGCAAGGCCAGCAATAACTCTGGGAGTAACCTTAGCAGCGATGGAGGCGTTGGCAGATTTTGGTACCGTAACATTTTTAGGAATACCAACTTTCACAACGGGTATATTTAGAACGTGGTTTGGAATGAACGATACAATTACTGCTACTCAAATGGCCACACTGTTTTTGAGTATTGTTTTTATTTTTGTATTCTTAGAGCAGAATTCCAGAAAAAAAGTTAGATACTCAGAAAATATTAAAACTCAATCAAAGCTTAACTTTAAAAAGACATCAAAAAAGAACAGTTTTTTTATAATTTTAATTTGTTTAGCACCTTTATTATTTGGATTTATCATTCCTTTTTTCCAATTACTATATTGGTCAATTTTTATATCAAATGAAATTATAGATCAAAGCTTTTTTGAAATTGTAAAGAGCACTTTATTTTTGGCTTTAGTTGCATCCATAGTTATTTCTCTTATTTCCGTACTTGTAACTTATATAAAAAGGCTTAAGCCAAAAAGTATCACAAATAAATTTATGCAGATTATTACTTTAGGATATGCAATCCCTGGCCCCGTAATAGCAATTGCCGTAATGATCCCGTTATCAAGTTTTGATAACTTTATTAATCAAATACTGCTTGATAATTTTAATGTATCTATTGGCTTACTTTTTAGTGGAACTATTTTTATTTTAATATTTGCTTATTGCATTAGATTTTTAACAGTTTCTTCAAGAACAATTAAAGCAGGACTTGAGTCAGTAAGTTTATCAACAGATGATGCTGCTAAATCTTTAGGCGCTAATAATTTAACTATGTTTTTAAAGATACATTTTCATTTACTCAAGACTCCATTGTTAATTAGTTTTTTAGTTGTGTTTATAGATATTATGAAAGAACTACCACTAACGGCAATTTTAAGACCATTTAATTTTAATACTTTATCAATCAAAGCTTTTGAATTAGCTTCAGATGAAAGGATTGCAGATGCATCGAGCTCGGCAATTATGATAGTAATTGCTGGAATTATTCCAGTAATAATAATTACAAAAAATATATTAGGAAAAAGAAATAAGGTATAATTCATAAATTATGAATAAAAAAATCATTATTTCAAATTTGTCTCTAATCTTCGAAGAAAAAAATAAAATTCTTTCTAATATTAACCTCAACATACAAGATTCAGAAATTAATTGTATTCTTGGACCGAGTGGTTGTGGAAAAACAACTTTATTAAGGGCAATAGCGGGTTTTGAAGATGTTTCTTCTGGATCGATTCTAAAAGATGGAGTTTGTATTACAAATAGTGTCGAAAATATGCCGGTCGCAAATAGAAATATGGGAATGGTATTTCAAGACTATGCTTTATTTCCAAATATGGATGTAAAAACAAATATTGAATTTGGATTAAAAAATCATTCAGATCTTGAGAAAGAGAACCGCGTTAATTATTTACTTGACCTTGTAAACTTACCGGAGCATAAAAACAAATTTCCCCATGAGCTATCTGGTGGCGAGCAACAAAGAATTGCATTAATAAGGGCCTTGGCACCTTCACCTGATATAATTTTAATGGATGAACCTTTTTCTAATATTGATCAAGATATCAAAGAGGAGCTCGTTTCAGATGTACGCGACTTGTTAAAAGAATTATCAATCACATCAATTATTGTTACACATGATCAAAATGAAGCTTTTAATATTGCTGATCAAGTTGCAATTATGAACAAAGGCGTAATTCAACAAATTGGAACTCCATATGATATTTACCATAAACCAGCAAACAAATTTGTGGCAGGTTTTATTGGTTTAGGCACTTTTTTGCCGGTAAGAAAAGTTAATGACAATAGCTTTGAAATACCATTAGGCCTTTTAAATAATGAAAGAATAAAAAACGATTTAACAAAATTTGAAAACTTAGAAATGTTGATAAGACCTGATGATATTATTCATAATGATTCAAGCCCGAAAAAAGCGGTAATATTAGAAAAACAATTCAGAGGCGCAGAATTCTTATATAAATTATTATATAATAATGAATATTCAATACTTTGTTATGCGCCTAGTCATCACAATCACGCGATTGGTGATTCCATAGGCATTGAACTTGATATTAAGCATTACGTTATATTTGAGAGATAATGAAAAAAAACAATACTAAATTTTCGAGAGAAATTGTTAAAGGCTATGAAAGAGCTCCTAGCAGAGCTATGCTCAGAGGCGTTGGCTTTGAAGATAAAGATTTCGAAATTCCACAAGTCGGTATTGCTTCCACATGGAGTCAAGTTACTCCATGTAATTCGCACATAAATCAGCTTGCAGAATCAGTAAGTAAAGGAGTCAAATCAAATGATCTAAAACCTGTGATTTTTAATACTATTACAATATCTGATGGCATTTCAATGGGTACCGAGGGAATGAAATACTCACTTGTTTCTAGAGAAATAATTGCTGACTCAATAGAAACAGTTGCCGGCTGTGAAGGTTTTGATGGTGTAATAGCTATAGGTGGTTGTGATAAAAATATGCCAGGTTGTTTAATTGGATTAGCAAGGTTAAATAGACCATCACTATTTATTTATGGCGGAACAATCATGCCCGGTGTCTATAAAAATAAAAAGATTGATATTGTTTCAGTGTTTGAGGCCGTTGGACAGTTTGCAAAAAAAGAAATTACCGAAGAAGAGCTTAAGCAAATTGAGGAAAATGCAATTCCTGGACCAGGTTCATGTGGTGGTATGTATACTGCAAATACAATGGCATCTGCCGTGGAAGCTCTTGGAATGAGTCTGCCTGGAAGTTCTTCACAAGCAGCGGTTTCTAAAGACAAAAAATTAGATTGCTTGAATGCTGGTATTGCAATGCGAAATTTACTAGAAAAAAACATTACGCCGAAAGATATAATGACAAGAAAGGCTTTTATTAACGCTATTACAGTCACTATCACTCTTGGTGGTTCCACTAATGCTGTTTTACATTTGCTTGCAATGGCTAATGCTGTTGGAGTTAAGCTTGAACTTGACGATTTTACAAAGATTGGTAAAAAAGTTCCCGTTTTAGGTGATTTAAGACCTAGTGGAAAATACATGATGTCGGAACTTGTTAAAATTGGCGGTATACAACCAATGATGAAAACACTTCTTGATGCAGGAATGCTTTATGGGGATTGTCTCACTGTCACAGGGAAAACATTATCTGAAAACTTGAGTAAGACAAAAAAATATCCAGCAAAACAAAAAATTATAAAACCTTTGAACGATCCCATTAAAAAAGATAGTCATCTAGTTATATTATATGGAAACCTTGCTCCAGATGGTGCGGTTGCAAAAATTTCTGGCAAAGAAGGATTAAAATTTGAAGGTAAAGCTATTGTTTTTGACTCTGAAGAAAAAGCAATGGAAGCTATTCTAAAAGGCAAGGTTAAAAAAGGACATGTCGTGGTCATTAGGTACGAAGGTCCAAAAGGTGGCCCTGGCATGAGAGAAATGTTAGGACCAACTAGCGCGATAATGGGTAAAGGTTTAGGTAAAGATGTCGCATTAATTACAGATGGAAGGTTTTCTGGTGGAAGTCATGGATTTGTTATAGGGCATGTTTCTCCTGAAGCAGCTATGAAGGGACCAATTGCAATAATTAAAAATGGAGATAAGATTCAAATTGACGCCCAGTTACAAAAAATTGATTTAAAAATTAGTAAGTCTGAAATAAAAAACAGATTAAAAAAATTAACTAATTTTAATAAAAAATACAAAAAAGGAATTTTAGCGAAATATGCTTCTCTCGTGAGCTCAGCATCAAAAGGAGCTGTGACTGATGTATTTGATCAGTAAATTATGCTGGTTTTATAGTAAACCTACCTGTTAATACCCACCTTATAATTAAATAAAGCGGAAAAATTAAAAGTGCGGCTAAAGCAACTGTGCTTTCATTGTAAGGCAATAACTTACTCATAAAACTAAAAAACGATTTACCCTTAATAAAAAAATAAATTATATTAAAAGGATGGAGTAAGAATAATATGAGTGTTAAAGCATAAAGAAGTCTATTAAGTCTTTGATAAATACTATGCATTTTTTACCCCATGAAAACTTAAAAGTTAATAACGTAGTTTTACATACTTATATGCTAATTCAAAATCCAGCTTTTTTTAATAGTTCTTTCGCTTTTTCTTTGTCTTGTTCTACTAGGTTTCCCTCTTCGTACATCATTGCAAGAGTAGTTAGTGACCCAACCAAGCCTTGGCTAGCAGCCTTAGTATACCAATGAACTGCAGCTTCTCCGTTTTTTTCGACGCAATCACCCTCCATGTACATAAATCCTAGACCGTGCTGAGCGAGAGCATGACCACTTTCAGCAGCAGCTTTCATCCATTTGAAAGCAAGCAAAGGATTTGCTTTATTCCCTAAGCCATTTTGATACATTATTGCACATCTATGCTGGGCTTCTGTATGTCCAGCTTCTGCTAATGGAGAAAGGAGTTGCATTGCACGAGAAAAATGTTTTGCTTCGAAAGCGCTTAAACCACTATTAAGTTCAACTTCATTTTTTTTCATAGCTATATCCCATTAACACTATTTAATTTCATAGTATATACATATAATATAAAAAAATTAAATGATTTGAGGAGAATCTTTTGTCGGAAAATATATTAAGAGGAGCAATACAGAAAGTAGCTACTGGCCCTGAGTTCAGCAAAAATATTTCAGAGGATGATAGTTATCATTCTATGTTAAATATTTTAGATAAAGATGCTGATTCAGTGCAAGCTGCTATTTATTTAATTGCTTTGAGAATGAAGAGAGAAACTATGGATGAAAATATAGGATCTCTGAAAGCATTGATTGATAAATCAAACATAATAACTTCATCAGCTGAAGAAATAATTGATATAGCAGAACCTTATAATGGTTTTCTACGTAATACACCAATGAGTGCTTTTCTACCAGCCGTCTTCGCTGCATCAGGACTTCCATGTATTACACATGGAGTTGAAAATGTTGGCCCAAAGTTTGGCTTAACAATCAAGAGAATTTTAAAAACTGCGGGTGTTAATGTCGAACAAGATGTTCATCAAGCTGCTGAATCTATTTCTAATCACGAAATAGGATGGGCTTATGTCGACCAACAAAAATTTTGCGAGCCTCTATACAAATTAATTGATTTGAGAACAAGAATGGTAAAAAGAACTATTTTAACAACCATTGAAGTTCTGATTGGGCCGATTAGAGGTAAAAATAAAACCCATCTAATGACTGGTTATGTCCATGCAGCTTATCCGCCAGTTTATTCCGATCTTGCAAAAATTTCGGGCTTTGATTCCGCAATATTAGTAAAAGGAGTTGAAGGTGGGGTTTCTCCATCTTTAAGAGGTGATGGTAAAGTTTTTTATTATGTCGATAACAGTGAAATGCAAGACACAAAATTTAATGCCAAAGAGATTTCAATTATTCAAAATATGAGAGCAGTTCCGTTACCCGAATTAGAAAAAGTTGAGGAAATTAAATTGGATGAAATCTCAAGCGATATCAATGTTCAAGACTTTTCAGAAAAAGCTGCAGATATTGGAATTAAGGCTTTAAATGGTGAAGACGGGCCCGCAAAAGATACGTTAATTTATACTGGTTCCTTGGCTTTATCAATTGTAAAGCAAATTAGTTTTACTAGTGCAGCTGAACAAGTTAAGAAGGCTATCGATAGTGGAAAAGCAAAAGAATTTTTTTATAATGCTTTTAAAAAATAAAATTGATAAAATATTTATTAAAGTAAGGTGAAAATATTATGAATGAAACATATAGAAATGCCATTGTTAAAATGGAAGAACAAGATGTTGACGAGGAATATATTCTCGGCTGGCAGGGTGGGTTTCTAGGACACCCTCCTAGAGAAGAGCAAAGAACAAACGAAGCATATGATGCTGGTTATGAGGACGGCCAAGAGAATAACTTAGCCAATATTGGCGATTGGAAGAAAAAATAGGCTTATTTATTAACTAATGACTTGATCGGGCGCCTAAGAGATTGCAAAATTTTTGGAACCTCTTGATCAATTACATACATGCGAATCCAATTATTATCAAGTTCACCCATATGTTGCATCAGATGATTACCTAAAATTATGCTAGCTTTGTAACTTGGCTCATCTTTATATTCAAGCGCAGTATATTCATCCATCCTTTCATTTAAAAGATTTATAAATTTTACCTTAATATTTTCTTTTGGGATTTTAAGATCAACCTGGTTTATATTTATTGTTTCATTAAGTTTCTTTGCAATATCAGTAATAAAATCGATTTTTCTTTCGTCATCAAAACCAGTTATCTCATTTATCGTTACGTATACTTGAAAACAAGAAATTTCTCTAAGTATCTCAATTCTATCTGTCCATGTGTCAGTATCAAATCCTTCATTTTCCAAATTCAGAAGAGTTTTTTTTGATATTTTCCATATGCTAACCGCCAACGCACTTGCAATTTGACCAATCTGCCTTTTTTTACCTTTTTGATTCCAACCGCTATGTATTCTTTGTATACTCATTGACGACTTTTAAATAAATTAATTCAATACATTATATATTATTACGAATGAAAGAGATAAAGCCAAATACTTTTATATTTGAATTTGATAATGCAATTGATAAGCAAGATTGTAAGACTATTATAGATTTGTTTGAGCAAAACAAAGACGAGCATTATCAAGGTAAGATCGGGCAGAATCTAGACGAAGATTTGAATATTAAAAAGTCTACAGATTTATTTATTAGCGGTAAAAAAGAATGGAAAGAAGTAGATAAACTATTTTTTACTGTTTTAGCAAAATCTTTGGCAAGATTAAAAAGAGAAATTGAGTTTTTTCAAGGGCCTTTCAAAGACATGGGTTATGCGATTCAAAGAACTGAGCCAGGCCAATTTTACCATTGGCATATTGATGGAGGCAGTCATGAATTTAGTTATCGACAGTTGGTCGCGATCTTTTACTTGAATGATCTAAGTGAAGACCAAGGCGGGGGAACAGAATTTTTTTATCAGGATGTCAGTATTAAACCAGAAACAGGCAAGTTGATTCTTTTCCCGCCTTTCTGGACGCATAAGCATAGAGGTAAAGAAGTAATTAGTGGTAAAAAATATATAGCAACTACTTGGGTTGTCTTTGCTTAGTTATGAAAAAGAAGTTTCTTCCATATTTCCAGAAATATCAATATCAATAATTTTTACATTTGGCATTTGATTGATTATATAAGCTGCCATCATAATAGCAGTTTTCTTTTTATTAAGATGTATTGAAGTAAATAAACGATCTGCAACAATTTGGCATTTTTGAAATTGGCTTGGATTCTCAACCCAATTTTTACTCATTTGCCAGCCTTTATTCATATCTGAATCCATTTTTTCAAAAAACGACCCTGCCTCATTTACGATAGCTTCTTTTATTTTAAGAGGGTACTCATTCTCGCCGAGAATGACTGTAAGTTCATACATTTTTTTATTTTTTAGAGCCCTTGTCTTTGTGAGCAAGGTCAACAATATCCATTGCCAAATCCCTATACTCTTCTCTAAATCCCGCTATTTCAGAATCGTCATCCGGAGAAAAATACTCAGACGCTTCGACACCTTGTTCTCGATCCAGTGCAATAAATTTTTTTTGCATCGCGAGAAGTTTTTTTATTTTCTCTTGTTTATCTTCACTCATAATCCACCCCATATAAACTATGGATATATAATATCCCAAATTAGTGTAAAAAATCTACAACAATTATATTGAGTTATTTAGTACCCACCTTTTCTTCGGCTTTCTGGTAAACCAGATATTCTTCCACCTTGTTTGCTTGGATCCCCAGGGAAAAGATCATAAAGAACTTTTGCATCAATTTTTTCACCCCAAAGTTTTTCAAAGTATTTACAAAGTTTTCTCGTATTAGGTTGATTACCGCCATTATTAAAAAATTCATCTCTCAAATGGTTGATTACATCCCAATGCCTTTCGGTTAATTCCAATTTTTCGTTTGCTGCGATTTCTTTGGCTAAGTCCTCGGACCAATCTTCGGCGTTAATCAAGTATCCCATGTCTGTTGTTTCAATTTGTTTTCCTGCTATTTCGATTGTTGGCATTTTAACCTCCTTGACAAATTATGTTATTCATTACTTTTCGAGATAGCTACAGGAGCTATACTTTTATGAGGTAAAAAGATACCACATCCAAATAATTTTCCAATACCTATTCCGAGCTCTTGTAATTTAATTGAGTCATGTTTCTCCAGGTCAGTTATTAGAAGGGTTTTTCCGACTAATGCCTTATTTGGAGTTTGAATAATATGCTCTTTTCCACAAAGCATTTTTTTAACACTGATACTCATCTCAGCTAAGGATAAACTTACATCTTTCAGGAATTCTTCTTCGCTATTATTATTTTCAACAACAACTGTTCTGCAAAATAGCGTGTCGGTTATTCCTAACTTTTTGATTGTTGGCTTCGAAAATGACATTTCATATTTTCCAATTTTTAAAGTTTCTCCATTAAGATCATGAAATTCTTCAGAATGCTCAATAGGTGTGCGAATACAAAATCGAGTTCGTTTTGAAAGGTAAATTTCTGTCTCTGGTCTTTCCCATCCCGCACCAGATTCTGCCCCATAAACGGAGTGAATAGCTAAATTATCAATAGTATTAATCTTTGGGAATCTTTTTGAAACAGCTTGAAATAAATCGTATGCATGATCAGCTGCAATTTTATTGCAATTTACTTTAAAAGATATATCTACGATTTTTTCACTAGATTTCTTTTGCTTCTCTTGATCATCGTCTTCCCAATACATAAGCTTAATTTCTTGGTGAGGTAAATAAGTTTTCTAAATCGGTTTCCCAATGGTCGGGAGTATCTTCAAAACTTGGTTTGATATCTATAGACAGGAACCTCTCGCCTTCATCTATTTTCTTTAATATAAAATTTCTAAGCTCCTTATAGGACTTCATCTTATATTCTGTTATTAAAATTTCACTCAGTGTTAACATTTTTTAGCTCACTCGATTCAAAAAACGTATTCTTTTAAGCAGTCTTTTTTTCTTACCATCATTGAACTCCTCACGCCTATGTAAAATATTATTAGCTATATAACCTTGGTTTTCTTTAAGCAACAAATCAAAAATATACCTTTTATCATCGTTAATAAAACTTTCTATGAATCTTTTAATATCGTTAATAATATCATCTTTTTTCCAAATAATATTTTGTTTCCTTGATGTGAATCTCATATTTAGACTACCATCTTTATCAATATAAAATACAGGTCCTTTTATAGCTTTACTATCTTTTATGTTTTTATTTCTAGGAATTTCCATAATGTCTTTTTGCATTAAGATATCAATGTAATCAGGATTATGATCTCTAAGAAATATATAAATAATTTCATGATCTATAAGAAAGTTTCTCCCGCCTTGTTCAGCTTGGCTTTCACAGTGAAGTAAAAAAGACTTTACAGAAATATCTATTGGGTAGTAGTAACCATCCGTATGCCAGTTCAGTTTTTTGTTTGTGTAAGGAATATATTCAGTTTTGTTACTGTTATTACTTTTAAAAGCTGAATTGTCTGTAATATTCGAAATATTATTTATATCTGATAAAGGATTTGATACCGACTCAATAAGTTTAAGTTTCTTACAAAATTCTTGCAAAAATTCATCATCGATTTTTGAGTTAAATTCGTAAACCGCAAAATTATATTTTCCAATAATTTTTTTTATACTATTTAAATCGTTCAATAACAAACTGTCTTTATTAAGTTGAATAAGAAGATTTGAAATACTCTCTGGATATAGTGAAAGTTTTTCATTACGCCATTTTTTATAATCTGTTTCGTTCTCAAGTAGAAAAGGAGAATTAATTTTATGACTATATGACATTTGATTTTAAATTTGATAAAGTTAATTGATTATATATTCAATGATTTACAAAAATCGAGCATTTTAAGTTATATCCATATAGAGATATGAGACAAAGTTCAAAAGAGATATAACCGCCCTCCCAAAGGTACGATGTCATTACCTAAAAATAACCCATAAAATATTATTATCTGGAGATAAATATAATGATAATGTAAGGAGAATAGAGTGGCGGATAAACATAAAACCCCAATGTTAGATGAGCTGGAGCACGGCCCATGGCCTAGTTTCATTTCCGGCTTTAAAAGATTACGTGATCAACATCCTAATGAAAGAATTTCTGGCATGGCAAACTCATTGCTTGGCCAATTGGAACATTCTTACGAAACGAGAAAAGGTTATTGGAAAGGCGGAACTGTAAGTGTGTTTGGATATGGTAGTGGTATTATACCTCGTTTCTCCGAAGTAGGAGATGCTTTTCCAGAATCAAAAGAATTCCACACTCTAAGAGTACAACCTCCAGCCGGAAATTATTATACGACTGACATGTTAAGACAACTTGGCGAAAGTTGGGAGAAGCATGGCTCGGGCTTACAAACTTTCCATGGTCAAACTGGTAATATCATGTTTATCGGTTCTACAACTGAAAACACCCAACACTTTTTTGATGAAATTAATGAGTATGGTTGGGATCTTGGTGGTGCTGGACCATGCGTTAGAACGGGCATGTGTTGTGTTGGTGCTGCAAGATGTGAGCAATCCAATATAGACGAAATTAAAATTCATAGAACTCTTCTCAATAATTTTACCGATGATGTTCATAGACCAGCATTGCCTTATAAATTTAAATTTAAAGTTTCCGGATGTCCAAACGATTGTGTTAACTCTATCGAAAGAGCAGACTGTGCGATTATAGGGACTTGGCGAGATGATATGAAAGTTGATCAAGATGAAGTTAAAGATTTTGTTGAGACAAAAGGACGAAAATATGTAATTGATAATGTAATTACAAGATGCCCAACAAACTGCTTATCACTCAACGACGACGACACACTCGAAGTAGATAATAGAAATTGTGTTAAGTGTATGCATTGTCTAAATGTAATGCCGAAAGCATTAAGTCCTGGGGATGACAAAGGAGCAACAATATTAATGGGCGGCAAGAGAACACTTAAAGTTGGTGACTTAATGGGTACAGTTATTATTCCGTTCATGAAACTTGATACAGAAGAAGATTACGAAAAACTTACTGAGCTAGCCGAAGAAACAATCGATTTCTGGGCTGAAAATGGACTAGAACACGAGCGTTGTGGTGAAATGATTGAAAGAATTGGTCTTGTTAATTTCCTCGACGGCATTGGTGTTGATGTTGATCCAAACATGGTCGCAGATCCTACAACTAGTTCCTATGTTCGTATGGATGGATGGGATGACGAAGCTGAGAAATGGTTTAAGGATAAACTTCAATCATCGGCAAAAGCATAAGAACAAAAATATTTACATAATAAGGGAGAAAGATGTCAGAACAGCAAGCAGAGCAAGCAAATAGACCACCGATAGAATCCGGTTGCCCAGACGCATTTCAATATATGCATCCTGTAATGCGCAAAAACTACGGGCAATGGGCATATCATGAAGATCCAAGGCCTGGAGTACTAAAGCATGTTGCGCACAGTGGTGATGCAATATGGACTGTGAGAGCAGGCACTCAAAGAATTTTAGATGTAACTTCTCTAAACATCTTATGCGACATTGGTGATAAGTATGCTGACGGTTATGTCAGATTTACCATAAGAAGTAATATCGAATATATGATCGACCAAGAATCAAAAGTCGGACCATTGATTGTAGAGTTAGAAAAAAATGGTTTCGTTGTTGGCGGAACTAAAAACTCAGTTGCAATGATTTCTCATACGCAAGGTTGGTTGCATTGTGATATACCTGGAACAGATGCTTCCGGTGTTGTAAAAGCAATGATGGATGAAGTAATAGATGAGTTTAAAGGTTGGAATATGCCGAACAGAGTTCACATGACTACATCTTGTTGTCAGATTAATTGTGGTGGACAAGGCGATATTGCTATTAATGTTCAACACACAAAGCCACCAAAAATTAATCACGATTTAGTTTCCAATGTTTGTGAGAGACCTTCTGTAGTTGCTCGATGTCCAGTTGCAGCTATTCGACCAGCACAAGTGAATGGAAAACCTTCCTTAGAAGTCGATGAGAAAAAATGTATTTGTTGTGGAGCTTGTTTCCCTCCATGTCCTCCAATGCAGATTAATGATGCAGAGCATACAAAATTATCCGTATGGGTAGGTGGAAACCATTCTAATGCAAGAGGCAAACCTTCTTTTCAGAAATTAGTTGCTGCGGGAATACCTAATAATCCACCAAGGTGGCCAGAAGCTACTGCGATTGTAAAAAAAATACTAAGAGCATATAGAGATGATGCCAGAGATTGGGAGAGAATTAGTGACTGGGTTGAAAGAATAGGATGGCCAAGATTTTTTGAGTTAACAGGTCTTCCATTCACAAAATTCCATATCAATAACTGGAAAGGAGCAAGAAACAGTCTTAATGCTTCAACACACATTAGGTTTTAATAAAATAGTGAGGAGATATTTTGAAATTAGGAATATTAATCAATGAAGGACCATACCAACATCAAGCATCAGATACAGCTCTTCAATATGTTAAAGCTGCTTTAAAAAAAGGTCACGAAATATACAGAGTGTTTTTCTATAATGATGGTGTTAATAATGCAACAAGATTAGCTACGCCACCTCAAGACGATAGAAATATTACAAAAGAATGGGCCTCCTTAGCAAAGGACCATGGGATTGATTTAGTAGTTTGTGTTGCGGCAGCTCAAAGAAGAGGAATCCTTGATAAAGGCGAGGCCGAAAGAAATGGCAAAGACTCAGATAACATTGAGGATGGTTTTAGGATATCAGGGCTCGGACAGTTAGTTGAGGCCGGAATTCAAGCAGATAGATTAATTACTTTTGGAGATTAAATAAGTGAGTGAAGATGGAGTTGTAAAAAAGTTTATGTACGTAAATAGAAAAAGTCCTTACGGGACAATCTATGCACTTGAATCTTTAGAAGTTGTTTTAATAACTGCGGCATTTGATCAAGACGTAAGCTTAACATTTACTGATGATGGAGTTTACCAGCTTATGAAAGGCCAGCAAACAGAAGGCATAGGCATGAAGAATTTCTCTTCTACATACTCAGCATTGGGAGATTACGAGATTAATAAAATATTTATCGATAAAGAATCCTTAGAAGAAAGAGGTCTATCATTATCTGATCTACAAGAGCTTGTTTGGGAAGATGAAGACGAAGATTATGCTGAAAAAAGCTCTATAAACTTAGTATCAAGAGCTGAGTTATCAGAAATTATGAATAATCAAGATGTTGTCCTGAGTTTTTAGAGAAAAAATATGAATATGCTACACACAATTAACAAATCGCCTTTTGAAAATTCTACAATGTCTTCATGCATTGCAATGTGTTCTCAAGATAGCAGTATTTTATTTATTGAAGACGGCGTGATATCGGTCATGAAGTCTACAAAATTTTCAGAGTTAATCGAAAATGCTTTAAAAGAATTTAAAATGTATGTCCTTAAACCTGATTTGGAGGCAAGAGGCTTATCTTTAAATAATGTGATAGAGGGTGTCGAGATAGTTGGATACGACGAATTCGTAGATCTAACTACTGAACATAAAACTGTTCAATCTTGGCTATAAGTTTTTTTTAATAACCGGAGGTTAATGTGTCGTTAGAAGTAAATGGTAAACAATACGAAGTCGACGAAGAAGGATATCTAGCAAATTTAAATGACTGGGATACCGATGTCGCGAATAAAATGGCTGAAATAGATGGTGCTCCTTTAGAAGAAAACCATTGGGAAGTAATTAACTTTCTTCGTGAGTATTACGAGGAATACCAAATTGCTCCAGCTGTTAGAGTATTAACAAAACAAATTGGTAAAAAACTAGGTAAAGATAAAGGAAATAGTAAATATCTTTATGAATTATTTCCATATGGACCTGCTAAACAAGCTTGTAAATATGCAGGATTACCTAAGCCAACTGGTTGCGTATAAAGTAGAAGTGTAGGATATGCAGATATCAATGTTAAGTTTTTCAATAGCTGCATTATTTTATATAGCTTTTTTTATTTTGGCGTACGGTCTTGTAGTAAAAATTCTACAATACAAAAATACGCCCGCGCCCCTTAAAATTCCAACGATGCCTGCTCCTACGACGCAGGCGGGTGTTGTTTTTAGAATGTCTAAAGAGGTTGTTTTTTTTGAAAGCCTTTTTAAGTCAAGTAAGATCACCTGGTTGTTTGGCTGGCTTTTTCACTTTGGTTTATTTTTAGACATGTTAAGACACCTGAGATATTTTATTGATCCCGTTTGGTTTTGGGTCGTAATTATTCAACCTTTTGGAAAATATGGCTCAATATTGATGTTAGTTGGATTAGCTGGATTACTTGCGAGGAGAATAGTTGTAGATAGAGTTCGATATATTTCAGCTCCGTCAGATCACTTAATTTTAGTTTTGCTTTTATGCATAACAACCACAGGCATGGCAATGAGTTTTTATCTTGGGGCTGATGTTATAAGTGTCAAATCTTTTTTTGTAGGATTGTTAACATTTAATATACAAAATATTCCAGCTGACCTTGTGTTGATTTCTCATTTGGTAATGGTTGCTTTTTTAATGATAATTTTCCCATATAGTAAATTGTTACATGCACCTGGGTTATTTTTTAGCCCATCGAGAAATCAGGTTGATAATGCTCGTGAGAAAAGACATCTTGCAAAATGGGCGCAAGAACTAGAGAAAACAAATTAATAGATAATAGATATGGCAGATAGTAAATTTGATACACCGCAACTTAGAGAATATCCAATTATCCCTAAATTAAAGAAAGGGGTAATGTCTCATAGTAAGCCATTTATTGCAAAAGAGCCTCATCAAGAGCCTCTTGGGTTTCCTGGAGAACTCGTTGATGACTGGGAAAATGTAGCAATAAAAAAAATGGCTGACCTACAGGGTAAATATAGATCTTTGCAAGTTTATTTAGATTCCTGCGTCAAGTGTGGAGCTTGTACAGATAAGTGTCATTATTATGTTGGAACCACTGATCCAAAAAATATGCCTGTAGCAAGACAAGATTTGTATAGGAAGGTTTACAGAAGATACTTTACTTTTGCTGGAAAATATTTTCCAAAATTAGTCGGCGCAACAGATCTTACAAAAGAAGTTTTAGATGATTGGTATTCCTATTTTCATCAATGCTCACAATGCAGAAGATGTTCTGTCTATTGTCCGTATGGTATTGATACAGCTGAAATTTCAATGGCTGCAAGAGAAGTAATGGATACAATCGGTGTTGGTCAAAAATATTGTAATGAAATTATTAGTAAAGTTCATAAAATAGGAAATAACTTGGGACTTCCAGGACCTGCATTAGAGGATACGCTTGAGGGTTTAGAGGAAGATGTAGAAGACGAAACTGGTGTAGCTGTAAAATATCCTCTCGATGTTAAAGGCGCAGAAGTTCTTCTAGTTACACCATCCGCAGACTTTTTTGCTGAACCACATGTTGACGGTTTAATAGGATACGGAAAAGTTTTTCATGAAGCTGGAATATCTTGGACAGTTAGTTCTCATGCAAGTGAGGCAGCAAACTTCGGTATGTTCATTGGTAGTTACGATAATATGAGAAAACTTGCAGTAAGAATTAGAGAAGCTGCTTTAGAACTCGGTGTGAAAAGAATTGTATTCGGCGAATGCGGGCATGCATGGAGAGTTGCATATAGCTTCTTAAATACACTTGCGGGCCCGTGGGATTTTCTAGATCCTAAATATCCTGTGCCACAGCATATTTGCGAAGTAACATATAATTTAATACAAGAAAATAAACTCAGATTTGATAAGTCATTAAACGACGATATGGTATTAACTTACCACGACTCTTGCAATGTTGCCCGGGCATCAAGAATGGGCGATAGCGCTGGTGGACAGTTTTTAATTCCTAGAGAAATTATAAAAGCAACCTGTAATAATTTTTATGATATGTCTTCGGATACTATTAAAGAAGGGACATTTTGTTGTGGCGGTGGCGGTGGCCTTTTAACAGACGATTTGATGGAATTGAGAGTAAAGGGAGCCCTCCCAAGAATGGAAGCTTTAAGAAGAGTTGTTGAAGAAAAAGGTGTGACGCATATGGCGGCGATTTGCGCAATTTGTAAGAGCCAATTTTCAAAGGTTTTCCCTTACTATGACTTCACTATGGATCAAATTGTAAGTGTGCATCAGTTAGTAAGTAACGCAATTATTCTGACTGGTCAGAATGACGAAAATGACGAGGAAAACCACCCACAAGAGGATATAGATGAAGCAGCTTAGTGCTTTATAATTTATGTTACAAGGAGAGAATTATGGCAACAAATAAAGATGTAGTTGAAAAAAAGCTTACCTTCAGGAAGTTCCAGGATGGTGTGCACACCTATGAAAATTTAGGTAATAAAATTTTTCAACAAGACAAATCTCATAAATGCCCTACATACGTTCATAGAACTCCACCATGCCAAGGAAGTTGCCCATCTGGAGAAGATATTCGTGGTTGGCTTGATATTGTGCGTGGAGTCGAGAAACCACCAGCTGATATAAAAATGCAAGAGTATGCTTTTAGAAGGTCAACTACTGCAAATCCATTTCCATCAATGATGGGCAGAGTTTGTCCTGCACCATGTCAAGATGGCTGTAATAGAAATAATGTTGAAGATTTTGTTGGTATTAACGCTGTTGAACAATATATAGGTGATCAAGCTATTGCTGAAGGATTCACTTTCTCATGTACTGAAGAAATGAGTGGAAAAACTGTAGCAATTATCGGAGGTGGCCCTGCGGGAATGTCAGCTGCGTACCAATTAAGAAAGCTTGGGCATGCGAGTGTAATTTTTGATTCTCATGACAAGCTGGGTGGAATGATGAGATACGGTATTCCTAGTTATAGAACACCTGATGCTTATTTAGATCCTGAAATTGATCGAATTCTTGCAATGGGAAATATCGAAGTTAAATTGAATACAAGTGTTGGAAAAGACGTATCAGCAGAAAGTTTAGAAAAAGATTACGATGCAGTCTTATGGGCTATAGGATGCTGGACAGGTAGAGCATTACCAGTTCCAAATAGTGATGCGCCAAACTGTATCTCTGCAATTAAATATCTTGAAGCATTTGCACAAAAAAGACTTCATGTAACTGCAAAGAAAGTAGTTTGTGTAGGCGGTGGAGACACCTCGATTGACGTCGTTTGTTCGTCAAGAAGAATGGGAACTCTTAAAGAGGAGTTACCAAATGATATAAAACCAGAAAATATTCTAAAAGAAAACTCTGCACAAGATGAAAAACTATCGTCTGAAAGAATACATAATGACGTAACATTAACAACATTATTTAAGAAGTCCGAAATGACTGCTGCTGAACATGAAGTTCACGATGCAATGCGTGAAGGAGTTCAAATCTTAGATGAGGTTATGCCGCTTGAAGTTCTAGTTGATGAAAAAACAGGAAATGCGTATGCACTTAAAATGGCAAAATGCACAATGAAAGAAGGCAGACCGGAAAAAATTGAAGGTACAGAGTTTGAAATAGAAGCCGACTTAATTGTTGCTGCTATAGGGCAAGGTGGTGTTTTAGATGGCCTCGAAGAATTTAATAACGGAAAGAATCTTATAGACGCTGATCGTAATTATTCTGTACCAGGAAAGCCTGGACACTTTGTTGCTGGTGATATTATTAGACCTCATCTTCTTACAACAGCAATTGGTCAAGGTTCAATTGTTGCTGAGACTATAGATCAGTATCTCGCTCAAGTTGACTTAAAAGAATTGAAAAAACGTCCTAAAGTTGATGTTCATCATTTCAATTTGCTTGAGAAACTTAAAGAGTCAGGACTAAAACCAGCTGAGTACGAATCTGGATCACACTGGGGAAGTGATAGTAAAGAATTCTCAGTTCATAATTATGAAGATAGGTCGGCACAAGAAATAATTAATACGGATAAGATGTTTCTTGGGCATTTCCCATATACACCAAGAAATATTAGATCAGATGTAGGACCAGAAGCAGAAAATATTCTTGGTAATTTTGATGAAAGATTAAAATGCTACACAGAAGAGCAAGCAATTGAAGAAGCCGGAAGATGTATGAGTTGTGGTATGTGTTTTGAATGTGACAATTGTGTAATTTATTGTCCACAAGACGCGGTATTTAGAGTGAAGAAGGATAAAAGTACCACTGGAAGGTATGTAGACACTGATTATAAAAAATGTATTGGATGTCATATATGTTCTGATGTTTGTCCAACAGGCTACATCGACATGGCTCTTGGTGATCATTAATTTAGGTAATTATTAAACATGTAGTCATTATCTGAATTATGAGGAGAGATTCAGTATGTATAAGATTTTATCTATAAAGATTTCGCTAGCCCTTTTTTTAGTTCTCTTTAGTGGTTCATCAATTACTCACGAAAATATAAAACATAATATAGATGCTTCCTCTGGTGATAAATGTGTTGAACCAACGGATGTTATGCGCGCTCAACACCACATATTTATAAATCATCAAAGCCATGAAACTGTAGTCAATGGTATTCGAACAAAAAAGTATAGTTTAAATAATTGTATTAATTGTCATATTAAACCACTTGCAGATGGATCATATCCAAGTGTAAAAACCGAGGAACATTTTTGTTCAGCCTGTCACATTGCAGCAGCTGTAAAAGTTGAATGTTTTGATTGTCATGCGTCTAAACCTTATAAAAAAGTAGCAAAAAAAAATATTGAGGATTCTTCTAAATAAATGAAAAAATATAAAATAAAATTAGATAGAAGAAATTTTCTCAAGTCCAGCGGCATGTTAGGTATGTCATCTTTAGCACCAGGAGTTTTTTTTCAAGAACTTGCGCATGCAAGACCATTGAACGAACCAGCATCGTCAAAAAATCGATGGGGCTTATTAATTGATGCGAACCAATGTTCTGAAGATTGTAATGCATGTGTTACTGCTTGTAATGAGGAACATGGGATAGAAGATTTTGGAAGGCCTACAACAGATACACAATATATTAGAAAGTTAAATTTAACACATGAAGATTCAGGAGAATCTTTAACAATACCAATGATGTGTCAGCATTGCGAAAATCCTCCATGTGTTGATGTATGCCCAACTGGAGCGTCATTCATTCGCGCGGATGGCATTGTTCTAGTAAATAAACATACATGTATTGGCTGTAGATATTGCATGATGTCGTGCCCATATAAGGCAAGATCCTTCATTCATGAAAATCTTGAAAATCAAGTTCCACATACGCCAAGAGGAAAAGGTTGTGTTGAAAGCTGCAATTTGTGCGTGCATAAAGTAGATAAAGGAGAGAATACCACTGCTTGTGCAGAAGCATGCAATAAAGATGGTCACCAAGCCATTCTATTTGGTGATCTGAACGACCCTGAAAGTGAAATTTCAAAAAAACTAAATAAATACAAAACAACTGAAGTAAGAAGCGACTTGGGTTTAAATACGGCTGTTCGTTACAGAGGAATATAAAAGTGAGAGATAAAACAGACTACATAATAGTCGAGTTTTCAAAAGCTATATTTATTTATGGTCTTGTTGCTATGTCATTTATTGGATTAGGTTTTTACTCATTTGTGACACTTGAACATGAAGGACACTGGCTAACGGGAATGAACAACCAAATTGTTTGGGGCTTACCACATGTATTTGCAATTTTTTTAATTATCGCGGCATCAGGTGTTTTAAATATTGCCTCAATTTCTTCTGTTTTTAATATAAAAATATATAAACCGCTTGGGAGGCTTTCTGCACTTTTGGCGATAAGTTTGTTAACCGGAGGATTAATAGTTTTAGTACTTGATCTTGGCAGGCCAGATCGTCTCATTGTGGCAATGACCACTTTTAATTTTAAATCAATTTTTGCATGGAACGTATTTTTGTATAGTGGCTTTATGGCCGTTGTAGCTTTGTATTTATGGATGATGTTTGAGGCAAGATACAATAAGTTTGTTGGTAAAGTTGGAACCTTCGCTTTTGCCTGGCGAGTCACACTAACTACTGGTACAGGTTCAATTTTTGCCTTCTTGGTAGCAAAAGAGGCATACAATGGCGCTCTTTTAGCTCCATTATTTATAGCTTTATCGCTGCTTGTTGGGACTGCATTTTTTTATAAAATATTATTTTGGATGGATAGAGGACTTGGGATTCCTTTAGGATCTGAAATAATAAAAAGATTTAGAAAATTATTAATATATTTTATATTCACAGTTTTCTACATCACAATACTTTCACATCTAACTAATCTGTATGTAACAAAGAATCATGGTTACGAATTCTTTTTATTATTTTCTGGAAATATTTATACTTTTTTATTTTGGGGGTGCCAAATGATAATAGGCACGCTTTTCCCATTATTAATTTTATATAATAAGAAATTATCAAAATCTGCTTCAGGTTTGCTTTATGCCTCTATTCTGGTTTTGTTTGGTGGGTTTTCCATGCTTTATGTAATTATAATTTCTGGACAGGCGTTTCCGCTTGATTTATTTCCAGGCTATATTGAAAGAAGTTCCTTTTTTGACGGAGTGGAAGCAACTTATGTTCCAAGTATTTATGAATTCATGTTGGGCTTGGGCGGGGTTGGTATTGCTGCAGCGATTTATTTATTTGCGATCATGGTTTTAGACTTTACGCCTAGAAGCCTTGATAATGCCGCAACTGCTATGGCAAATGTACCTGAACCGGTTACAGAAGAACAGCTTGAGGAAGAAAAGGAATCTCAAGAAGAAGTTGTTGATGAAAAATCGAGCGTTCCCCCTGATCAAAAAACAACTGAAGAATTAGAAACAGAGGAAAAAAATAAATCTGCAGACGAAGGTAAGCCAGCAGAGGAATAATTTATTTTGAATAGTTTTTTCATATCTGCCGCCCACAAATCTTCTGGAAAAACAATTTTCTCAATTGGATTTTCAAGAATGTTGTCTAACCTAAATTATAATCTGCAGTCTTTTAAAAAAGGGCCTGACTATATTGATATGAGCTGGTTATCACTTGCCTCTAAATCTAATTGTTATAATCTTGATTTTAATACTCAAACAAATTCAGAAATAAAGAATTTCTTTAATTTAAAAAAATTAGATTTCAACATAATTGAGGGCAACAAAGGCTTATTCGATGGTGTAAATGAAAGTGGTCAAGACGATAATTCAGCTTTATCAGTTTTACTAGAGATACCCGTATTATTAATTGTAGACACGGAAGGTATCACACGTGGAATTGCACCACTTCTTCAAGGATATTTAAATTTTAATAAAAAATGTAATATTCAGGGAGTCGTTTTAAATAAAGTAAAAACCGATCGCCATGAAGATAAACTGGTAAATGCTGTAAATAATTATACGGATATAAAAGTTCTTGGTTCAATTCGAAAGAGTAAAGAATTACTTATATCAGAAAGACATTTAGGATTAGTTCCAGCAAATGAGAAAAAATATGCAGAAAAGAAAATCAACACCGTATCAAAAATTATATCTGAATCTATTGATATAAAAAGTTTTAAAAAAATCGGCTTAAATATTAAAAATAAAACAAAAAAAACTGTTAAGAAAAAAAATTTAATTAATAATTTATCAGACAGTAAAATAAAAATTGGTATTTTTTACGATCAGTCTTTTGGATTTTATTATAAAGATGACTTAGAGAAATTTAAAAAATATGGCGCAGATTTGGTATTTATAAATTCTTTTAAAGATAAAAATCTACCCAATGTCGATGGACTTTTCATTGGAGGAGGTTTTCCTGAAATTTATGCTGAAAAAATAGAAAAAAATAAAACTCTAATTCAAGATGTCAAAAATTTTATAAACTCTGGTCTTCCAGTTTACGCAGAGTGCGGCGGCCTTATGTATTTAACAAGAAGTATAAAGTTTAAAAATAAAAGCTTTAAAATGGTTGGTATATTGCCTGGAAGAACAACGATGTCCGAAAAGCCAATAGGTAGAGGATACGTAAAAATTGAAACCTCTGCAAAGCATCCATGGGGCCTGAAAAAGGGTCTTCAAGTAAACGCACATGAATTTCATCACGCTGATTTAACTTTTAGTAATAAAGAAAAAATACAGTTTGCCTATAAAATAAAAAGAGGATATGGAATTAATGGTGATGCAGATGGTTTTATATATAAAAAGCTTTTAGCAAATTTTTCTCACTTAAGACACACAAGCAAAATGCCGTGGATAAAATATTTTATTAACTATGTTAAAGAGAGCAAAAATGATTAAAATTACAGAATCAGCAGCTTCAATATTTAAAAAAGAGATTGCAAAAGAGGAAAATAAAGGTTTTAAGCTTAGAATAGCAGTCATGAAAAGAGGTGGAAATAATTTTCACTACGCTTTGGGTTTTGATGATAATATTACTAGTAATGATAAGACACTAAATATTGATGATATCGAAATTATTATGTCAAACGCATCGCTAGAAATATGTAATGGAATGACAGTTGATTATGTAGAATTAGAAAAAAATCAGTTCAATTTCATTTTTCTTAATCCTAAAGATCCAAATTATGTCGAGCCCAAAGAGTAAAACTAGTCAACTTGGTGAATTTATAGAAGATCTTAATGAATGGGTTCTTAATATTATGTCAGGGGATTTGACTTCCAGAATTCAATGCCAAACAAAATCAGAAGATTTGAAAACATTATGTAGTAATTTGAATATTGTTTCTGAAATGCTTGAGAATCAACTTAATAAAACAAATGTTCAATTAGAGCAATTTGCCAAATATAAAGAAGATAAAAATAAAGAGGCTAATCGTTTGGCTATCATGGAAGAAAGAGTTTTTATTGCTTCAGAGTTACACGATTCACTTGCACAAACTTTAGCAAGCTTAAGGTTACAAGTTCGAGTACTTGATGAAAGTCTACAAGGAATAATATATATGAAGAATAACCGTAAATATAAAACTGCGGAACTTTACTCAGACAAAAGAATAACAGATGAACTTGAAACGCTCGAAGAAAGTATAGAATTAGCAAATACAGAAATACGTCAATTAATAGGCCATTTTAGATCTCCTCAAGAAATAGATAATATAGGAAGAGAAATTTCAAATCTTGTAGACAGTTTTAAATCTGAAAATAATGGGATAAAAATATTTTTTCAAAATAAGATTCCAGTTATAAATCTAAATAAGAATGATGAGCTTCACATCAAAAGGATAGCTCAAGAGGCTCTTCTAAATGTTAAGAAGCATTCCCAAGCAAAAATTGTTAGAGTGTTATTAATGTCATATGAAACTGGGAAGTATTCTCTTATTATTGAAGATGACGGTATTGGAATAGCAAAATCATGCTTTATTGGGCATGATAATGAAGATTCGGGGGAACATGTGGGTTTAAGTATTATGAGAGATAGAGCAGCTCAAATAGGTGGTCATTTAGCAATTGAAAGTGAGCCAGGCGAGGGAGTACGTGTTATTCTTTCTTTTAATGAAAAAGAAGATTAATTTTATTAATGAAAATTAAAGTAACAATAATTGACGACCATACGCTTTTTAGAGAAGGCTTACAGAGATTACTTGTAAGACATGATATCGATGTAATATCTTCGGTTAGTAATGGTGAAGAGGGCATCAAATCGATAGAAAAAATCGAGCCAGATATAATTTTGCTAGATCTCAGAATGCCAGATATATCTGGTATCGAAGTTTTAAAGAAATTAAGAGAAAAAAATAAGACTTTACCAATAGTAATGTTAACAACAAGTGATGACGAGAAAGACTTAATTGAAGCATTGCGTAATGGCGCAAGTGGTTATTTATTGAAGGATATGGAGCCAGATAATTTAGTTGTTGCATTAAAAGATGTTCTTAAAGGAGAAACAATTGTTGCTCCAAATTTAGTACAAATATTAGCTAAGTTTCATCAAGGAGATGATGATGAAATTAATATCAGTAATTTGATTAGTACTTTAACTCCTAGAGAAAATGAAATACTTGAATTATTAGCTGAAGGACAAAGTAACAAGTTAATCGCGAAGAATTTGGGCATATCGGATGGCACAGTTAAACTTCATGTAAAATCAATATTAAGAAAATTAGATATACATTCACGAGTTGAGGCAGCTGTTATAGCAGTCGAACATGGCCTAAAGAAAAAAAATTAACAAAAATTATAAGTTATGAGAGGATGGCAAAGAAATAGATTTGGATTAGCAATTTTAATATTTGCTTCAGCAATTGTTGCGAATATAGATACTTTAACGCAAGGTCAAATAATTTCATTGATAGGTTTATTTGTTGTTATATTCTATATGTATGTAATTTATGTAAATAGATATAAAAAGAAATAAATGGAAAAATTTATTATAAAGCCAAAAAATTTAAATAAAATTTTAGATGATAAAAATTTAATAATTTTTGACTGTAGATTTCATTTATTAAAAAAAGAATTAGGATTTAAGAACTATCTTAACGCGCATATTAAAAACGCACATTATATTAATTTAGAATCCCAATTATCTTCAAAAGTTTTGGAACACTCTGGGAGACACCCTTTACCTGATATTAAGAATTTTTCAGATTTGTTAAACAGCTATGGCATAAATAGAAATTCAAAAATAGTGATATACGATGACGAAAACAATTCAATGTCAGCAAGATTTTGGTGGATGTTACGTATTGTAGGAATTGAAGATTGTGCTGTACTTGACGGAGGTTTTAAATCTTGGAGCTCTCAGAATCTGCCTATGGACAACTTATTACCAGAAAATGTTCAACATCAAAATAATATTTATACTTATAACAAGGAAAGTATTGTAACAACAAAAAACCTAGAAAAGATGATAAATGAAGAGGGCTTTTGCCTCGTAGACGCAAGAGAAAAGGTTAGATTTATTGGTAAAAAGGAACCGATAGACAAAAAAGCAGGGCATATACCTGGGGCATTAAATATGCCTTTTAAAAATAATTTAAATGAATTTGGAAAATTTAAAACTCAAACTGAGCTTCTTGCAATGTTTAAAAAAACAAAAAAAGACTCAGCAGAAAAAATCATAAATATGTGTGGTTCCGGCGTAACGGCTTGCCATAATTATTTAGCGATGGAGTATAGTGGTTTCGGAAAGTCAAAATTATATGTAGGCTCTTGGAGTGCTTGGTCAAGTTATGAAGAAAATAAAATTGAAGAGGGAGAATAAATGGAAGCAAATATCAAATGGATTGATGGAGTAAATTTTTCTGCTTTGACAGAAAGTGGAAATACTATTTTAATGGATGGCCCTGTTGAAAACGGGGGAAATAATAACGGTTCAAGACCAACAGAACTTCTTATATCAGGCATGGGAGGCTGTACAGCTTTTGATATTGTTTGTATGGCAAAAACCAAAAAAATAAAAATTAAAAATTTTAATTTAAAAATTAATGCCCAAAGAACAAATTCAAAACCATCAATCATTAATAAGATTCATTGTACTTATATAATAGATTCTGACGAGAAAAATAAAGATGATCTGGAAAAAATTATTCAATCCTCGCTAAATAAACATTGCTCATGTTGTATCGTATTAGGCAAGGCAATAGATATAAGTTATTCTTTAGAACTTATTAGTTCTTAATTAAACAATGTCATTTAGATCTTTTTTAATAATTTTTTTCCTTTTTTTAGCTTTTTCCAAATCCTATTCAAAAAGTGTACATATTTTAAAATGCAAAAATTTTGAAAATAATTCGGTTCATACTTTCAAGATATATAAAAATTATAAGGTAGTAAATATTTTACCAAATGGCTATCGATTTGATTATATTATTGACAATGAAACGAAAAGTAAGGTAACCGCTTATTTCTTTCAAAGAAAAGAAAATTTGATTAAAAAGTTTTACTTAGAATTTAATCTTGATACAAAAGTATTGTATGATGAAATGTATGTTGGAAATAATATTGATAACCTATTTTTAAAAGATAAGAAAATTTTTAGTTGTAAAGATGATAAATGATGACAAATTATATGTATGGCATCCATATGCCGCAGCGATTGATAAGAATCCAGTCTACTCGGTTAAGAAAGCAAAAGGTGTGTATATTCATTTGGCAACTGGAGAAAAGCTGGTTGATGGCATGTCCTCTTGGTGGTGTGTGATTAATGGATATAATCACCCGAAGCTAAATAAAGCAATAAAAGATCAAATTAGTAAATTTTCCCATGTAATGTTTGGTGGATTTACACACAAACCCGCAGTAGACCTTGCAAGAAAATTAAATGAGATTACTCCACGCTCTATTCAAAAAGTATTTTTTTCTGACTCAGGTTCAGTAGCAATTGAAGTGGGGATGAAATTCGCAATTCAATACTGGTATTCAAAAAATCTGGAGAAGAAAAAAAAGTTTTTAACTGTGAAAAGTGGGTATCATGGCGATACATTTGCGACAATGTCAGTTAGTGACCCGATTAATGGAATGCATTCTATTTTTAAAAAAACTTTACTGAGTCAAATATATGTTTCAAAGCCAGAAGACTCGCGTGAGTTTAATTTAAAAAAAAGTAAAAGCCTTAAACAAATCGAACAGAAATTAAAGGAGAAACATTCATTAATAGCTGCAGTAATTATTGAGCCAATTTTTCAAGGCGCTGGAGGAATGAGAGTTTATCATCCAGACTATTTAAAAAAACTAAAAAAACTATGTGAAAAATATAATGTACTTTTGATGTTAGACGAAATTGCAACAGGTTTTGGTAGAACCGGAAAATTATTTGGCTTCGAGCATTCTAATATTGTGCCTGATATCTTGTGCTTAGGAAAATCAATAACTGGCGGTTATATGAGTTTAGCAGCAACCATGGTTTCTAAAGAAATTGCAAAATCAATATCAAATAAAGATCCTGGAATCTTTATGCATGGACCAACATACATGGCAAATCCACTTGCATGCTCTGTAGCACTTGCAAATATTAATTTACTTCTATCATATGATTGGAAAAAAAAGATAAAAAATATTGAATCAGCTGTTTTTAATTCGTTTAAAGAAATATCAAAAAATGAATCAGTTAAAGACTTTAGGGTTCTTGGTGCGATTGGAGTCTTAGAAATGAAAAATAAAGTAAATGTTAAGTCAATACAAAAAAAGTGTGTCGAACATGGGATTTGGTTGAGACCCTATTCAAATCTAATATATATTATGCCACCATACGTAATTTCAAAGAAAGATTTAACTTTCTTATTAAATAAACTAAAAAAAGTTATTGAATTAGAGTATTAAAATATTTTAAATTCTGAAAGATACTTCTTTCATAATGTTTGCTGTGTATTCCATAATTTTTTTAATTGGCTTAGGAATTTCTTGAGCCCCTGATTGATGAGCTGTGTTGCTATGTTTTTCTTCATCTGCCTTCATTTTTTCTAGAACAATCTTTGTTTTTTTATCATTTTCTGGCAACCTTTTTAAGTGCGACTGAAGGTGCTCAGCAACCTGTATTTCTGTCTCCTCTAAAAAACCAAGAGCATTTCTGTCATTTGTAAAGCTTGATAAAATACCTAGTCCAATTGAGCCAACAAGCCAAACTGGGTCAAATACGCTTGCTCTTCCGCCCAGCTCGTTTATTCTTTTTTCACACCACAGCAGATGATCTTTTTCTTCTGAAGCCATTTCTAACATCATTTTTCTTTGGCTCGAAGATTTTGCCGCTAAAGCATGACCAATATATAGTCCTTGCGCAGCAACTTCACCGGCGTGGTTAACTCGCATTAAATTTGTTACCAATTTTTTATCTTCTTTTGATAGTTCACTATCATCTATTTTCTTTGCAGGGTAAGGTCTTCCCGAACTCTTTATATTAAAAATATTTAATATTTCATCGGCTTTTATAATAAGTTTGTCGATATCAGAATAATTTCGCATTTACTTAAGTCTCTCATTTAAAAATGTTATAGGATGTTTAACTTCAACTTGTTTCATATTATTGATATTTATTGAATTAATAAAATTTAATGAGCATCCGATATTATATGTAAGAATCAAGTCGATGTTATTTGATTTAATGAACTCAATCTTTGGCTTAATAATATTAATCGAGTTTTCCGAATTATGAATAAGATTTTGAGCACCAGCTCCACAACAATAATTATCTTCAAAAGTGAAAATATTTAAATCAGGAATTATTTTGAGAATATCTATTAACTTTTTAAAATCAATTTCTGCAGACTTTGAAGTGCAAGGCCTGTGTATGCAAATATTTTTTTTTGTTATTTTAAATTCATTTTTTTTATTTTCAATTAAATCTAAAATAAATGAAGTTGCATCTTGGTAAATTTTAGTATTACTTCTTTTATTAATAAATGAACTACACCCACTTGCATAGCCTATAATTTTTTTATATTTGCCACTACAAAATTCATTATTCGCATGTTGATTATATTCAAGGCCTTTTTTTATTCTTCCTGAATTAAAGTCAAGAGATCCACAACACTCTACATTTTGAATAATTTCTGAGTCTATTCCATTTTTTTGTAAAACTTCGATACAATCATTTGCTACATTCTTTTGGAAAATATCAGAAGCGCAACCTGCGAAAATTCCAATTTTATCTTTTGCCAGTTTAATTTCGTGTTTAGAGTATTTATTGACAAGGTTTCTTTTCTGGTTATAAAAACCTAAATTCATAATAGATGTCTCTTCTAGAAAATAAAATAACTTGCTTAATATTTTTTTAGATAATTTATTTGTTAGAAAGATCGATATCAATAGTGATTTAAGTTTAAATGAAACTTTTTGCTTTTTAAAATATCTATCTCTTGCTTTTGTAATCAATCCATAAAAATCAACTTTTGCTGGACAAGCAGATTCACATGCTAAACAAAGTGTACAAGAGTTGATGTGTTTTAGTGCAGATTCTGATGGTTCAAGAAGAGAGGCATTTAAGCCGTGTATTATTGAAATTCTACCTCTGGGGGATTCAGATTCATTATTACTTATTTTATAAGTCGGGCAGTGATTTAGACACATTCCGCACATCGCACAGTTGTCAGGATCTAAAATCCGATATGGAGCAGCACTATTTTTCATTATTCAATAATTTCAAAAGTCGTATAATTAATGTTGACATCTATATAATAATATCATAAAATACTAATATATATTACGACCTCCTATAGAAGTATATATGATTTCCTCCAACCACTAATCTTGAGTGGTTTTAAAAGCGCAGAGCCACTGCGCTTTTTTTTTAGTGATATCTTTTATGATATTTCCTTCTTTTCCCAGATCTTTGGGTCACAACACCAATTATAGAGCTTGTATCTTCTATTTCTATATCCTGGAATTCCTCACTATAAGCCTTTAGCACAGTTTTATCAGATATCGTAATCTCTCTGATTATAATGCTATTATTTGTCTCAAATACCACAAAATCACCATTCTTAGGGGTTATACTTGGGTCTATAATGATTATGTGATCAATTTCAAATTCTGGAGACATGCTGGAGTCAAGGATTCTAAGAGCAAATGGCTCATTAGCTGCGCAATTCTCACCACTATTTTCACTTCCAATAGCATTAATCGGTATATTCTTGATATCACTCATAGTTAAGTCCATTTTATCTTTTTTTTTGAAACTTAGTAATTCATTTATATTGTATTTTTCTTATATTAACGCTCAAAACCCTTATCCATAAAGCTTTTTTTAGTAATTTATCTCAAACTTTATCCACAGCTTATAACCATGTTAAACAATGCTTAAACACAGCATATTGTGCTTGACTACAACACTAAACACATCTTATAGTAGTATTACAAAAAAACAATAAACAAAAATAATATTATGGAAGGAAAAAATGGATAATAATAACGAGTCAGATTTAGGCCTTGGGGTATCGTCAGTTTCTCCAGGACCATCGGAAGCAATGCAAAGTCCCCGTGATATGGGTGAAATTAACTTGGTTGCTCCCGGCAATTATAGAGTTGTAAGAAGAAACGGAAGTATTGCTTCATTTGATATCGACAAAATTTCTGTTGCTATGACAAAAGCTTTTTTAGCAGTTGAAGGAAATCAAGCTGCAGCATCATCTAGAATTCATGAGACTGTTTCAAAATTAAGCAATAACGTTTTTAATGGTCTAACAAGAAATATTCCAGACGGCGGTACGTTTCATATTGAGGATATTCAAGATCAAGTAGAATTAGCTTTGATGAGAGATGGTCATCAAAAAGTTGCACGATCTTACGTCTTATACAGAGAACAAAGAAATTTGGAGAGGACTTCTGAAGAAAAGCCTCAGGATATTAATAACAATGTTGAAATTAGTGTCACAAGTGGAGAAAGTAAGTCACCTCTAGACACAAAAAGACTCGAAGTAGTAATCAATGAAGCATGCTTTGGTATCGATGACGTATCTCCTGAGCCAATTATGAACGAGTTAAAAAAGAATATATATGATGGAATTACTCAAGATGATGTATCAACTGCTTTGATTATGTCTTCAAGAGTTTTAATCGAAAGAGAGCCAAATTACACCTACGTCACAGCAAGATTATTACTGGATAATTTAAGAACAGAAGCTCTAACGTTTATTTATGGGGAGAGCCTATCAGCGACTTCAAAACAAATGAAAGAAGTTTATGGAGACTATTTCAAGAAGTATTTAGTGAAAGCATGTGAATTAGAGTTATTAGATAAAGAACTCGTAGATAAATTTAATATAGATACTTTAGCTGCATCATTTGAGCCAGAGAGAGATTTGAAATTTACATATCTAGGACTTCAAACTTTATATGACAGATATTTTATCCAAACAGAGGATACTAAAATTGAATTACCGCAAGCTTTTTTCATGCGTGTAGCAATGGGGTTAGCAAATAACGAGGTTAACAAAGAAGAGAAAGCTATAGAGTTCTATAAGCTTTTATCTTCATTTGATTTTATGAGCTCAACACCAACGTTGTTTAACTCCGCAACTTTACGCCCGCAGCTCTCATCATGTTACTTAAGTACAATTCCTGATGATCTGCGTGGCATCTTTGATGGAATAACAGACGACGCCATGCTTTCCAAATTTGCTGGCGGTTTAGGCAATGATTGGTCAAGAGTTAGAAGCATGGGTACTCACATAAAGGGAACAAACGGAAAGTCACAAGGCATAGTACCATTTTTGAAAGTTGCCAATGACACCGCTGTAGCTGTTAACCAAGGTGGAAAAAGAAAAGGAGCTATGTGTGCTTACCTAGAGACATGGCATCTTGATGTCGAAGAGTTTTTAGATCTAAGGAAAAATACTGGTGATGATAGAAGAAGAACTCACGACATGAATACTGCTAACTGGATACCTGACCTATTTATGAAAAGAGTAGTTGAAGAAAAACAATGGACCCTTTTCTCCCCGGATGAGGTGCCTGAGTTACATGAGCTTTCAGGAAAAGAATTCGAGAAAAAATATGAAGAGTATGAAGGTAAAGTTAAGTCTGGAGAAATTAAAAAGTTTAAAGAAGTTGATGCACTAGATCTTTGGAAAAAAATGCTTGGAATGTTGTTCGAAACCGGTCACCCTTGGGTAACATTTAAAGATCCATGTAATATCAGATCTCCTCAATCTCATGCAGGCGTTGTACACTCCTCTAACCTATGCACCGAAATTACCTTGAATACATCTGACGAAGAAATAGCTGTTTGTAATTTAGGATCAGTCAACATTGCTGCTCATGTTGATGAAAATGGAATAATGGTAGACAAGCTGGAAAAAACAATCAATACAGCAATGCGAATGTTAGATAATGTTATTGACTATAATTATTATAGCGTTGATAAGGCTCAAAATTCGAATGCAAAGCACAGACCTGTTGGTTTAGGGTTGATGGGTTTTCAAGATGCCCTCTATAAATTATCTATCCCATACTCTAGCGAGGAAGCTATTAAGTTCGCTGACGAATCAATGGAATACATAAGCTACTTTGCTATTAAAGCATCAACAAACTTGTCTGAAGAGAGAGGCACTTATGAATCTTACAATGGCTCATTATGGTCTCAAGGTATTCTTCCAATTGACTCAATAGAACTTTTAGAACAAGAAAGAGAAAAATATATCTCAGTAGATAAATCTAAAAACTTGGACTGGGCATCACTTCGAGAAAGAATCAAGTCAGTCGGTATGCGTAATTCAAACACAATGGCGATAGCCCCAACGGCGACGATTTCTAATATTACTGGAGTAACTCAGAGCATTGAGCCCACTTACCAAAATTTATATGTTAAATCAAACCTATCCGGAGAATTTACTGTCATAAACTTATCTTTAGTTGATGACTTAAAGAAGAAAGGTCTTTGGGATGAAGTAATGGTAAATGATTTAAAGTATTTTGATGGAAGTCTCAAATCGATAGATAGAATTCCCGCGGACTTAAAAGATCTATATTCTACTGCGTTTGAGCTAGATGCAAGATGGTTAATTGAGGCTGCTTCTAGAAGACAAAAGTGGATTGACCAAGGCCAATCTTTAAACCTTTATATGGCTGAACCCTCTGGGCCTAAATTAGATAATCTTTATAAGTTGGCTTGGGTACGAGGTCTTAAAACAACCTATTATTTAAGAACCATGGGAGCTACCCATGTTGAAAAGAGCACAATGGCCGATGGCAAGTTGAATGCTGTCGATAATGAAAATGAACCGAGCACATGCTCGATATTAGACCCTGACTGCGAAGCATGTCAGTAAGAACTTTAGGAGTAAAATTATGTCATCAATATGGGACGATCCAATAGCACAGACGCTAGAACCTATTAAAAAGGAAGAAGTTAAAAAGGAACCAGAACAGGCTCAAGCTAATGTTGCTGAGCATTCAGCAGAAGCTGGATTAACAGGGTTTGAGGATATTGAGACTGGGGCAGGAAGGATTCAGGTTGATGATAAAAAGATAATAAACTGCAGAGCTGACTTAAACCAGCTCGTTCCTTTTAAATACGACTGGGCTTGGAGTAAGTATTTATCAGCATGTAATAATCATTGGATGCCACAAGAAGTTAATATGACAGCTGATATTGCCCTATGGAAAAGTGAAGATGGGCTAACTGATGATGAGAGAATGGTAATTGAGAGGAATTTAGGTTTCTTCTCCACCGCAGATTCTTTAGTAGCAAATAATTTAGTTCTTGCTGTTTACAAACACATTACAAACCCTGAGTGCAGACAGTATTTATTAAGACAAGCTTTTGAAGAGGCAATTCATACACATGCATATCAGTATTGTATTGAATCCCTTGGTATGGATGAAAGCCGTTTGTTTAATATGTATAGAGAAATTCCATCAGTGGCCACAAAAGCACAATGGGCTTTGCCTTATACTCAAAGTCTGGGAGATATTAACTTTAAAACAGGTACCCAGGAAAATGACCAGCGATTATTAAGAGACCTTATTGCATTCTATGTTGTTTTCGAAGGAATATTCTTCTATGTTGGCTTCACACAAATTCTTTCTATGGGCAGAAGAAATAAAATGACAGGAGTCGCTGAACAATTTCAATATATTTTAAGAGACGAATCTATGCACATGAACTTTGGTATAGATGTAATAAACCAAATCAAGCTAGAAAATCCACACTTATGGAGTGATGATTTTAAGAAAGACATGGTTAAGTTGATTCTTGAGGGTGTTGAGTTAGAGACTAAATATGCTTATGACACAATGCCTAGAGGTATATTAGGATTAAATGCTCCAATGTTTGAAGAATACTTAAAGTATATAGCAAATAGACGTTTAACTCAGATTGGATTGCCTGAGGAATTTAAAAATGCTAAAAACCCATTCCCATGGATGTCAGAAGTTCTTGATCTTAAAAAAGAGAAGAACTTTTTTGAAACAAGGGTTACTGAGTACCAAACTGGTGGCGCATTAAGCTGGTAAAGTTTTGATCTGACTCCTAGATGATCCCCTAGCAAAGGACTGCTTTTTTTTTAGTTTTTGTGAAATTATGAAAATAGTCTAAGCGTAATAAAAAATTATTTTATTTAATTTTTATCCTTTTTATGTCAAAACCATATTGATTCTCAAGCAGATACAAAACACCTTTTTTACCTAATAAGTGAAGGGCGCCTATACACACAAATGTTCCACCTTGTCCTTTATATCTATCTAGGCCATATAAAAAAGGTAGAAGCATGTAGTGAGCCATAACATGATTCCTATTGTAAACTGAATGTTTCAGGTAGATATCTAGATGCTTTTTCATGGTTTGATCATTTTTGTCAACAAAATTTGTGCTGGCATCCATTAGCGCTTGAAGATCCTCGTCAAGGTAGGCTGCTAACATACTATCTAAAGTTTCTTGAATTTCAGGAAAATATTTTATTTTAGATTTTAACAAAGCTACTTGAGAATCCATTGGCATTGCATAAAAAGCAGCAAGAAGTTCCTCAGGAGATTCAATTTGATAAATCTCTTTTTCTTGAATGCTTGCTAAGTCTAAAAGCTTATGGTCAACAATTGGGCCAGTATGCTTTGATTTAGCAGATATACTAAACATTGCAGCCCATGGTTTAATTTTTGTAGCATATTCTTTGCTCACACCATTTTTTGTTAGTATTTGAAAAACATCTTTTGCAGTTTTTTCACCTGCTACATCTGCCAATGTTTTTCCGCCACTAAACATCATTCTTTTTTTAATGTTTTCAAAACCATGATAGGGATTCCATAAATGACTGCTTGGAAATGCTTCTATTGAATAACCTACAGAGTTATCAAATATATTCATTACACTTTTATCAATTCTTGTTACCTTTTCGTCATTCATATGGATTGTTCCGTATATATGACCCAGGACTTCACCGTCTTTGCTTACTTGCCAAAAGATACCTTCGGTGTAAGGCTCTTTATTGTATGCTGATACTGCAGAAAATACTGCGACCATTAATAGAATTACTAATAAGAATTTTCTTGAACCACTCAGACTTTTAAACATATTTATTTCCTTGTTATTATCTCTTTTTATTATATATCTATTTCATAAAAAAAACGCCCTTTTTAGGGGGCGTTTTTGATATAACTAAATAAACTTCTAAGGTTAACCAGTATAACCAGCGATCTTGTTCATCTCGCCAGCGATTTTTAGTTCGCCTTCTGAAGCTTCTTCTTCGTCCCACTTAGCTAATTGCTCATTCATGTATTTGTGGAATAAAGGTGGTATTAGAGCCATTGCGAATAATGTAAAGTAACCATTACCACAGTTTGGCGCTCCTACTTCATCTAACTCCCAGAAGTGAGTTTCACCTCTGTCGTGATGATCAGCCTGTCTACCAATTTCGATGAAGAACCAGCTTGTGAATAATGTTGAATTATCCCAGCTGTGTCTGTAGTCGATTGGCGAACCAGTTTCTCTGATCAAGCCGTAGTGCTCTAAGTAGTTTAATGCTTCTAGCTCAAAGTTAGAAATTAACCATATTAGTGCCATACATGCTATACCTGTCCATGCACCTGCATACCAGAATAGTGCGATTGTAGGTAATGACATTGCATAACCTCTAATCCATCTGTTTTGCCATGATAGGAAAGGCACACCTAATCTTTTTAGACGTTGTTTTTCCATTGTGTATAGGAATTTACTTTGTCCAAAATGCGATTTAGGTAAATGTGCATATATACTTCTTCCTCTTGGAGCTGTTGCAGGATCGTTTTCACATCCTAACTCTAAGTGGTGGTTGTATACGTGCGCGTAACAGAAATGTGCTGATCCACTTAATGCCATCATCCATCTAGCGATTAAGAAACTGAACCCTTTTGTGTGGGCAAGTTCGTGACCATAGATGATTCCAATACCTGCAAATATACCTGAAGATACGACAGCACCAACTAACTGTGCTCCTGTAATACCTGTGTAATAAGTCATTCCTAAGAATGAAGCTGTTGCACCTGTATATTCAATACCATTTACGTATTGAAAAATTCTCCAAGCGATTGCTATTTGTATCATTACGAATACAGCTAACATTGCATACATTGTTATGTTTAACAATGTTGGATTTCCGTTTGTATCACCATTTTCGTCAAATCCAGCACCCATAGTTTGAGCAGGAGTGATAGTATCAACGATGATACCTACACCAAGTAAAAATACACCTGTCCATACCCATGGTCCACCTGCGATCACACCGAAAAGCGATGCAAAGATCAATAGTGGTGCCAGATAGTATCTAGCGTTTATTAAAAATTTTTTCATTACGTCCTCCTTACAGAATGAATGAAAAGTACCAAGTCAGTATAGCAAACCTATAAAGAAAGAAAATACTTTTTTACATTTTTATTTACCTATTGTTATGGACAATAACTTTACAAATGACAAAAATTTAGCTATTATCTATAACAGAAGGTTGACATATAGTTGAACAAAGGTATAACAATAGAAATTTGTTCAATGTTTATATTATGTACACTCTTTAGCCGTAGGTTTCTAAACTTCAACACAGTTGATTATAACAGAGAGAGTAATAATGAGTGAAACAAAACACCCTATACAAATAGTATCTAGAAGAACTGGCCTCAGCACAGATGTCATTAGGGCATGGGAGCGTCGTTATAAAGCAGTAAAACCAACAAGAAGCTCTAATGGAAGAAGACTTTATTCAGATAACGATGTAAAAAAATTAATGCTCCTTCAGAGAATTATAAGTGGAGGCAGAAGAATTGGTGATATAGCAAAATTAAATATACAAAACCTAGAAGATTTAATTGAGTCAGATGAATCAGCTACCATTGTAAAAACATCTTTGACAAATAGACCAAGCACTGGATCTGTAATGGAACACTTCGATGGATCAATTGAAGCCATAAGAGAATTAGATGCTACAAAATTAATTCAACTTTTTGAAATCGCTTACAAGGAGCTTGGTCCAGTTTTTTTACTCGAAGACTTATTCGCTCCTTTAATTCAACACGTAAGAGATGAGTGTAAACTTGGATCGTTTAGACAATCTCAAGAAAAATTTGTGGTTGAATTAATGAAATCTTTTCTTTTAATTAATTCAAGCAAAGTAAAAAAACCTCTTAATAATAAGATACTAATAATTTCACCAATTTCACATAATGATAATTTAAGTATGCTAAGATTATGCCTTGTTTGCGAAGACTCTGAATGGATGCCAATTTATGTGGGCACTTCAACTTCAGCAGACGAGGTTTTGTTTAGCTATGAACAAGGAAGATGTGATTTGCTAATGGTGGTCGTAGACCCAAATGGCAATCAGCAGTTTTTGCCAAACGAATTAAGAAAAATTAGAAGTCTTATAAAAGACGATGAAATTATAATATTTGGAGATACCGCGTCATCATATCAAGATGTAATTAGAGAAACTGGGTTTACGTCAGTCAATAATATAGGAGAACTTAGATTAGCTCTTGACAGAATTAAAGTTCTAACTGAATTTAAACCAGTAATTCTCCACGCACAACCGGAGCAAACCTAAATGATACAACAAAAAAAATCTTATAAGCATGACGAGCTTCTTGAGTGTGCAAAAGGAAACATGTTTGGCGAAGGTAACGCACAGCTTCCAAATACTGGAATGTTGATGTTCGACACAATTACAGAGATTAGCTCCTCAGGAGGCGAATACAATAAGGGTTTTATTGACGCATCTTTAGACATTAAACCAGACTTGTGGTTTTTTGATTGTCATTTTATTAATGATCCAGTTATGCCAGGTTGTTTAGGACTTGATGCTATGTGGCAACTAGTTGGTTTCTACTTGGGCTGGGCTCAATATCCAGGAAAAGGAAGAGCGCTTGGTGTTGGAGAAGTAAAATTTACTGGACAAATATTACCAACAGCAAAAAAGGTAACCTACAAAATTCATGTAAAAAGATTGATTACGCGAAAATTAATTATGGGCATTGGTGACGGAATTGTATCTGTTGACGGAAGAGAAATTTACACTGCAAAAGATTTAAGAGTAGGCTTATTTACCTCAACGGAAGGCTTTTAATGAATTCTAGTAACTTAAGCTGCTTAAACACAACCGGATATAAATTTATCAATATAGATGATCTGAATAAAACATTCGAAGAAGTAAAACTCATTTGCTCTAATAATAAAGGATTACTAGGAACTATATATATAGCTAATGAAGGTGTAAATATTAATTTGGCTGGCCCTGAAAATAAAATAATCAGCGTAGAAAATTTTTTCAATAATCATAAAATATTTTCTGGAATCCATTTTAAACACACATATTCAAAACAACCACCTTTTAAAAAACTCAAAATAAAGATTAAGCCCGAAATTATTAGTATCAAGCAGAAAACTAAGAACTTGTCGCAAGTTAAAAAGAACTATGTTGAGCCAAAGGAATTAGAAAAAATGCTTAATAATGGACAACAAATTCATTTATTAGATACAAGAAATAATTATGAAATAAATATAGGCACTTTTAAAAATTCAAAGAATCTTAATATTCTTAAGTTTGAGGATTTTGTCAACAAATCTGATGAGTTTAAAAATCTGGATGGTGAAGTTGTAATGTTTTGCACCGGTGGCATAAGATGTGAAAAAGCTCAAGGTTTTTTATCTGAAAATGGGATTAGCTCTTTTAAACAGTTGAAGGGCGGCATAATTAATTATTTGATAGAGACAGATGGAAAATATTGGGATGGAGAGTGTTTCGTATTTGATGATCGAATTACTATAGACAAAGAATTAAATCCTACTTATAAAAATTTGTGTCCAAACTGCCAAGTCATAATTAATTCCATTGATAGAAAAAGTTGTAATTGTAGTATAACTTCATGAATAATAATTTAGTTGATATTTGCGTAAATCTAACTGATAAAGTTTTTTCAGGAAAAGAAGACGCTATTATTAATGAAGCTAATAAAAAAAATGTCACCAAAATGGTATTGGTTGGCAATGATTTATCATCGAGCGAGAAATGCCAAAGACTTGCAAAAAAATATAATTTTGTTTCAACAGTTGGATACCATCCTCATAACGCCAAAGAATGGAAAGAGGATAGCTATGCAAAACTACAAAAATTAATTGAATTTGAAAACGTTAGAGCTGTAGGTGAGTGTGGCCTAGATTTTAATCGAAACTTTTCTCCTCCAGAGATACAGCATGAGGTATTTGCTAAACATATTGATTTGGCAAAAGAGTCAGGCCTACCGTTATTTGTCCATGAAAGAGATGCCTTTCATCAGATGTATAAAATAATCAGTGAAAACATAAAAGATTGTAAGAAAGTAGTAGTGCATTGTTTTACTGGAACTAAAAATTCATTAGAAGACTACTTATCTCTTGGTGTTTATATCGGGTTAACCGGATGGATATGTGATGATAGGCGAGGCAAGCATCTTAGAGATTTTATCAATATTATCCCTGATGACAGGCTTCTCATTGAGACTGATTCTCCATATTTATCTCCTTACATATCGTCAAAAGAGTCAAACATCACTTCTGAGATGAAACACTTAAATAAACCTGCTTATTTAACTGAGATTGCAAAAACGCTAGCAAAACACAGAAATCAAACTTATGATCATATATGTGATATAACTTACAAAAATTACATGAATTTTTTCGGAACTGATAAATGAGCGTAGAAAAAAAAATTGAACATACTTTAAGTGATAATTTTGATTTAAGTCATCTTGAGGTTATCAATGAAAGTCATATGCATAGCGGGCCTAACACTGATTCGCATTTCAAAGTTATTTTGGTCTCTGATGAATTTAAAGACGTGAAATTAGTCCAGCGACACAGAAGAATCAATGAACTTTTAAAATTTGAATTAGAGAATGGAGTACATGCTCTATCACTTCATCTATTTACCAAGGATGAGTGGAAAGAAAAAGAAGAGTATGTCAAAGATTCTCCACCTTGTGCCAACTAATTTATTTTCGAGCATCCGCCCATGGATTTGAATCAGTAATTACTTTCATTTTTCAGATAATAATTGTTCTTTTTGTAATATTTTATGTAATTTTCTTGCAAAGCTTATCAATATAATTAATACAACAATCATAAGGAAAACATTTCGTGTTGCAAAGTAGTTATATACTGCGTGAAAACCTATAGCAAAGAATAAAGATTTAAGTAAATTTAATGTGTCTTTATTTTTAAACATATAAAGACCAAAGTAATAGCCCATAATTATTCCACAACAAGCATGCAAAGGAATGGCAGTAAATGCTCTTATGATGGCAACCGCATCTGGAGATCCGCCAGAGTAATAAACATATTGGAGATTTTCGAAAGTTGCAAAACCTAAAGAGACCAATGTTCCATATACAATCGCATCCATAGGCTCGTCAAAGTTTGTGCTTCTACTAACATAAAAATAAATTGTTAAAAATTTCAAAGTTTCCTCTGTAAAGCCTGCTAAGTAAGCATAACTAGCATCTGGAATTAATTTATCATTTAGAATTGCTGCCGGAACGATAATAATAGTGCCTGCAACAAAAGTCAGAAAGCATGTGCCTTTCGGTTCAGGAAACCTGTCAGCTTTAATAATATAAGCAACTATTAAAAGAGGGGGGCCAACTGCTAATAAGAATGTAAGATCCATGTCTATATTAAATTATTCATTTTCTTTTCTTGTGTTAATAAAAATATCTTCATTATGACTTATTTCAACATTTATTATAATTGGACTACAGCACACTTCACAGTCTTCAACATATTCCTGTTGATCAATGGTTCCGTCTACAAGAATTGTAATATTTTCTCCACAATATGGGCAAAAAGTGATTTGTTCAGATACATCCATGACATTAATTACGCTTTATTATGTATTCGTCATTTATTTTATCAACAACCCCTGTATGCGGCTTATTTGTTAATTCTTGACCATAAAACAATTTTAAATTTTCGGTAATTATTGGAAATGCTAAATCATCCCAAGGTATCTCATCTTGAGAGAATAATTTTGTGTCGAAAGACTCTTCGGGGCCTGGGCTGTGTTTTCCATCTTTTAAAGTCCCATAATACATTATATAAATTTGACTTATATGAATAAGACTGTAAATCGAGAATATTCTTAAATCATCGGAATATGCGTTTGCCTCCTCTACACTCTCTCTTGCAGCACCTACTTCAAGAGGCTCCTCATTTTCTAAAAAACCCGCTGGTAAAGTCCAAAAATTAATTCGAGGCTCAATTGCTCTTTTACAAAGAAGTATTTTGTTTTCCCACTCAAGAATGCAACCTGCGACAATGTTAGGGTTTTGATAGTGAATAAACTTACAACTTTGACATATGTATCTTGGTTTGTTGTCACCTTGTGGGACAGAAAAATCTATTTCACTAGATCCGCATTGACAACAATTTTTAATCTCAATTTTCAATTTAATTTATAAATATTTCTTTAAATTTATTTTTTGGATCTTTGGCAGTCATTAATGATTCACCAACCAAAAAGGCATTTATACCGCAATCATTCATTATTTTTACATCATTACTTGAATGTATTCCACTCTCCGCAATAATAAGTTGATCATTATTTATATATTTTATAAGGTCAATTGTAGTATTTAAATCAACTTCAAACGTATGCAGATTTCTATTATTAATTCCAATAATATCACAATTGATTTCTAAAGCCGCTTCAAGTTCATTATGGTCATGCACTTCAACAATTACATCTAAATTTCTTTGTTTAGCCTCCTTATAAAGTTTTTCCATTATTTTTTTATCAAGGGCTGCTGCTATTAAAAGAATGCAATCAGCCCCCATAACAATTGATTCATCAATTTGATATTCATCTATAATGAAATCTTTTCTAAGAATTGGAAGGTTACATCCTTTTTTTGCCATTTCCAAAATTGCACCTGAGCCCTTAAAATATTTTGCGTCAGTTAATACGGAAAGACATGCTGCGCCCATTTCTTCAAAATCTGAAGCGACCTTAGCTGGTATTATATTCATGTTAATGTCACCTAAACTGGGAGAGGCTCTTTTTATTTCAGCAATCACTGCTGCTTTGTTTTGCTCGATTTTTAGAAGCAAGGCTTGTTTAAACTTTCTTCTGAGAGATTTCATATAATCAATTTCTACCAAATCTTCTAGAGGTATTTTAACTTTTCTTTCAGAAACCTCTTTAGCTTTATTTTCTAAAATCTCTTCAAGTATCTTTGGAGTTTGAATTCTCTCGGGCATGGACTTTTTAATTGCATTATATTTTTTTAAACCTTCTCCTGATTCTATAATTTCTTTTGCAAATAAAATACTTTCCTCAAGAGATTTTTTTATACCACTAACATATATTGCTGCACCTGCATTTAAACAGATCATATTTACCGCTTCTTTATTTTTATTTTCAAGCATTTCTATAAAAATTTTATAACTTTCTTCTACATTTTTTACTTTGAGAGATTCAAGCGAACATGGTTCAAGCCCAAAATCTTTAGGATTTATTTTATATTCTTTTATTTCACCATTATCTATTTCTGCTACATAGGTATTTTTCTCACAAGAAATTTCGTCTAAACCCTCTTCTGAATGAACAATCAATGCTTTCTTTACGCCAAGTTCTTGAGCAACTTTTGCAATCGGCGTAACAAGTTTTTTATCATATACTCCGAGGATTTGAAATTTTGCATTTGCTGGGTTAGATAAAGGCCCAAGAACATTAAAAATTGTTCTGGTTTTAATAGATTGTCTTACTTTCGCAACATTTTTCATAGCTTTATGGTATTTCGGAGCAAACATAAAAGTAATGCCGTGTTCTTCAAAACATTTTTTTGATTGTTCCTCATTTAAATCTATATTTATTCCAGCATGTTCTAAAAGATCAGCACTACCAGATTTACTTGAAATAGATTTGTTTCCGTGTTTTGCAATCTTAACTCCAGCTGCAGATGCAACTATTGCAGAAGCTGTTGATACGTTAAAGGTATTTTGACCATCACCACCTGTCCCGCAAGTATCAACAAGTTTATCTGATGGTAAATTCAACTTGTGGCACATTTCTCTTAAAACTTCTGCTGCCCCAGTAATTTCTTCAACACTTTCACCCTTAGTTTTCAGTGTCATTAGAAATGAAATTATTTCAGCATCATTGCATTCATTATTCATAATGCTTAAAAATACTTTTTTTATTTCTTCTTTCTTAAGACTATCGCCCGACGAAATTTTTTCTATAGCTTCATTTATATTCATTTAATATCAAGAAAATTTTTTAAAATTTGGTGACCATGCTCGCTCATGATTGATTCTGGATGAAATTGTACACCATAAGTATGATAATCTTTATGCCTAATTGCCATGATTTCATCGTCTTTTTTATCTTCGGAAAGTGTTCTTGCAATAACTTCTAAACAATCTGGTATCGTTTCTTCTTCAATCACTAATGAATGATATCTTGTTGCTATGTATGGTGAAGGCAAATCTTTAAAAATGAAGGATTGATCATGGTGAATTTTAGAGGTTTTTCCGTGCATAATTTTTTTTGCCTTAATGATTTTACCTCCAAAAGCTGCTCCAATACTTTGATGTCCCAAACAGATTCCAAGTATTGGCAATTTTTTATGAAAATGGTCAATGGTTTTAATTGATATACCTGCTTCCTTAGGCGTGCAAGGCCCGGGAGAAATAACTATTTTTTCTGGCTCCATAATTTCTATATCTTTTAAAGATATCATATCATTTCTTACAACTTTAACATCACAACCTAGCTCACCCAAATATTGGACGATGTTATATGTAAATGAATCATAATTGTCTATCATTAAAATCATTTATTTTCCTCTTTAGCATTTGCTATTTCTGATGCTTTTAACAGCGCCATTGCCTTATTCATTGTTTCCTCCCATTCTGTTTCAGGAACAGAGTCGTAGACAATTCCAGCCCCTGCTTGAACATGAACAAAGCCATCTTTTATTACTGCTGTTCTAATCGATAAGGCTGTATCTAAATCTCCAGTCCACGACAAGTAACCGATTGCTCCAGAATATATTCCTCTTTTTAAAGGTTCAAGCTCATTGATAATTTCCATTGCTCTTATTTTCGGAGCACCTGAAACGGTTCCTGCAGGGAAGGTTGCTCTTAAAACATCTAATGGCCTTGTTTTATCTGCAACTATACCATTTACATTTGAAACTATATGCATCACATGAGAATATCTTTCAATTATCATTTTTTCGGTAAGTTTTACAGTTCCAACTTTTGAGATTCTTCCAATATCATTCCTCCCTAGATCAATGAGCATTAAGTGCTCTGCTAACTCTTTAGGATCACTTAACAAATCTTTTTCATTTTTTTGATCTTTTTGCTCACTTTCCCCCCTCGGCCTTGTTCCTGCAATTGGCCTTACCGTAACTTTATCATCTTCTAACTTAACAAGAATTTCTGGGGAAGATCCAATAATTTGAAATCCATCCATATCAAGAAAATACATATATGGAGATGGATTAAGTTTTCTTAAAGCTTCGTACATACTAATGGGCTCACCGTCAAACTTTTTTGAAAGCCTTTGGGATAGGACAACCTGCATAACATCACCTTCAGAAATATATTCTTTAGTTTTTATTACTGCATTTAAAAAATTCTCTTTTTTGAACGATGAGGTAAATTCGTTTTTTAAAACTGCTCCTTTAATTTCACTAATTTGCTTTTCTCTATTTATAGTTTCTTCAAGCTCTTTTAGTCTTTCTATTGATTCTTCATAGCTGTTTTCTTTACTTGTCTCAGCATTGAGAATAATATGAGCACAGTTTTCTTGGTTATCAAAAATAATAATTTCATTACAAACAAATAAAAAAATATCTGGAACTTCAAGAGTATCTTTTTTTTCTATTTTTAACTTACTTTCTATAAATTGAATAGTCTCATAGCCAAAATAACCAACTAAACCACCAGCAAATGGTAAATCTTCGGGCAAATTTTTTACTTTATTTTGAGTATAAAAATTTTCAATCCAGTTCAAGGGATTGTCTGTTTCGAATTTTTCTGTTCCATTCTTGCTCACATAATGGATTTCATTACCGAAAACTTTTATTGTTTCATCCGAGCACGTTCCAATGATTGAATATCTGCTCCATTTACCTTTGTGAGAGCCTGACTCAAATAAAAACGAATTTTGATCTTTTATTTTTTTATATGTATCGAGAGGGCTTGCGTGAAAATTTTCTATGATTTTATTTACTGATATTCTGGTATTTCCTTCACTTGCAAGTTTTATAAATTCTTCTTTTTGCATTTTGTTGATTAAGCAGAAATCTCTTGCTTCATTTTTGAAATTGCTTCTTCATAATTTTCAGTATTAAATATTGCTGAACCAGCAACGAATATGTTCGCTCCAGCATCGTGAATTGTTTTTATATTTTTTATACCAATCCCTCCGTCAACTTCAATTTCAACATTACACCCTGAGTTATCAATCATTTCCTTGCATTTTCTAATTTTATCAAGTGAATTATCGATGAATTTTTGTCCACCATAACCAGGATTTACGGACATAATTAATATGAAGTCTATTTTATCCAAAATATGGTCAAGTAAAGATAGTGGCGATGCAGGATTGAGAGCAATACCAGCTTTGCAGTTTTTACTTTTAATAAGTTCAATACTTCTATCAACGTGCTGAGTTGCCTCAGGGTGGAAAGATATCATCGAAGCACCAGCATCACAAAACTGCGTTATTAGTTCATCAACAGGTGTTGTCATTAAATGAACATCGATAGGTTTTTTTACCCCAAAATCGACCAGTGATTTACAAACTAATGGTCCAACCGTAAGATTTGGAACATAATGATTATCCATGACGTCAAAATGAATTATATCAGCCCCTGCTAATATAACGTCATTGACCTCTTTACCAAGCTCTGCAAAGTTTGCAGACAAAATTGATGGGGCTATAAAATTTTTCATCTTAATTAAAGTGTGTTTTTTTTAGTATTATATTAATATATGCCAATCATACCGTAATGAAGGTAATAAAGAAATTATAATAAGGTATATAGAGTAAGTATTGGAGGGGAAAATGATAAAACCACATGGCTCACAAGAGCTAATGCCAAGAATAGTCAACACAGACGAAGAAAAAGAGTCGCTTCTAAAATCAGCTTCAGAAATGAAAAAAATAAAAGTTACTTCTGCCGCGGCAGCAAATTTAGTAATGCTTGGAGCTGGCTACTTTACTCCACTTGATGGATTTATGAATAAAGATGATCTTGTTTCAGTTGCGAATGACATGAAACTAAAGAACGGATTGTTTTGGCCCACACCGGTTGTAAATCTTACAAATCAAAAAGTTGATTTCAAAGAGGGTGAAGAAATAGCTTTAGTTGATCCAAATTTAGATGGCGATAATATTTTAGCAATTCAAAAAATTGATAAAATTGAAAAATTAGACTCAAAAGAAATAGATAACATAATAGAAAAAGTTTATGGCACAAAAGACTCCTCACATCCTGGAGTTCAAACTTTCTATGAGCAGGGCGACAAATTATTAAGCGGAAGTGTTCGTGTTTTAAATTTTAGTTATTTTGAAATTGATTTCAAAGATACATTTAGAACCGCAATGCAAATTCGATCTTCTATAGAATCTAAGGGTTGGAAAAATGTAGTAGCATTTCAAACAAGAAATCCAATGCATCGCGCTCATGAAGAGTTATGTCGAATGGCTGGGGAAAGAGTAAATGCTGACGGAATTTTAATACATATGCTTTTAGGAAAACTAAAACCTGGAGATATTCCCGCTGACGTAAGAGATTCTGCAATCAGGACTATGGTCGAACATTATTTCCCTAAAAATTATGTGATGATAACTGGGTACGGTTTTGATATGTTATATGCTGGTCCAAGAGAGGCTCTCCTTCATGCGGTTTTTAGGCAAAACTGTGGCTGTAGCCATTTAATTGTTGGGAGAGATCACGCTGGAGTAGGCGATTTTTATGGCGCCTTTGATGCACAAGAAATTTTTGATCAAATACCAAAAGATGCATTATTAATAAATATTTTTAAGGCTGACCACACAGCTTATTCAAAAAAATTAAATAAAGTTGTAATGATGAGAGATGTTACAGATCATGCAAAAGAAGATTTTGTAATTTTGTCTGGCACAAAAGTTAGAGAAATGTTATCAAAAGGAGAGAGTTTACCAAAAGAGTTTGCAAGGCCTGAAGTTGCAGAGGTATTAATGAAACACTATATGAAAGGTTAAAGGAATATCAATACATTTATAAAAAACATTGGATTGTTAAGATTTTTACTAATTTTACTTGGATTTATATTTCTTATATTTGTTCAAGATAAAGATACAGAGCTTGTATTGGACGAATCAATAGAAACTATTCTCACTTTAGGTTTACCAGCAACTTTTCCAATTTATTTAATGGTTTTGATGTTTGATATTGTTATGGTTATAGTAAAATTTTCCTCTTCAGAATCTGACTTTGAGTCAGCTTTTTTTAAAAAGGTTATGATATTTGAAATTGGTTTTATAGCAATATTAATTTATGCTTGGAGCCCATATTTTATATCAGTATTCGTATAGAATTTTTTTTTAAGAGTGTGATTTGAAAATGTTATAAAGTTGTTTTTTGTAAGCACATTGTTCACACCCTTGACCATTCCAGCCACCACCGGTTTTTGGCAGGTTTTCAGAATTTAGACACTCATACATTTCATCTACAATTTTATCTACCCAATCAGTCTCACAAACAAGTGGGAAAAGAAATTCTTCAAAGGTCAAGTTACCACCAAACTCTTTTTCGTTACCCCTCCCGTTCGCATAAATAATGTAACCAATATTTGAGACATTAAAACCGTTCTTCTTAAAAAGCCATTGATAAATTTCTATTTGCCTTTTATAGCAAACTTCCCAACCTGTATCAAAATTTGGTTTAAAGTTGTTCTTTGCGGTTGCTTTATAATCCACAATATGAAGCTCTTCATTTTTATTAACCCAAATATCATCAATACCTCCGAAAATTATAAAATTTGTTTTTTCGTCATGAAACTTGATACCTTTAAAAGCATTTCGCCATTCTGACAAACTTTCATGCTCATATGGAATACAATCAATTTTATTTTTTATCATTATTGGATGAGATTTTTTCTCTTTTCTGTAATAGTCAAATTCATTTTTATACAAACTATCAACAGCTAAATTCAAATTAAATTGTGGACCTGATGGTGCTTTCACACCTTTCCTCTCCTGCATGTAAAAACATCTTGGGCAATTTTGAAAATTATCAATTCTTGAACGTGACAGTCTGTAAGGCTTATCTGATAAGGGGTTATATAGGTTTCTGGAGTACTTTCTCTCTGCCATATTATTTTGGTGTCAAGACATATATTTTCTTAAGATCATTGTCTTTTTCTAAATTAATTTCCTCTTCAATAATATCAGAGTAATGATTAATAGTCTTTCCAGCTTCTAACTTCGTTGCAACAATTGAGGAATAAATACATAAGTCATAGTCTTTTTTTAAAGGCTCTATGATATTAGATTCTCCATAGAAAATAATAGTAGCTTCTGGTAGTAAGTCTTGAATTTTTTGTAAGTAACTATGGTCACTTTTATTGTTTATGATTGATACTATATCTGGGTTATGAACGGTTAACTTTTCTAATTCTGAAATACTTAAATTAAGAAACTCATTTTTATTTCTGTATGAAAAATAGTTAGCAAAATCATTGCATAGCAAAGTATTATCAGAACAAATTATAGTTTTTTTTATAGATATATAGTCACTAACACTAACCTCATAAGCTAAAGATGGGTTTTCACATATGTCTGCATAAACCACTTTTTTCTTTTGATATTTTTCTAAAATAATTTTTTCTAGAATAGGGCTTAATTTACTTGTAGACCAAATAGTTTTAATAGTGTCTATATTTTCAATATTTTTTCCATTGAGTTGGGATCGATAAAATTGATTTGAAATTTCATCTAAATAATAATTAAGAGTACTATCAGGTTTTTTTGGAAATTTTTTACCAATTCTCATTGACATCACGCCGTCATTTTCTGCCCAAACATTATTTCGGCCAGTCCAACCTGTTCTGCTAGTAAATATATTTTCCAAAAAACTTCTAGACCACATGCCTTTCTCGTCAGCCTGCTCCTCAGGATAAACTGGCAGAATAATAGAGCCATCTTTCTTTATAACTTTGAGAAGGTACCTTAGATATGAAGCCGCCCAATTATTTGAGAAAAGAGGAAAGCTTAGACCAATATATATTTTGTCAATACTATTTTTTTTAAACGGATAAAAGACATTTACAATTTCGTTTTTATTTGGAATAGCAAGAGTATTAGAATCAACGGTCATGCTGATTAAATTCTCTTTCTTAGGTTTTATCATAGAGTGTTTATCTCTTTGATCACTAATATAGTAAAATATATCTTCTTCGATATACTTTTCAGATTTATGAAAAATTAGTTCCATCTTTTTCCTTATTCTTGAATTATTGTATCGTAAACAGTAATTTTATTTGCTAAAGGTTTGATTACTTCGTTTGCAATCTTGACATGAATCGGATGAACTAAATAATCTTTTAAATATTCTTTTGATGCAAATTTAATAATAATACTTACGTCAAAAGTGTCATCAACAATTACTCTAGCACTTCTCAGAACCTTTCCTGTAGAAACTTCTAAAACACCAGGAATATTTTTTAATTCCTTACTTGCGTTGATAATTTTATTAATTCTCATTTCGTTTCTGTAAGTTTTCAACCAAATTAAAACTACATGGTAAACTGGATCTTCGTTTTCAAAGTTATCTGCTTTCGAAGGAAAGCAAATTAAACTTAGTACTATCAATAGAGATGTATATTTAACGATTAATTTCATAATTTTTACAAATTTTAATTTATTCTATTATGCATGATTATTATTAAAATGTTATATTAACATTTATTATAAAGGCGCGTAGCTCAGTTGGTTAGAGCGCTACCTTGACATGGTAGAGGTCGTTGGTTCGAGCCCAATCGTGCCTACCAATAATTTTATATGAATAGATATTAGAATGCCAAAAATCACACTGCCAGATGGTCAGGAAAAGGAATTCCCTGTAAATACAACCTTATTTGAGGTTGCAAAAAATATTAGTAATTCCCTTGCTAAGGAAGCTGTTGCGGGAAAAATAAATGGTAAATTAAGAGACTTATCCGTTGAGATAAAAGATGGCATAAAAGTAGAAATTGTTAAAAAAACAGACGATGAAGGGGTTGAGATTGTAAGACATTCTTTTGCCCATCTTATTGGCCATGCAATAAAGCAGCTTTATCCTGAAGCGAAAATGGCTATTGGTCCAGTTATTAAAAATGGCTTTTACTACGATATCGATTGTGAAAAGACATTTAGTATTGAGGATCTTGCAGCAATTGAAAAGAAAATTATTGAGTTAACAAAAAAAAATTATAATGTTGTAAGGAAGGTTGTCACCCCTAAAGAAGCTTTAGATGTTTTTACAAAAAGAAATGAGCCCTATAAGCAGGAAATCATCAAGGAAATACCTGATGGCGAAGAAATAGCCTTATATTTTCACGAAGAATATGTAGATATGTGTCGTGGACCACACGTGCCGAACACAAAATTTTTAAAACATTTTAAATTGACTAAAGTTTCTGGAGCATATTGGCGAGGAAATTCTGATAATAAAATGTTGCAAAGAATCTATGGCACAGCTTGGGACACAAAAGAAGAACTTGAATCGTATATCGCAAAGGTTGAAGCGGCCGAGAAAAATGATCATAGAAAAATAGGTAAACAACTTGATTTGTTTCACTTCCAAGAAGAAGCCCCAGGAATGGTTTTCTGGCACAGCAAGGGATGGACTATTTATAACATTTTAATTGATTACATTCGCGAATTCACATTGAAAAATAATTATTTAGAAGTGAACACACCTCAAATACTAGATAGAAAATTATGGGAACAGTCAGGCCATTGGGATAAGTTTGGTGATATGATTTTTACAACAAGCTCAGAAAAAAAAGACTACGCCATTAAACCAATGAATTGTCCAGCGCACGTACAAATATTTAATCAAGGTTTAAAAAGTTATAAAGATTTACCTATAAAAATTTCAGAATTTGGTCTAGTTCATCGAAACGAACCATCAGGAACACTGCACGGCTTAATGAGAGCAAGACAATTTGTGCAAGACGATGCACATATTTTTTGTACCGAAAATCAACTTAGTAAAGAAATTTCTAATCTAATAGAAATGACATTTAAGGTTTACAAGCACTTTGGATTTGAAAATATTTCAATTGCGCTTTCAACAAGACCTGAGAAGCGAGTTGGAAATGAGTCTCTATGGGACAAATCAGAAAAGATTTTAAAAGACGTTTTATCAGAGAGCGTTAAATCTTTTTCTGTACAAGAGGGCGAAGGAGCATTTTATGGACCAAAGATAGAATTCTCTTTGACCGATTCTTTAGATAGAGTTTGGCAATGTGGCACAATCCAACTGGACTTTTCCATGCCGAATTCATTAAATGCTTCTTACGTTGATGAGAAGGGAGATAAATCTATTCCTGTAATGATTCACAGAGCAATTCTTGGTTCTATCGAACGATTTATTGGCATATTAATTGAACATTACGGTGGCAAATTACCGCTTTGGCTAAGCCCTCAGCAGATTGTTGTGGCTAATATTACCGATAAACATGCTGAATTTGCAAAGAAAATTAACGAAACTCTAAAAAAAGATGGTTTTCGTTGCTCGCTTGACTTGAGAAATGAAAAGATTGGATATAAAATTCGTGAACTAATTATTGCAAAAATTCCTTATATTGTAATAATTGGTGACAAAGAAGTTTCAGCCGGTAAAATTTCAGTAAGAGAGAATGATGGCACTGAGCATAATCTAATCAGTGTAAATGATTTTTTAGGAAAACTTCGAAATAATTAATAATTACTTAGGAGACAAAAGATTAGTTCAGATAAATATACAAGATTAAACCAGAGCATTAAAACCTCAGAAGTAAGGTTAATTGGCGTTGAGGGCGAAAATCTAGGAGTTGTGAAAATTGATGATGCATTAGAAATAGCAAAGGAAGCTGACCTTGATTTAGTTGAAGTTACACCAAATGCAAAGCCTCCGGTTTGTAAAGTAATGAATTATGGAAAGTTTAGGTTTGAACAAAATAAAAAAGCTCAGCAAGCAAAAAAGAAACAAAAACAACAACAAGTAAAAGAAATTAAACTTAGACCCAGTACTGAAGAAAATGATTATCAGACAAAGTTAACAAATTTAAGAAGATTTATTTCAGATGGTGATAAGGCAAAAATAACAATACGTTTTAGAGGAAGAGAGTTAGCTCATAAGGAGCTTGGTATGAAGCAAGTCGAAAGAATTGAAAAAGATTTAGAAGATATTGCCGAAGTTGAACAAAGCCCAAAATTTGAGGGCAGACAGATAGTAATGGTAATTGCACCAAGAAAGTAATAAATTAAATTAAGGAAATTTTATGCCCAAGTTAAAAACAAATAGAGGAGCCGCAAAAAGGTTTAAATCAACTTCTTCAGGTAAGTTTAAATGTAAAAAATCACATTTAAATCACATTTTGACAAAAAAAAGCACGAAACGTAAACGTGGTTTAAGATCTCCTGATATTGTCGATAAAGTCGATACCCCATCAGTAAAAAAACTGTTACCATACAGTTAAACGGAGAATGACATGTCAAGAGTAAAAAGGGGCGTAACTGCTCGAGCAAAACACAAAAAAGTCAAATCTAAAGCGAAAGGTTATTACGGCGCGAGGAAAAACGTTTATAGAGTTGCGACCCAAGCAGTAACTAAAGCTGGTCAATACGCTTATAGAGACAGAAAGCAAAAAAAGAGAGCTTTTAGATCACTTTGGATTGTGAGAATAAATGCTGCGGCCAGGATGTATGACTTAAGCTACAGCTCTTTGATTAATGGTTTAAATAAGGCAGAAATTGAAATAGATAGAAAAATCCTTGCAGATTTAGCAATGAATGATATTGAGACTTTTGCAGCAATTGCAAAAGAGGCAAAATCTCAGTTAGCAGCATAATGTCTGTTGAGAAACTAAAATCTGATTTAGAAAAAGTTTTAAAAAAAGCATTCGAATCCATTGAAAAGTGTGAAAATTCCGGGGAAATTGAGAAAGCAAGAATACTTTATTTGGGTAAGAAGAGTCAGATAAATTCTTTGATGAAATCTTTGTCGGCCTTAGATTCACAACAAAAAGCAGAATTCGGTAAATATTTAAATGAGGCAAAGGCAAAGTTAACTTCTTTTCTCGAGGACAAAAAGCTTTCTCTTTCAAGTAAAACAAAAACTACAAATGATAATTTTGATATCAGTTTGCCTGGAAGAAACTCTTCTATTGGAAGTCTGCATCCAATTACAAAAATTATGAATTACTCAATTGAAATTTTTCAAGCTTTAAAGTTTGAGTGTGTTGAGGGGCCAGAAATAGAGGATGATTTTCATAATTTTACCGCTCTAAATATTCCAGAATCTCATCCTGCAAGAGCAATGCATGATACATTTTATTTTGAGGACGGCAATTTACTAAGAACACATACTTCGTCTGTCCAGATTAGAGCAATGCGTGAGAAAAATTTACCTATAAGGGTAATCGCCCCAGGAAAAGTTTATAGAAAAGATTCAGATATTACTCATACTCCAATGTTCCATCAAATTGAAGGGCTATATATTGATACAAATGTTTCCTTTTCAAACCTTAAATCAATAATAAATACCTTTTTGAAAAATTTTTTTGAAAATGATGATTTGAAGATTAGGTTTAGACCATCTTACTTCCCTTTCACTGAACCATCAGCGGAAGTAGATATTGAGTATATAAACAGTAAGGGAGAAAAAAGCTGGTTAGAGATACTTGGATGCGGAATGGTTCATCCAAATGTTTTAGAAATGGCAAAAATAGATTCTTCAACACATAGCGGTTATGCTTTTGGCTTGGGAGTTGAGCGACTTGCTATGTTGAAATTAGAGATATCTGATTTAAGATTATTTTATGAAAACGATTTAAGGTTTTTAGAACAGTTTCAAAGAGCAAAGTTATGAAATTAACCAAAAGCTGGCTTGAGGATTACATAGATATTAAAGAAAATATCACGAATCTTTGTAACGATTTAACAATGGCAGGATTAGAGGTAGATGAAGTAGTTTCTCTAACAAGCGACTATTTAATTGATATTGATTTAACACCTAATAGAGCTGACTGTTTATCAGTGATGGGAATTGCTAGAGAATTAAATTGTATAAACAAGAAATATAATTTAAAAAAATTAAAGAAAGAAATTGACCCAAAGCCAACATGTGAAAATATAAACTTACAGCTAAATATAATTGATAAGGAGATATGTCCAAGATTTACTTTTATGACTTTAAGAGATTTATCAGAAGAAAAACAAACACCAGAAAATATTGCGAGAAAACTTCAAGATGTTGGGATAGGCTTAGTTCACCCAATTGTCGACATCTTAAACTATATTAATATCGATTTAGGCCAACCGATGCATGCATATGACCTCGATAAAATTAGCAATCAGATATCAATCCGATTATCGAAAAAAAATGAAGAGTTCGTTGCGCTAGACGGAAAGAATTATAAACTTGATCAAGGAAATATTGTTATATGCGATAAAGATCAAATAATTTCTTTAGCTGGAATTATTGGGGCAGAGCATTGTGCTGTTAGTTCATCGACAAAAAATATCTTGATCGAGAGTGCTTTTTTCCCACCAGGATTAGTTGCAAATAAGGCAAGATCATTAAAGTTGCAAACTGAGTCCTCACAAAGATTTGAAAGAGGAGTTGATTATAATCTGCCAAAAAGAGCACAAAAAGAATTAAGTAATATTATATTCTCCAACCAAATATGTAATTTCTCAGAGATTGGTTTATTTGAAAGTGAGGAATTTTTACCAAAGGCAAAAGAGGTAGATATAAGTTTTGAGAAAATAAGACAAGCTCTTGGCTTTGAGATTGCTGACGCCGAGATTGAAAATATTTTGATATCTTTAGGAGGAAATTTTGATAAAAAAAATAATAAAATAATAAATCCGAGCTTCAGGTATGACTTAGAAATACATGCAGACTATGTTGAAGAAGTTGCGAGACTTTATGGTTATGACAATATACCAATAGTTTCTGAAAAAATAGATTTAAAACCGGATTCCGAATATTTGCCAAACAATATATCAAGACAAGTTAAGGATTACTTATATAAAAACAATTTTTCAGAGTGCATAAATTATTCTTTTACAAACGATGATCCTTATGAATATTTTGATTGGAAAAATGATCCATTCAAAGAGCATAAGAGAATTTCAAATTTTATGAGTATTGAGCAAAATAAGCTAAGAAGCAATATATCATCTTCCTTAATCAAAAATATTGAGCATAATTTCAATGTAAATCCCAAGGACTCATATCGCTTTTTTGAAATAAGTACAGTTTTTGGCAAAAAAGAAGAAAATATTCTTACTTGTGTTGTAAGTGGTAAAAAAAATGAGGAAAATTGGGACGCTGAAAAGAGAAAATTTGATAAATATGATATGACAACAATTATCGAAGATTTATCTCGATTGTTTGGGCTTGAAAAAAATGATTTTTCATACGAAATTTCCTCAATTACGAAGGGTAAAAGAGATTATATCTTTCTATCTGTTTGTTTAGACGATTTAACTAAAAAAATAAAAAATAACCCACCTGAAAGTTATAAAAACTATTCAAAATTTCCATATATAAGGAGAGACTTATCCTTTTTTATTGACGATACTGTAAGTTATAACAAAATATCAAAATTAGTAGAAGAAATTAATGTACATTCGCTAAAAAAAATATTACTCTTTGATTTATATGATGGAAAAAATGTTCCAAAAGGAAAAAAAAGTTTAGGCATAGGTTTTATTTTTCAAGATGAGAACAAAACCTTAACTCATGAGGAAGCAGATAAAAATATCGAGAGAATATTGTTTGAGTTAAAGAATCATTTCGATATTGAACTAAGAAAATAACCTTTTTACACGGAAAAAAAATGGCATTAACCAAAGCAGACATTGCTGAACAGCTCTATGAAGAATTAGGCTTGAATAAAAGAGAGGCAAAAGAGTTTGTAGAAATATTTTTCTCTGAGATTTCAGAAATATTGGTGTCTGGACTCGATGTAAAGATTTCTGGTTTTGGAAATTTCATTTTGAGGGACAAAAAAGCTAGACCAGGAAGAAATCCGAAGACCGGTGAAGATGTAATGATTAGCTCAAGGAGAGTTGTTACCTTTAGGGCAGGTCAAAAACTAAAAGCAAGAGTCGAGAATAATGCAATTAGTAACGAATAACGAATCCATACCAAGTAAAAGATACTTCACCATCGGAGAAGTGAGCGAATTATGTGATGTTAAATCTCATGTACTAAGATATTGGGAGCAAGAATTTCCTATGTTATCTCCAGTAAAAAGGAGAGGAAATAGAAGATATTATCAAAGACATGATGTTTTATTAATAAGGCAAATTAGAAGTCTTCTTTACGAACAGGGATATACGATTGAGGGTGCAAGAAAAAAATTATCTGGAGAGGATGCAAATAATGATAATTCTTTATCATCTCAACTAGTACACCAGCTTGTCTCAGAGCTTGAGGACGTTCTGGCAGTTCTAAAAAAAGACTAACTTTATAAAAAATACAAATATTTAGGTGAACAGCATAGACTTGGAATTTATATTAGTTTTATTAATTTTTATTAGTTTTCTTTTAATATTAATTAGTAAAAAAGGATATAAAAAAGATGGCAAGATTTTGAATTGGCTTACTTATCAAGCAAAATCATTTCTGCCAATACTATTAATTGTACTTTTTTTAAGATCTTTCTTGGCCGAGCCATTCAGAATACCTTCAGGCTCAATGTTGCCCACGCTTCTTATTGGTGATTACATTCTTGTAAATAAGTTTACCTATGGTATTAGGCTTCCAATAACCAAGACAAAAATTTTTGACATATCAAGTCCAAAAAGAGGTGACGTAGTTGTTTTTAGATACCCAGGTAATGAAAAAATAAATTTTATAAAACGTATTATTGGGTTACCAGGTGATAGTATCTCATATAAAAATAAGACCATTTTTGTTAACAATTTTGAGCACAAGAAAATTTTAACAGTTGAGCATGACTATCTTAGTGAATTTTCAAGGCCTGAAATTGATATTTTTTTCGAAAATAATACAAAAAAAATTTATTCAACCCTAAACGATAATATGAGTCCACCTAATGACGAAAAATTTATTGTGCCTGAAGGGAAATACTTTGTGATGGGAGATAATAGAGATCATAGCAGCGATAGTCGATACTGGGGTTTTGTTCCAGAAAAAAACCTAGTTGGCAGAGCCTTTTTGATATGGTTAAGTTTTGATAGTAACAAATTTAGTATAAAATTAGACAGAATTGGTGATTCAATTAATTAATTTTAAAAATGACTAAAGACATAGAAAAATTACTATCTCCAAAAGTTTTGAGTTCTCAGTTGTATTTAAATTCACTCACACATAGAAGCGCAAGTAATAAAAACAATGAACTTCTCGAATTTTTTGGCGATGCTATTTTAGGCTTTATTATTGCAGAATTCTTGTTTAACAAATATCCAGCTGATGACGAAGGTTCGCTCAGTAGAAAAAGATCATACCTTGTCAGAAAAGAAACGTTAAGCAAAATTGCTAAAGACTTTAACATTGGAAAAAAAATTATTCTTGGCGAAGGTGAAAAAAAAAGTGGCGGTAATAAAAGAGATTCTATTATTTCAGATGCGCTTGAGGCTCTTATTGCAGTCGTTTATATTGTTGATGGCTATGACGAGACCAAAAAATTTATTAACAATATTTTTAAAAATTATCTAGAGAAACTTCCTCTCGATGATGATCTCAAAGATTCAAAAACTAAGCTACAAGAATTACTCCAGTCACAAAACTGTGACCTCCCCAAATATGATACAGAGGAATTGGTATTAAAAAATGAAATTAATTTTAAAACAATATGTAAAATTTCAAAGTACAACATTTACGAGGAAGGTGTTGGCTCCAGTAAAAGAAAATCACAACAAGAGGCTGCATCAAGAGCATTAGACAAAATTAATAATATGGACATTAAATCATAATGATAGGCGGAAATATTTCTATTGTTGGCAAGCCGAATGTTGGAAAATCCACTTTATTTAATTTACTTGTTCAAAAGCATTTAGCTGGAGCAACAAGAAAACCACAGACAACAAGACATACGATTGATGGAGTATTGGAAGAGGAAAATGCAAAATACCAGTTTATTGATACTCCTGGCCTAAATTTTAATATAAAGAAAAATTTTAACAGAGTTCTAAATAAGAATGCTTTATCCGCTATATATCAATCAAATCTTATTTTGCACCTAGTAAAATATAACCAAATTAATAAAGACGATATAAAAGTTCTTGAGAATATTAAAAATTTAGAATTACCTAAAATTCTTGTACTCAATAAAATTGATTTAATTAGAGATAAAAATAGATTAATGGATATCTTATCAAAAATACCAAGTGAAATATCAGATTATTACGATGAAATAATTCCAGTTAGTTCAAAGAGCTCAAAAAATATTGATATATTGAAAAAGATTATTAAAAAATCTCTGTCAAAAAGTAAGAAAAATCCGATTGAAAGCCTTTTCAACAAGAGGCCAATTGAATTTTTTACAGCAGAGTACATTAGGGAGGCATGTATAAGATACTTGTCTGAAGAAATACCATACTCTCTTCATGTTGAGATAAATAAATACGAAGAAAGCAGAAAATTAATTTCAATCGCTGCAACTATTTATTTAAGAAAAAAAAGCCATTTAAGTATTGTTGTTGGAAAGAATGGCTCAATGCTTGTGAAGATAAGCAAAGCGGCAAGAATTTACTCAGAAAAATTATTGAACAAAAAAGTATTTCTAAAAATATTTGTAAAGTATGACCCAAAATGGAAAGAATCCGAGTATTTTCTAAACTCATACGACTAATAATGAATAATTCTGAAATATATATTATTAAAATATCAGCATATAGAGAATCAAGCAATCTTTATGATGCAATAGCCAAAGATTATGGAAAGATTACATTAATACACAAAGGTATCAAAACAAACAAAAAAAACTTTCAGTTAGAATTGTTTACATCATATAAAGTAAGCTGGTCTGGCAAAGGAGATGTTAAGTTTTTGCGGAGCTTTGAAATAAACTCAGAAAATATATTAGACAAAAAATATTATGTAATTGGAATGTACTTTAATGAATTAATGTACTATTTAATAAAAAATGATTATCAAATTGAAAAACTTTATGAGCATTATTTTTTATCACTAAATGAGCTTCAAGTGTCCAAGCATTTTTTGATTACCTTAAATAATTATGAAATAGGACTTTTAAGCTTAGCTGGTAACTATTTAAATTTTGAATCAGATATAAATGGTAAAGAAATAGATAAAAATTTAAAATATCTCTATATTCCAGAACAAGGACCAAAGATTAATTCAAATGAAAATGAGTGTTATTCTGGTGAAACATTTTTGGCCTTATCTGGAAAATTTTCATATAACAAGAAAACTTTAAGGGAATCAAGACTATTAATGAAAAGATTAATAGATTATTATATACGTCCAAAAAAAATTAAGACAAGAGAAATATTACAATTCACTAAATTCGATTATTAGGTAAATTATGATAAAGCTTGGTGTAAATTTAGATCATGTAGCGACTATAAGACAGCAAAGATATACCCCTTATCCTGACATGCTGACAGCAATTAAGATTTCAGAGAGCAGTGGTGCTGACAGTATTACAATGCACCTTAGAGAAGATAGAAGACATATTCAATTTGAGGATATAAAAATAGCAAAGAAAAATATAAATACAAAATTAAATCTTGAGATGGCTGCGACCGATGAAATGTGTGAAATTGCAAATCAAGTACAGCCAGATTTCATTTGTATTGTTCCAGAAAAAAGACAAGAGCTTACTACAGAGGGAGGCTTAAATGTTAGTAGAAATTTTGATAAATTAAAGACCTCAATTTCGAATTTAAAAAAATCGAAAGCGAAAATTTCTTTATTTATTGAGCCTGATATCGAAACTATAGATCTTGCGAAAGAACTCGGAGTTAGCGCTGTAGAATTGCATACTGGAAGCTATGCTGAGGCTTCTGGTGATAAAAAAAATCATTTTTTAAATGAGATCACTTCCGCAGCTGATTATGCAAAGGAGATTTCATTGGTTGCTAATGCAGGGCATGGACTTGATTATACTAATGTGCAAGAAATTGCTAGAATTGGCAGCCTAAATGAATTAAACATCGGCCATTCTATAATTGCTGAATCAATATTTTTAGGATTATCAGAGGCCATAAAGAAAATGAAAAATTTGATTGAGAATGCGTAAATGAATATTTTTGGCGTCGGAATAGATATTGTTGAGATTCAGAGAATAAAAGAAACATACTCGAGATATGGAGAAAGATTTGCTAGGAAAATTCTAAGCAATAGTGAGCTTAGAAACTTTTATAAAAATAAAAATAAGATTTCTTTTTTGGCAAAAAGATTTGCTGCAAAAGAAGCTGTAGGCAAGGCTCTTGGAGTTGGTATAAAGAATGGATCAATTCTTAAAAATATAGAGATTAAAAATGACCTTAATGGAAAACCATTTGTAAATATAAATAATATAAAGAAACTCAATATGACTGAAAAAAAAGAAATTCATATTTCATTATCAGATGAAAAAAAATACGCAGTCGCGAACGCATTGATAATTTCAGAATAATTATGAAATATAAGACAATAAACTCTTTAATTGGAAATACACCTCTCGTTAGAATTCAACGACTTAATAAAACTGAAAATCAAATTCTCGTGAAACTTGAAGGTGATAACCCTGCTGGTTCAGTTAAAGATAGAGCTGCGATGAATATGATTGAGGGCGCAGAAAAAAAAGGAAAAATTAAACCTGGGGATACTATTATTGAAGCTACAAGTGGTAATACTGGAATTGCTTTAGCAATGGTATGTGCGATCAAAGGTTATAAATTAATATTAATAATGCCTGACAATATGAGTCTGGAGAGACGTGCTTCAATGATAGCTTACGGAGCAGAAATTATACTTGTCTCAGAAGCTGATGGTATGGAGGGCGCTCGAGATCTAGCGCTTAAAATGGAGAAAGAAAAAAGAGGATTAGTTCTTAACCAGTTTTCAAACCTTGATAATGTAAACGCTCATTTCAATTCCACTGGCCCTGAAATATGGAGAGATACTGAAGGTAAGGTTACTCACTTTATCGCATCTATGGGTACGACAGGAACAATCGTTGGCACATCAAAATATTTAAAATCAATGAATCCAAATATAGTTATAATTGGCGTCCAGCCAGATGAGAAGAGCTCGATTCCTGGAATAAGAAAGTGGCCAAAAGAATATATACCAAAAATTTATAGCGATGAAAATATTGATGAGATTATTTATATTTCACAAGAGCAAGCAGAAAATACCGCTCGAGATCTTGCTGAAAAAGAGGGAATATTTTCTGGACCATCATCCGGCGGCACAACATATGTTGCATTAGAAGTTGCAAAGAAAACAAAAAATGCCCTGATAGTTTCAATAATATGTGATCGTGGCGATAGATATATTTCAACAGGAATATTTAACAAATGAATATTCTGGTATTTGACATCGAAACAGTACCTGATACTGAAGCCGGCGCAAAAGTTTTAAATCTAAAAAATTTAAATGACAAGGAAATAATTAAAGCAATGGAGCATAGCCAATTTCAGAAATCAGGATCAATGTTTCAACCGTTACATTTGCATAAAATTGTCGCAATATCAGTTCTACATAAAACTGATCAGAAACTATCTCTTCTAACTCTTGGCGACAAAAATAGCTCTGAGAAAGAAATTTTGAAACAATTTTTTGATGGTATAGACAGGTATCAACCACAACTAGTCAGTTGGAATGGGAAAGGCTTTGACGCACCAGTAATTCATTATCGAGCTCTTTTTAACAAAGTATCCTCATTAAAATACTGGGATAAAGGCGAGGATGATAAAGATTTTAAATGGAATAATTATCATAACAGATATCATGACAGGCATTTGGATTTAATGCCAATTCTATCAGGTTACAACAAGGGCGCCCCCCTGACTGATATTGCGCAACTTATAGGAGCCGCTGGAAAGTTTGGAATTGATGGTAGCAAAGTCACTGAATATTTTTTAAATGGCAATATAGAAGAAATTAGAAATTATTGTGAGACCGATGTAATAAATACGTATTTTATTTATTTAAGATATCTTTTGATAACGAGTTCAGTTTCTCAAAAAAAATATGATGAACTTTTAGATGAAATATTTGAACACATGAAAAGCTCTGATAAAGAACATTGGAAAGAATTTTGCTCGAATTGCAATACAGATTTACAGAAGTAGTTCGCAAAGAACGCCGTAATAGATATCTTCTAACTTAATTAAGTCATCTATTTTAATATTCTCGTTAATTTTATGGGCAGAGCTGTTCAACGGACCAAACTCTATTGTTTCATTAGCATGAGTTGATATAAATCTGGCATCAGATGTCCCACCGGTAGTTGATAAATTCGCTTTAACTTTTATTTTATTTTCAATAACCTTTTGCAATACTTTTGTAAGATCACCTTCTTTGGTAATAAAAGGTTCGGCAGAGCAATTCCACTCAATTGAGTAATTAAGGTTATTTTTAGTAAGAATTTTTTCAAAAATATCCTTTATTGAATGCTGAGTTAATTCATTAGAAAATCTTAAATTAAAAACTAAATTTGTCCAACTTGGTATCATATTTGATGCTACTTTATCTGAAGAAATTGAGGATATTTGAAAGGAAGTTGGAGGAAAATATTTATTTCCTTCATCCCATTTGAATGTATTTAAAATATCAATTAATTTTCCTGCCAAATGTATTGGGTTCTTTGCAAGTTCTGGATATGCTATATGACCTTGAACACCAAATATCTTTAAATTTCCTGTAATCGAGCCCCTACGACCATTTTTTATAGTATCGCCAAATATTTTATTGCTAGTTGGTTCACCAACAATACAATAATCGATAGACATTTGTTCTTCTTTGAATTTTTCTATAACTTTTTTTGTACCATATTTTGCAGGACCTTCTTCATCGCTTGTCAACAAGAATCCAATAGAGCCATTATGTTTTGGGTTCTCCACAATAAACTTTTGTGTGGCAGAAACCATTGCTGCAATACTCGACTTCATATCTGATGCACCTCTACCGTAAAGGATGTTATCTTTAATTACTGGCTCGAACGGATTTGTTTTCCACTCTTCAAGATTTCCTGGGGGAACAACGTCAGTGTGTCCAGCAAAAACAATTAGGGGTTTTTTATCTCCTCGTTTTAACCAAAGATTAGAAACATTTTCTAAATTTAAATTTACACATTCAAAATTAAAATCTTCTAACTCTTCTTTAATATATTCTTGACAGCCATCATCATCTGGCGTCACAGATTTTTTTTGAATTAATTGAGAAGCAATATCAATAACTTTAGCTTTTTCATTCATTTAATCTAAATCCCTCAATATATTGTTTATGCCAACTTTTGAAAGAGTTTTTTCATCAACTTTTTTTACGATGATTGCCGCATACATACTGTATTTTCCATCTTTAGATGGCAAGTTTCCAGACACTACGACGGATCCAGCTGGCACTACCCCATAAGAAACTTCGCCTGTTGTACGATCAAATATCCTTGTGCTTTTGCCAATATAAACCCCCATGGATATTACAGATCCTTTCTCAACAATAACGCCTTCAACGATTTCTGATCGAGCCCCGATAAAACAATTATCTTCAATTATTGTTGGAGTTGCCTGTAGAGGCTCTAAGACACCTCCTATCCCAACTCCTCCAGACAAATGTACATGTTTTCCTATTTGAGCGCATGAACCAACTGTAGCCCAAGTATCTACCATAGTATACTCATCAACATATGCACCAATATTGACATAAGAGGGCATTAAAATTACTCCTGGAGCTTGATATGAGCCAAATCTTGCAGTTGCCCTAGGCACAATCCTGACCTTATTTGCACGAGCTTGCTCTTCTGAAAGGTTATTATACTTTAGAGGAACTTTATCGTAAAAATCTGAAATCCCACCCTCAATTTTTGTATTATCTGTTAATGAAAAATATAATAAAATAGCTTTTTTAATCCAATCATTGACAACCCAGCCATTTTGTCCTTTTTCAGCGACCCTAATTTTACCTTTATCAAGATCAGCAATAGTTTCTTTGACTGCATTAATCAATTTCTCATTCTCTGATATGTCTTTAGAATTATTTAAATCTTCATAACCATCTTCGATAATTTTTTTTGTCATAAGACCTCTTTGGTTTATTAATATAGTTCAGATATTTTCAATTTTATTTTACTTTTTAATTCATCAATATTTTTTGAAGAAAAATCTTTATTCTTTTCAAATGGGAAAACTACGAATATGTCATTAGCCTCCTCACCCAGAGTTGATATTTTCGCATCTTTTACCATTAAATCGCAACTATCAAATGATTCACATATTTTTGATAAAAGTCCTGGATGATCTAATGTGCTAATTTCAATAAGAAGATCAGTCATTTTTTTTGATATACTAATATTTACAAATTTTTTAAAACTAGAGATATTTTCAGTAGGCCTTTTGGTAATTTTTTTCATTTGATATTCTTCTTTATTAATTAGATCCTCAATCTTTTCTTCTAAAAATTTTAAAGTATGTTTGTCCTTAATGAAACTTCCATTTTTATCAAGAAGTAAATAAGTATCAATGGCTTGGTTGTCTTTAAGAGTTATTACTCTAGCATCAACAATATTTATATTTAAATTATTAATAATATTTGCAATATAAGTAAAAATGTTCTTCCTTTTATTTTGATAAATAGATAATTCTGTACATCCTTTAAATTCACTTTCCCTAATAGATACAGCATTTTTTGGCGAAGATCTATTAATAAGCTCAATATGCCATGCAACTTCATCGTCATTGTGTCTCCTGAGATAATCTGTGTTTAAAAAAGACCATATATTGTCAAAATCTTTTTTGTTAACTTTTTTCGATAAAAATTTTTGAACGGAGCTTTTTAAATTTCTCATATATCTATCAGGCTTTTTAACTTCAAAAATATTTCTTCTAAAATATGCCTTACAAGCTAAATAAAGTTCCTTTAACAAAGAATCTTTCCAATCAGTGTACAATTCAGGGTTCGTTCCCCTAATATCTGCGATTGTTAATAGGTACAGGTAATCGAGTCTTTCTTGTGTTTTTACAATGCTTGCGAAATCTTTTATAACATCTAAATCACTAATATCTTTTTTCTGAATTGTTAATGACATTATTAAATGATTTTCAACAAGCCAACTAACCATTTGGGCTTGATATTTACTCATTCCATGTTTCTCACAAAACTTTAGAGATTCTGTCGACCCAACTTTTGAATGGTCCTTATTTTTCCCTTTACCTATGTCATGAAATAATGCGCCTAAATACAATATTTCTGGAGATGGAACTTTTTTAAAAATTTCAAAAACAAAAGGGCGCTTATCCATGCAATGATCTGAACTCATGTATCTTACATTTGATAACACGGATAAAGTATGTTCATCGACAGTGTAAATATGAAATAAATCAAATTGCATCATACCAACAACTTTTGAGAACGGCTTAAGATATGCAGCAAGAACACCATAATCATTCATTTTTCTTAAACATCTTGTTACTCCAGTTTTTTGGTAAAATATGCTGATAAATATTTCCCTATTTTTCTTCTTATTTCTAAAATTATTATCGATCAGGTACAAGCTTTCTCGAATATGTCTAATTGTATCGGCTGAAATTTCATAGTTATCACCTTTTTTATCTTTTAAGAGAAAAATTTCAAAAATTTTTGTTGGATCATTTATAAAAAACTCTTTGTTTTTTACATAAATGTTATTATTTTTAATAATAAATTCTTCCTTAATTTTTGAAAAATCACTTTTTAAATAATTTTTATTATCTATATCCTCTATATGTTTTATTAGTATTTCATTTAGTTGCCTTATCAAAGTGATCTGCTTATAAAATTCTTGCATGAATCTTTCTACACCTTTATTTGTTTCACATGAGTAACCAAAAAATTCTGCAAGTTTCTTTTGATTTGAAAAAAAAAGTCTTTCCTCTGGCTTATCATTAATGAAATGAAGAAAGAAACGAGCTTTTGATAAAAATCTGTATGATCTTAATAATAATAAACGTTCTTCCTTTGAAATAATTTTCAATTTATATAAGTCATTTAAAGAATTTGTTTTGAAATACTTCTTTGTAATCCACATGAGAGTTTGGAAATCTCTAAAGCCACCTGGGCCCTCTTTAATATCTGGCTCTAGAAGATACCCAGTATTTGAATATTTCCAGTATCTTTGCTCTTGTTCAACTTTTTTAGCTTTAAGAAAGTTTTCATTTGACCAACTTGAATCTTTATATATTATCCGTGATAACTCTTTGTACATTTTTCTACTTCCACAAACACATCTACTTTCAAGTAATCCAGTATATATTGTTATATCTGAATTCATTGCTCTTGAACATTCTTGTATTGTTCTTACTGCATGACCTACAAGAGTTTTAAAGTGCCATATATCGGCAATAAATTTTTCGATGTTTTTTAGAGTATTAGTATCTTCATAATCTTTGACTAAAATAAGTATATCAATATCAGAAAATGGGAATAATTCTGCTCTTCCGTAACCCCCAACAGCAACAAGGCAAATATTTTCTCCATTTAGATTATTATTTTTCCAAGCTTTTTTGATAAGTTTATCGATTATATTTGATTTATTTTTTACAAGCGATTTTATGTTTTTATTATTTTTAAATTCATTATAAATAAAATCGTTAATAACATTTCTTTTATTATGCTGGAAAGAAAAATTTCTTAATAAGTTGTCTTTCATGTTTATATCTTTTCACCAGGTCTAATTGTTAGAACCTCATAGCCTTTCTTTGTTACAAGAATGGTGTGTTCCCATTGCGCAGACAGACTGTGGTCTTTAGTTACCACTGTCCATTTATCTGGTAAGAGCTTAACTTCTCTTTTGCCAAAGTTAATCATTGGTTCGATTGTGAAAGTCATGCCTTCTTTTAATTCAATTCCTTCGCCTTTATTTCCATAGTGAAGAATTTGAGGCTCCTCGTGAAAATCTTTTCCTATTCCATGCCCACAGTATTCTCTTACAACAGAAAAATGATTTCTCTCAGCAAATTCTTGAATGTTATTTCCGATATCACCAACAGTTGCTCCGGGTTTTACAGTATTAATTCCTATTTTTAAAGCTTCATAAGTTAAATCAACCAATCTTTTTGCTTGAATTGATGGTTCACCAACAAAAAACATCTTGCTTGTGTCACCATGATATCCATCTTTGATAACAGTTACATCGATATTAACAATATCCTTTTTTTTCAATACTCTCTCGTTTGGAATACCGTGACAAACTTGATGATTTATAGAGGTGCAAATTGATTTCGGGAAACCTCTGTAATTTAAAGGAGCTGGAACACAAGCAAGCTCATTGACAATATATTCATGGCAAATATCGTTTAGCTGCTGTGTAGTCACTCCTGGCTTTACATATTCCTCGATCATAACAAGGACTTTCGAGGCCAAACTGCCGGCAAGCCTCATTTTTTCTATTTCTTTTGAATTTTTTATCATACAATTCTGATTTTTTAATAAAATTTGCTTTATTATAACGATTGTTCTTGGACGAAGTCTATGTTATAAAGCTATCGCTACGAGATACTAAAACTAGCCTAAATTCTAGCAAGTTGTTTTGGGGTGCTTTATTTATAAGCTTAACAACTTCTTTTAGGTGATAATTAACCCTAGGTGAAAATATGTCAGATATTAGCATTGCAGCTTTGCTTGAAGCAGGGGTCCATTTTGGGCATCAGACCAGTTATTGGAACCCAAAAATGGCACCGTACATATATGGTAACAGAAACCATATTCATATAATTGATATTCAGAAGACAGTACCTTTAATGAAGGACGCATGTTCCTTTGCTGAAAAGATAGCGTCTGAGGGCGGAAAAATTTTATTTGTTGGCACAAAAAGAGCGGCTAGAGATAGTGTTTCTTCATCTGCCAATAACTGTAATATGCCTTATGTTAATCACAGGTGGCTTGGAGGAATGTTAACTAACTTTAACACAGTTAGACAATCGATAAAAAGATTAAAAGCGTTAGAGGAGGAGTCTTTTAAGGAAAATCAAGAGCTTACGAAAAAAGAGCAATTACTTCAGTCGCGAGAAATTGAAAAATTAAATAATAGTTTGGGCGGCATAAAAGAGATGAAGACAATCCCAGATGCACTATTCGTTATCGATGTAGGTTATGAAGATATTGCTGTGAAAGAGGCAATAAAATTAAATATACCAATTATTGCCGTTGTCGATACCAATAATTCCTTTGAAAATATTGATTACTTTTTCCCAGGCAATGATGATTCTATGAGAGCAATAGACTTATATTGCAAACAAATTTCAAATGCAATATCAAAAGGACAAGAGTTCTTGAAAACTCAGAAACCAGTTGTAACTGAAGATGAGTTAAAAGAAGCATCTGCAAAAAATGCTTCAGACGAAAAAGTTATCGTGAAAAAGAAAAAGACCACGAAAAAAGTATCGCAAGAAAAATCTAATGATTTAGATGAAAAGGTAAAATTAAGTTCTGAGCCTGTATCATCTGGCTCAGCTGCACAGAAAGCAACAACCAAAAAAGCAACAACCAAAAAAGCAACAACCAAAAAAGCAACAACCAAAAAAGACGAGAAATAGTATGAGTAATATTACAGCACAAATGGTAAAACAGCTTAGAGACAGAACTGGCGCTGGAATGATGGAGTGTAAAAAAGCTCTCACAGAAGCAAAAGGTGACATGGATAAGGCGGTAGACGCAATGAGAAAAGCGGGCCAAGCCAAAGCAGACAAAAAATCTTCCAGAGTGGCAGCAGAAGGTATAATTAAATTTGTAGCAAAAAACAATGAAAAGTTTAATTTGGTGGAGATAAATTGTGAAACGGATTTTGTTGCAAAAGACAATAACTTTTTAGATTTCGCAGAATTAATATCAAAATCATCATTAGATTCATTTAACGGAAATTTGCAAGATTTTCACCAGGTAAAGCAAGCCAATGGTAAAACAATAGAAGAAATCCGATTGGAGGTAATCAGTAAGCTAGGTGAGAATGTACAAATCAGAAGAATACAACAAGTGAATGTAGATTCAGGATTTATGGGATATTACATGCACGGAAATAAAATTTGCGTAACCACAATTCTAGAAAAAAAGGATGATGCTCTTGCAAAAGATATATGTATGCATATTGCAGCAATGAAACCATTATCAATTGATGCAGAAGGAATTTCCAAAGATAACCTAGAACGAGAAAAAGAGATTTTTAAAGCTCAAGCAAATGAAAGTGGTAAACCAGAAGATATAATTGAAAAAATGATCGATGGTAAAATGAAGAAATATATCTCTGAAGTTACATTACTTAATCAAAACTTTGTAAAAGATAATGATATCACTATAGAGAATCTTCTTAAAAAAAATGGTAATAAAATTCTTTCTTTTTTACGAATGGAAGTTGGTGAAGGAATCGAAAAAAAGGACGAAAATTTCGCAGAAGAAGTGATGGCTCAAATAAAAAAATAGTCTATATGAAAAGATACTTGCTTAAATTAAGTGGAGAAGCATTAATCGGGAAGTATGATTATGGGATAGACCCAGATATAGTTAGTCGAATTTCAAAAGATATAGTTGAGGTAAATAAAACAAAAAATCAGTTAGCTATTGTTGTGGGAGGAGGAAATATTTTTCGTGGTGCTGGTTTAGCTGAAGCAGGACTAGATAGGGTAACTGGTGATAATATTGGGATGTTAGCCACAGTAATAAATTCACTCGCATTACAAGACGCAATAGAGAAGTTAGGCATCCAATGTAGAGTGATGTCAGCAGTAAGGATAAATCAAATTTCAGAAGATTATATAAGAAGAAGAGCTATACGCCACCTAGAGAAAGATAGAGTCGTAATATTTGCAGCTGGAACAGGCAACCCTTTTTTTACTACAGACACTGCGGCTAGCTTGAGAGCCATTGAAATTAATGCAGATATGGTCTTGAAAGCAACAAAAGTCAATGGAGTATATGATAAGGATCCTGTTAAATATAAAGATGCTAAACTTTACAAAAAATTATCATATAATCAGGTAATAAATGAAGAACTTAAAGTAATGGATACTACCGCAATAGTTTTGTGTAAAGAAAATAAAATACCTTTAAGGGTATTCAACATGCTAGAAAAAAATTCTTTGGTGAGCATCATTAAGGGAAATAAAATTGGAACTATTATTGAATAAAAATGATTGAAGATATAAAAAAAGAGTCAAACTTAAAAATGGCAAAATCTATAGAGTCTTTAAAATCGAACCTATCAAAAATTAGGACAGGAAGGGCTCATCCCTCAATATTGGAAACAATTAAAGTTGATTATTACGGAAATGAAACTCCATTGTCCCAAGTTTCGACAATTAAAGTTGAAGACGCAAGAACTCTCCTACTTGTTGTATGGGAAAAGGATATTGTTGCAAGTGTTGAAAAAGCTATAATAAATTCAGACTTAGGCTTAAACCCTGCTGTAGCAGGCACAAACATAAGGATACCAATGCCTCCATTAACTGAAGAAAGACGTTTAGACTTTATAAAGCTTGTAAAAACAGAAGTCGAACAAGCTAGAGTTGCAATAAGAAATATAAGAAGAGACGCGAATTCAAAACTAAAAGATTTACTCAAGAAAAAAGAGATTTCTGAAGATGAAGAAAAGCAAGCGAGCGACTATATACAAAAGATAACAGACGCAAACATAAATGATATAGAGGTAATTTTCAAAGATAAAGAAGCTGACTTAATGAAAGTTTAAATTAAAATGAAAAAAATAAAAAATAATCCAAATCATATAGCAATAATAATGGATGGTAATGGAACGTGGTCAAAAAAAAAGGGACTGACAAAGAAAGAAGGGCACCAACAAGGTGTTAAATCCGCAAAAAAACTAATTTACAACTCTTTAGAAAAAGGTATAAAAAATATAACATTATTTGCCCTAAGCAACGAAAACCTAACGAGACCTAAATTCGAATTGAATAACCTCTTTGATATTTTTTTTTACTCTTTTGCAAAAGAAAAAAAATTCCTATCAGATAATGAGATAAAGATAAAATTCATAGGTAATTTAAATAAACTCCCAAAAAAAATAAGAGATAATGCATTATCACTTGAAAAAGAAACAAATAGAAATAAAAAACTTAATCTTTTCATTGCTCTTAATTATGGGGGTAAGCAAGATATAATTCAGGCCGTAAATAAAGCAAAAAAAGAAAAAGCTAGCTTTGAAAAATTTCTTTTCTCAAAAAATCTTCCAGAGGTTGATTTACTTATTCGAACCGGTGGTTTTAGAAGATTGAGTAATTTTTTATTATGGCAGATTTCATATACCGAATTATATTTTACAAATGTTTTATGGCCAGACTTTAGAAAAAATGATTTTCATAAAGCATTAGAATGGTATAAAAATATAAACAGAAAGTTTGGTAAATCATAAAAATGCTGAGTAATTTGACAAAAAGAGTAATAACCGCACTAATTATTTTTCCTTTAGTAATATCAACAATATTATACCAAAATGATCTGTTAGTAAGATTACTACTAAATATTGTTATATTTTTAGCTGCGTTTGAATTATCAAAAATTTGCCTCTTCAGTGAATCTGGAAAAAAAAGCTTTATATTTATTACCTTTGTTTTTATTTCAATTTTTTTATCAAATATCTTGATTAAAAGTAATTTATGGGACCTACAAATAGTCTTTTCTACTTTAATATGGATATATATAATATTTAATATAATAAAATTAGACAATATTCATCCAAAAAAAATATTCAATAACTATTATATGTTTTTATTTGTAATACTTTTGAGTTCTTTATATTGCTCACTTTATACTTTATATTTAATAAATTATAAGTTGTTAATTTACCTAATATGTCTAATCTCGATATGTGATATAGCAGCATATTTTTCTGGCAAGACTTTTGGAAAAAATTCTTTTTTTTCCATAATTAGTCCAAAAAAAACAAAAGAAGGTTTCTATGGCTCATTAATTATTTGTGGTTTATTCTCAATACTTTTCTGTGCTTATCAAAATTATGATTTTATTTTTTCAATAAAATTATTATCTCTTTCCTTATTTATATGTATCATTGCAACTTTTGGTGATTTATCAGTAAGCTTGTTAAAAAGAATGACTGATAAAAAGGACAGTGGAAAAATATTACCAGGGCACGGTGGAATCTTGGATAGGATTGATAGCTTGTTACCCTCAGCGCCAATTTTCTTAATATTTAGCCATTCTTTATCTGTTATAATTTAAAAATGAAAGAAAATTTGGCAATTTTAGGCTCTACAGGAAGTATTGGTACGAATACACTCGAGGTGATATCAAAGCATAAAGATAAATATAAAGTTTTTGCTTTATCTGCAAATTCTTCTGTCGACTTATTATTGTCACAGTGTCAAAAATTTGAACCAAATTTTGTGCATATATCAGATTCAAATCATTTAAAAAAAATAAAAATTTCTTTAGAAAAATTAAATTTATCAACACAAATTATTTCAGGAAGCTCTGAACTTAATGAGCTTGTTGGAAATGAAAAAGTTGATACTGTTGTGTGCGGCATTTCTGGTTCGGCTGGACTTGAGTCCTCTCTACAAGCTGTTAAATCTGGAAAGAAGATTCTTTTAGCAAATAAGGAACCACTCGTAATGTGTGGCAGCCTTTTCATGGAGATGGCTGATAGATACAAATCACAGATTCTCCCAGTAGACAGTGAGCATAATGCGCTTCATCAATGTTTTTCGGCAAATGAAGATAAGTTAATTTCGAAAATAATTTTGACTGCTTCCGGTGGCCCTTTTCTAAATACACCACTAAAAGAATTTAACAATATTACTTTGGCCGAGGCTTTAAAGCACCCGACATGGGTTATGGGACCAAAGATATCTATAGATTCTGCAACAATGATGAATAAGGGTTTAGAAATTATTGAGGCTATGCACTTATTTAGTTTTAAAGCTGAACAAATTGAAGTTATGATCCACCCTCAAAGCGTTGTCCATTCGATGGTTTGTTATGGAGACGGCTCAATTATTGCGCAATTAAGTCAGAATGACATGAAAATTCCAATATCATATTGCCTAGGTTGGCCGAACAGAATTGATTCGGGAGTAGGTTCTCTTAATCTTATTAATCAGCCTCCATTAGACTTTTTAGAGGTGTCAAAAGAAAGATATCCATGTTTTTTCTTAGCAAAGAATGTTGCAAAAGAAGGTGATTCTTTTCCAATAGTAATGAACGCAGCAAATGAGGTTGCTGTCGAAGCTTTTCTAAATGGAAAAGTCAAGTTTAAGGATATTCACTCGGTTATAGAAGATGTAATAATATCTCATAATAAACAAAAAATTAGTTCAATCGAAGATGTTTTTGAGATTGATAAGATTAGCCGAAATGATGCAATGGACAAGCTTAAAAGATATAATTAACTATGGATTTAATTTATACAATTTCTGTCTTTGTCCTTACTGTAAGTATTATTGTTACCTTTCATGAGTTAGGGCACTTTATTGCCGCAAGATTATGTGGAGTGAAGGTCTTGGAATTTTCTGTAGGATTCGGAAAAAGATTATTTGGGAAAACATACGGTAAAGATAAAACAGACTATAAAGTTTCAGCATTACCTCTTGGTGGCTACGTAAGAATGTTAGATGAAAGAGAAGGTGATGTAAGTGAAAACGAAAAAACACGCGCTTTCAATAATCAATCACTCTTAAAAAGATCATTTATAGTTTTTGCTGGACCTTTTTTTAATTTTATATTAGCAATTTTTTTCTATTTTTTAATTTTTTCCGGAGGATATACAGGCTTTAAGCCAGAAGTCGGTGCTGTTGCAAGTTACAGTTCCGCGCAAGATATTGGATTTTTACAAGGAGACATAATAAGTAAGGTCAATTCAAAAAAAGTTAATACTTGGTCAGATGTATCTCTTCAGGTCATAAAATTTGCATCAGCCAAACAAGACATTTTTTTTGAAATTTTAAGAAATGAAAGAACAGTTTCTTTAAACAGAATTGACTATAAAACTATAAACCTTGAAGAAAAGAATATATTGGAAAATATTGGAATTTTTAGTTTTACAAGTAAAACACTTAAAATTGGCTTCATTGAAAAAGATAGCCCTGCTGATAAAGCTGGATTCTTTGTAGGAGATAAATTTTTATCTATTGACGATAGGAATGTTCAAAACTGGTATGAAATTGTAACTATTATAAAAAGAAGCCCAGGTGAGAATTTAAAAATCAAAATACAAAGAAATAACTCGCAAAAAATATTATATGTTTCGCCTGAAAAAATTGAACTTTCTAGATCAAAAATTGGAAGACTTGGTATAGGCCCATTAGTTGACCCTGAAGTTATTAACAAAAATAAAATAAGTGTTAAGTATGGTTTTTTAGAAAGCTCTAAATTAGCAGTACTTAAAACTTATGATTTTACTTTTTTAACTTTAAACTTTTTATATAAATTATTAGTTGGCGAGGCATCTTTTAAAAATATTTCTGGCCCTGTTGGCATTGCAGGCTACGCCGCTGACTCCTTTAATAACGGTTATACAAGCTTTTTAAGTCTTCTAGCAATGCTTAGTATAAGCATTGGTATTCTAAATTTGCTCCCTATCCCGATGCTGGATGGTGGACATTTAATGTATTATCTTGTTGAATTTATTATAAGAAGACCTATCCCTGAAACAGTCCAGCTAATTTTTCAACAAATAGGTATGACGTTTTTAATTTTGCTTTCTTTCTTTGCGCTATATAATGATATTTTGAGGATTATGTAATGTTATTTTTAAAAAAAATTTATATAGTAATTATCATCTTCGCTATTTTTAAAAACACTTATGCAGAAGAATTTATCATTGAAGATATTGTCTTAGAAGGATTACAGCGTGTAGACCCAGGCTCAATATATGGTTATCTTCCTTTTGAAGTTGGTGACACTTTCGACTCAAGGTCAACACCTGTCATTATTAAAACATTATTTAAATCAAAATTTTTTAACGATATAGTCATAAAAAGAGACGGTAATAAACTCATTATTACTTTTGATGAAAGACCAACAATTGTAGATATTGATTTTGAGGGTTTAGAAGACATCGATGATGATCAGCTTGATAAAATATTAGATGCTGCAAATATTGCGCCAGGTAGAATTTATGATAACTCAGTATTAGAAAGGATTAAGTCTGAGTTAAGGGAGCAAAATTTTGCAAGAGGTATTTATACCGTTGATATTGAAATTGAAGAAAATCTACTTCCTGAAAATAGAATTTACTTAAAGGTTTTAGTCAGTACTGGTGTACGTGCGAAGATAAAGCAAATTAAAATTACTGGCAATAGATCTTTCTCTGATAAAAAATTAAAAAGGAATTTTGAAACGGCACTTCCGATATGGTATATGTTTTGGTCTACACGAGGTGTTTATTCTTCACCAATGCTCCAAGGTGATTTAGATAGACTTACAAGTTTCTATCAAGATAAAGGCTTTATGGACTTCACAATTGAGTCAACACAAGTATCACTGAGTAAAAATAAAGAAGAAGTTTATATAACAATTAATATCAATGAAGGAAAACAATATATTGTCGAGAAGATTCATGTTTCCGGAAAACTGATTGCACCTATCCAAGAGATTGCAGAATTAATCGAGATAAAAACTGGAGAATATATTTCTAAATCTAAAATTCTGCAATCAACGGAAAACATAAAAGCAAGATTAGGCGAAGAGGGCTATGCATTCTCAAGAATAAATGCTGTACCAGGAAAAACAAAAGATGACGAAACTGTTGATGTAAATTTTTTTATTGATCCAGGCACGAGAGCATATGTAAGAAGAATAAACATTTCTGGGAATATAACAACACAAGATGAAGTTCTAAGAAGAGAAATAAGACAAATGGAAGGCGGTTGGTACTCATCAGATGCAATCACCCTCTCTAAAAAAAGATTGAAGAGACTCGCCTATATTGAAAATGTAATATTTGAGGAAGTCAGAGTTCCAGGCTCAGCAAATAAAGTTGATTTGAATGTTAGGGTTAAAGAAAAACTATCAGGTAATTTTAATATTGGAGCTGGCTTGGGTGGGTCGGGTACAGGTTTAAGCTTAAGTGCTGGTATAGAGCAAGACAATTTCCTAGGCTTCGGAAGTAAAGTTGCAGTAAATGTAGACACTGGAAAAACTTCAAGAAATTATTCTTTTAGTTTTTTCAATCCCTATCATAATCTTGATAGCGTTAGTAGAAGTTTTGGTTTTAATGTACAAACAACCAAAACTGACAATACTGATACCGTAGCAGACTATGAAGCTGATAGGGTTGGCTTGAATTATAGTTATGGCCTTCCAATGACTGAAAATAATAGATTTTTTTTAGAGCTAAGATATTTAAAGTGGGATGTTGATAGTACTGCTAATAGTTCTGATGAAATTGTTGATTTCTTAAATAAGAACGGAAATCAATTTGACAACTTCTCATTCAATATATCTTATGCAATAGATACTAGAGATAGCACTTCATTTACGAGAAATGGATTTAAAACCAGTTTAGGCACGGAAGTATTCGTGCCTGGAAGTGATTTAGAATATTACAAGGTGACATTTAGAACCGATTCTTTTTTTGAAATTAATAGAGAAAGAGACATTGTTCTGAGACTAAAAGGTATCACCTATTACGGCCAAGGGTATGGGGGTACAGATGGTCTACCGTTTTATGATAAGTTCAAAATTGGTGGACCAAAAAGCGTTAGGGGATTCAGAAAAAATAGTTTATCCCCACTTGATTCAACAGGAAAACCTCTAGGCGGAGATTTTGCCGTTGCAGGTTCAAGCGAGTTGATATTTAGACCGCCATTTGAATTACCTGTAGACAACCTTCGGACAGCATTTTATGCTGATTTCGGGGCAGCATTTAAAGATTATGATTCTGCAGACTTTGGTGATATTAAAGGTTCAGTTGGGCTTTCAATTAAATGGATTTCACCCTTTGGAGGAATCAGTATAAGTTTCAGCAAGCCTGTAAATAAAGAGGAAGGCGATAAAACTGAGAGCTTTCAGTTCAACCTTGGGACTAACTAGTTTATAATATTGATATCAATTTTTTTAGGGGTAAATAAAAATGAGAAAAATACATTATATTTTGACATTCTTTTTTGTAATTTTTTTAGCAAGTCCGACTTTCGCTGCCGATTTAAAGATAGGATATGTAGATATTGCAAAAATTTTAAACGATTCACCAGCAGCAAAAGCTGCACAAAAAAAATTAGAACAAGAGTTTACTCCTCGTAATAAACAACTAGAGGCAAAAGCAAAAAAAATTAATAAACAAAAAGAAAAATTAAAAAAAGAATCAGACATTATGTCAAAAGATCAAATTGTTGCACTTCAAAGAAAAATAACAAAAGGGGAAAGAGATCTTAAGAGAGACGCAACTGAAGCACAAGAAGATTTTAAGTTAAGAAGAAGAGACGAGCTTGGTAAAATTGAAAATAGACTTAAAGAAGTGATTTTAGATATTGCTCAAAAGGGAAATTATGATCTTATAATGACAAACGCAGATGTTACTTATGCAAGTGACAAATCGTCAATTAATATTACCGAAAAAGTTCTAAAAAAATTCAATTCAAAATAGATTTGTGAATTACACATTAAAAAAACTATCAGAAATATTTAATTTCAAAGTTAAAGGAGATGAGGAATACACTGTTGATAAGGTTTCAAGCTTAGGAAATGCAACTGAAAAAAGTATTGTTTTTTTATCAGATAAAAAATTTTTAAATATGCTTGGCACAACAAAGGCAAGAACCATAATAACAAAGAAAGAATTTTCTGAATCTTTTAAACATAATGTCATAATAACAGAAGACCCGTACTTACTTTTTGTAAAAATATCTCATCTTTTTAATTCAAATAAAAAAAATGAATATTGTATTGATAAATCTGTTATTTGCGCAACGAAGAATTTAAATAAAAATTTATCAATTAATCCAAACGTTGTTATTGGAAAAAACGTATTAATTGGGGATGATTCATTTATAGGGGCTAATTGTTACATTGGGGATAATGTAATAATTGGAGCAAATGCTTATCTCAATCCAAATGTCTCAATTTATAATAATGTCAAAATTGGAAAAAATTTCGTAGTCCATTCAGGTACTGTAATTGGCTCTGACGGATTTGGCTATTTAAATGAATCATCAAAATGGGTAAAAATACCTCAAATTGGCGGCGTTCAAATCGGAGATGATGTTGAAATTGGATCAAATACATCAATTGACAGAGGCACACTTGATGACACATTCATTGGGAACGGAGTTAAAATAGACAATCAAATTCAGATCGCACATAATGTGCATATTGGTGATAATACAGCGATAGCGGGTTGTGTGGGAATTGCTGGTAGCGCGAAAATTGGAAAAAATTGCACAATTGGAGGCGGTGCTGGGATTCAGGGACACATTAAAATATGTGATAATGTACAAATTACTGGAATGACTAAAGTTTCATGTAATATCAATAATGCTGGAATATATTCGTCAGGCACACCATTAATGACAAATGAGCAATGGCTAAAAAGTGCTGCGAGATTTAAGAAGTTAAACGAATTGTTTTTAAAAATAAAAAATAAAAAATAAAAAATAAAATTACTAGGAGCAGTATAATTGGAAAAAAAAGGAGATATTTTAGAGATAATGAATCTCTTACCCCATAGATATCCATTTCTTTTAGTTGATAAAATTTCAGAATTCAAAGAAGGCGAGTCTATTGTATGCCAGAAAAATGTCACTTTTAACGAACCTTTTTTCAACGGGCATTTCCCTGGCTACCCAGTTATGCCTGGAGTTCTTATTTTAGAAGCTTTAGCGCAAGCATCTGGGCTTCTTGTTTTTAAGACTCCAAGTTTATGTCCTCCAAACGAAAGCTTATACTTATTTGTAGGTATTGATAAAGCGAGATTCAAAAAACCAGTCGTGCCGGGCGACTCAATTCTTTTAAAAGTAGTTATGACAAAAAGTAAGCAGGGGTTTGCAGTTTTTGACGCACTTGCTACTGTAGATAATGAAGTTGCAGCCTCTGCAGAATTAATGTGTGGTTTTAAAGAATTACCAGAAAAAAAATAGGAAACTTAATTTGTCAAAAATTCATCAGACAGCAATAATAGATAAATCTTGCGATATTCATCCATCAGTGGAAATTGGCGCTTATACCGTTGTTGGTCCGAATGTTAAAATTGGACAAGATACAGTAATAGGACCTCACGTTGTTATAACCAGTGATTGCGAAATAGGAGAAAAAAATAAAATCTATCAATTTGCATCCCTAGCAGAAATTCCTCAAGACAAAAAATATGAAGGGGAAGATTGTAAATTAATAATTGGCTCAGGAAACACAATAAGAGAATATTGCACAATTAATAGAGGTACCAGAGCAGGAGGCAAATCAATTACGCGTGTTGGAAATAATAATTGGATTATGGCTTACGTGCATATAGCTCATGATTGTGTCGTGGGAGATTACAATGTAATGTCAAACGCAACATCTTTGGCTGGACATGTTGAAATGGGAAATAATATTGTTCTTGCTGGATATGTACTAATTCATCAATTTTGTAGAATAGGAAATTATTCATTTGCGGGAATGGGAGCGGCACTTAATCAAGACTTACCACCTTATTTACTAGCAACTGGAAGTTTTGCAAAAACACATGGCTTAAATAGAGAAGGATTAAGAAGAAATAATTTTGACCAACAAACAATTAATGCTCTTCATAAAGCATACAAATTAATCTTTCGTTCAAGTAATAATCCAACAAACACAAAAGAACTTGAAGCTCTCAGTAAAGATTTTGAAGAAGTATCAATCTTATTAAACTTTATCGAGAAGAGCGATAGAGGTGTAATCCAATCATCAAAGCAAGATGAATAATCATAACATTTTGAAAATTAGTTCATTTATAGATATTTTAGAAGGCTCATCTTCTAACTTCTTTCTTAGATGAATAAATTCTTCAACCATTAATTTCTTATAATTTTTATCCTCAATTAGCTTGAAAATTTCAGTAGATAAATTTTCTCCGTTTGCTTCATTTTGTATATATTCTTTAACTATTCTTTTATCCATTACTATATTAACTAAGGAAATAAAATTTGTTTTTACAAGTAACTTAGCAATTAAAAAAGTCAGGGAAGAGACTTTATAAAAAACACACATAGGGATATTCATCAAAGCCAATTGCAAAGTAATGGTCCCTGAAGCTGCAAGTGCAACTTTACACATTTCGATCGTTTCATAAATATTATCTCTTTCAATGATCTCAACATTTTTTTCTTCTCTAAAATATGATTCATAAAAAGAAATATCGATATTTTTCGATTTTGAAATTAAAAATTTTTCATTAGGATATTTTTTTTTAATTTCATAAATAGTTTTTTTAATTAACGGCACATGTTTCTTTATCTCATTAATCCTACTACCAGGAAAGAATCCAATATAACGACCATTTTTCAAATCATACTTTTTGTAAAGACCACTTTCTATTAAAGGATGCCCAACATAAACCGCTTTAACATTGTATTTCTCATAATAACTTTTTTCAAAAGGAAATATAACAGCCATAGTATCTATATAATTTTTTATTTTTTTTATTCTACTTTCGCGCCAAGCCCAAACTTGAGGGCTAATATAGAATAGAACTTTAAAGCCTTTTAGCTTGGCATATTTGGCAACTTTGAAATTAAATTCTTGATAGTCAATCAATACTATTAAATCAGGTTTAATATCTTTTATAGTTTTTTTTATTGTATTTAATGCATTTGTTAGTTTTGGATAGAGTTTGATAATTTCAAAAAAACCAACTACAGCAAGATCTGATGAATCAACAATAATTTGAGCATTCGTATTTTTCATTTTATGAGATCCCATGCCGATAAAAGAGATATCTTTTTTTTCCGAAAAATTTTGGATTATATCAGCAGCATACATATCTCCGGACTCTTCTCCGGAAATTATTAATATTTTTTTTTTAATACTCATATTATCTTTTTTATTGCACTACAAACCATATGAATATGATCTTCTGGAAGATGTGGATACATTGGCAAGGATAAACAATTTTTCGTTAACTTATTTGAATTTGAAAAACGATTTTTTTCACTATATTGATTTTTATAAGCTTTTTGCTTTTCCAAGGATATTGGATAGTATATTGCCGTTCCGATACCTTTTTTTTCTAAGCCCTCTTTTATTTTATCTCTAATTGGAGAACAAATTGTATATTGATGAAAGACATGATGGCCTGTTCTCGACCTCTTCGGTAAAGATAAATTCTTAATATCTGAAAGATTTTCATCGTATTTATCTGCAACTTTTACTCTCATGAGATTAAATTGGTCTACGTATTTCAATTTAATATTTAAGATAGCCGCCTGAATTTCATCAAGTCTACTATTATAACCAATAACATCATGATGATACCTTTTTGATGAGCCATGATTCTTTAGCTTTTTAACAATATCAAAGACCTGCTCAGAATTTGTTGTAATCATACCTCCGTCACCATAACAGCCTAAATTTTTAGTCGGATAAAAGCTAAAGCATCCAACATCTCCAATCCCACCGACTCTTTGGCAATTAATACCCGACCCAAAACTTTGCGCACAATCTTCAATAATTTTTATTTTATCATTATTTATTTCCCTTTTAAGATCTCTTACATCAAACGGATATCCAAACAAATGAACAGGTATAATAGCCTTAGTCTTTTTGTTTATTTTTTTCAATATCTCCGTCTTGCTAATATTATATGAATCTAACTCAATGTCTGCGAAAACTGGTTTTGCACCAACGTACATGATCGCCTCAAGAGTTGAAATAAAAGTAAAAGGTGTAGTTATTACCTCGTCACCTTTACCAATATTTAGAGACTTTAAAGCGAAATGAAGCGCGTCTGTTCCAGAGTTACATGATATTGCGTACTTTACACCAAGATATTTTACAATATTTGACTCTAAAGTAGTTACGTTATCACCACCAATAAAGTTTGTTTTTGCAAAAACTTTTTTAAGTTCATGTTGAATTTCTTCTTCAAGTAGAGCATATTCTTTTGTTAAATCAAACTGAGGTATCATCTTTTTATTTTATTTGAAATTTGTAAAGCATATTTTAATGCATTTATACCATCTTTTGAACTTACTATTGGTGATTTTTTTGATTTTACGCAATCAATAAAACTTTCAATCTCTTTTTTTAAAGAATCATTATTTTCATATTGATATGATTTCCTTTTTATACTTTGAACACTTTTATTACTTTCCTTAGTGTAGGTGTCTAGCCTATTTGTTTGATAATCTATCGAGAAATATGCATTTTTTTGAAAAATTCTAGTTTTACGTTCTACCTTTTCGCTTATTCTACTAGAAGATAAATTACAAATACAACCATTCTCAAAGGTTATTCTTGCGTTCGCTATGTCCGCTTTGTTGGTTAAAACTTTTATTCCTTTGGCTTGGATATTTTTAATATTTGACTTATTTAATTTTAAGATAATATCTAAATCATGAATCATCAGATCCATAATCACATCTACTTCGGTACCTCTTATTTTAAAAGGTGAAATTCTGTTGCATTCAATGAACAAAGGTCGTTGAATAATATTTTCTAGTTTTAAGAAAGCTTCATTGAATCTTTCGAGATGACCTATCTGCAATATAATTTTTTTGTTATCTGCAATTTTTCCAAGTGTTTTAGCCTGCGCCAAAGTTGATGTAAAAGGTTTTTCTAAAAGTACATGCTTTCCGTTTTCCAAGAAAATTTTACCAATCTCATAGTGAAGATTTGTTGGTACTGCAATTGATACAGCATCAACTTTTGGCAAAACTTCTTTATAGTTACTGAATTGAAGCACATTTAACTTTTTTGAAATCTCAGTACGTCTTTCTTTATTACTATCGACCACACCAACTAAATCAACTTTTTTATTAATTTTATATTTTTCAGCATGGAACTTACCGAGATAGCCAACCCCAATAACGGCAACTTTAATTTTTTTCATATTAAAATATATTTTTCAATAAAGGTTACTAATGTATGATTATATATAATAATTATAAGCTAGTTTATGACAAAAAAATATACAATTGTAGGCATAGATGAAGCTGGCAGAGGCCCATTAGCTGGACCAGTAGTTGCAGCCGCAATAATCATTGAGGAGAAATTTCTATCACAAGAAGTTGATGACTCAAAGAAAATTAATGAAAAGAAAAGAAATCTTCTATATGAAATTCTTTTGAGAGATGCTGCGCAGATAGGCATTGGCATAGTAAATCCAGATGAAATTGATAAAATTAATATTCACAATGCAACATTAAAGGCTATGCAAAATTCTTATGATAAGATTAAATGTAATAATTGTATGGTATATATAGACGGCATTCATAAACCGGACCTGATTGAAAATGCTTATGCAATTAAACATGGGGATAGCTTTGTTCCTGCAATAAGCGCGGCCTCAATAATCGCAAAAGTTACTAGAGATAAAATTATGTATGAAATAGATAAAGAGTTCCCTATTTATAATTTTAAAAAACATAAAGGATACCCAACTAAGCAACATATAGAAATAATAAAAAAATATGGCACTTGTAAGTATCATAGAAAAACCTTTAAACCAATAACAAACTTATGAATAGTAATTTTATACATCTTCATTTACATAGTGAGTATTCTATTTCTGATAGTTTAATTAGAATAGAGGATTTAATTGATCAGGCATCTGAAAATAAATATCCTGCTATAGCAATTACAGACTCGAATAATATTTTTTCTTTAATTAAATTTTATAAGACAGCAATAAAAAAAGGCATAAAGCCAATTATTGGAATAGAGGTCGATATCGAGGATTTTGACGATGAAAATAATTTTTCAAAAGTTATTTTACTTTGCAAAAATATCACAGGATTTAACAATTTAAGTAGTTTGATAACAGATTCATACGTGAATCTTAAAGAAGATCGCAAATTCGTAATTTCAAGAGATAGCTTAGCAAAAAAATCAAGAGGGCTTATAGCTTTATCAGGCGGGATAAATGGTGACATAGCAAAAGCATTAAAATTGGAGAGCGATAGTTTAATAGAAAAGTGTTTGAATTATTGGAAGAAAAATTTTCCAAATAGTTTTTATATAGAAATAACAAGAACCGGACGTGATTTTGAAGAAGAGTATCTAAGCCATGCAATTGAATTATCAGAAAAATATAATCTACCATTAGTCGCTTCTAACGATGTTAGATTTTTAGATGAAAATGATTTTCAAGCTCATGAAGTTCGAGTTTGTATTAATAACGGCAGTTATTTAAATGATGAACAGAGAAAATCAATCTACAACAAAAGTCAATTTCTTAAATCAAGCTCACAAATGGAGGAACTTTTCTCAGATTTACCATCTGCAATTCAAAATTCTTACGAAATTGCAAAGAGGTGTAATATTCAATTACCTCTTGGTGAAATTAACATGCCGATTTTCCCTCTTGAAAATAATGTAAATGAAAACGAGTACTTTTCATCGTTAGTTATGCAAAAGCTTGAAAAAAAAATCCGTGACCAAAATATACAAAATATAGAGCCCTACAAAAATAGAATTAAAATTGAACTTGATGTGATTATAAAAATGGGATATTCAGGATATTTTTTAATTGTTTCCGACTTTGTTATTTGGGCTAAAAATAATTCTATACCTGTTGGCCCTGGCAGAGGTTCTGGCGCAGGCTCTCTTGTAGCGTATGTTTTAAATATTACAAATATTGATCCAATTAAGTACGATCTTCTTTTTGAGAGATTTCTTAACCAAGAGAGAGTTTCATTACCAGACTTCGATATTGATTTTTGCATGGATAAAAGAGATAAGGTAATAGACTATGTTTCAAGAAAATATGGACAAGATAAGGTTAGTCAAATAATTACATATGGAACAATGGCTGCGAAAGCCGTAGTGCGAGATGTTGGTAGAGTTTTACAATATCCATATGGTTTCGTAGACCAAATCGCAAAACTAATACCTTTTGAAATTGGTATTACACTTTCAAAAGCGCTTGAGGATAAAGAGCTTAAGAAATTATATGATAGTGATGACGATGTAAAAGAAATTATAGATATGGCTATGGTTTTGGAGGGTCTACCAAGAAATGCTGGAACACATGCTGGAGGTGTAGTAATTTCACCTAAAAAATTAATTAATTACACACCGCTATATAGAGATACCTCGAGCAGCACTTTACTGACTCAACTAGATAAAGATGACGTAGAGGAAATTGGTTTAATTAAATTTGATTTTTTAGGATTAAGAACTCTCACAGTTATTGAAAATACATTAAAAATAATAAATAAAAATAAAAAAGAAAAGGAGCAAGTAATTCTCGACAATATTCCTTTAAATGACCATAAAACTTTTGAGCTACTAAGAAATCAAAAGACTAATGGAGTGTTTCAACTAGAATCTAGAGGATTGAAGGATATTATTAAAAGGCTAAAACCAGATAAGTTTGATGACCTTGTCGCTCTTGTTGCCTTATATAGACCAGGACCTTTGCAGTCAGGAATGGTAGATGACTTTATTGATAGAAAAAATGGAGCAAATGTTGAATATCTTCATCCCTTGATCGAAGATGTTTTACGTCCAACCTACGGGGTAATAATTTACCAAGAACAAGTAATGAAAATAGCACAAGTACTTGCAGGCTACAGCCTTGGGTCTGCAGATATCTTAAGGAGAGCTATGGGTAAGAAAAAGCATGATGAAATGCAACAACAAAGAGAAATTTTTGTTAATGGATGTACGAAAAATAATATAGATAGAAAAAGATCAGAATATATTTTTGATTTAATGGAGAAATTTGCTGGTTATGGATTTAATAAATCACACTCCGTTGCATATGCAATGATCTCTTATCATACTGCATACTTGAAAACTCATTACAAAGAGCCGTTTATAGCAGCTGTTCTTTCAAGTGACATGGATAATACAGACAAGGTTGTAAGATTTGTAAAAGAATGTGAAAAAATGGGAATTTCTCTCGAGCCACCAAATATAAACGTTTCAAATTATTCTTTTAATGTCACCGATGATAATAAAATTACTTATGGTCTTGGAGCAATCAAAGGAGTAGGCAGTTCGATTATAGAAAATATTATTTCCGAAAGAAAAGAAAATGGAATTTTTAAAAATCTCGATGATTTTTTAAGAAGATGTGGAACATCAAAAATTAATAAAAGGCTTATAGAGGCTTTAGTCAAATCTGGAGCATTTGATATTTTTGGAGATACAAGAAAATCTTTAATGGCTTGCTATCCTGATTCATTAAAAATGGCAGATCAAAATTCTAAAAATTTGCAACAAGGTCAAATAGATATATTCGGATTCTCTGATGAGGTAATCGAAAAGAAAGAAGAAAGCCAAGCTGATGAATGGCCTTCGAGTACGAAATTATCTTTTGAAAGAGATGTTTTGGGGTTCTATTTATCAGGGCATCCTATTCAAGAATTTAAAGATGAGCTGAAAAATTTAATAAGCAATGATATTAGTTCTATAAAAAGAAATTTTAAGTCAAACTCTAGAGATAAAACATCCTACAGAATTTCTGGCGTGATTAATAATATTAGAGTTCGAACAACAAGCTCAAAAGACAGGATTGCACAAATTAATTTGAGCGATGACAAAGATAACATAGATGTTATTGCAAGTAATAGCCTTGTTGAGAACATAGAAAATCGTGATGAAATTATTGTTCTTGAAGGTTATTTAAAACTTGATGAATATACAAACAGAATTAGTTTTAGAGCAAAATCGATCAATACCATAGAAAATGCAAGAAAACTATTCGCAACTGGAATTAAGATTAGTGTTATCAATGAGAGTGACTTACCGAATCTTATAAAGACTTTTGATAATTTGTTCTCGAATAGAGATATCAATGGAAATTGCCTAATACGTATAGACTATATGAGATCTGGCGTTACTCAATCCTTGGTCCTCGGAGAAAATTACAAAATTGTCCCAACTAATGATATAATTTCTCAGTTGAAGGGCTTGGATTGCGTTGACAGTTTAGAGTTATTATATACAAGTTAAAAATAAAATGGTGCATCATGCTTGAATTTGAAGAACCTATAAAAAATTTAGAAAATAAGATTGAAGAACTAAGAAACATTGGCTCAGATAGTCAAGTTAATATTGTAGAAGAAATAAATGTTTTACAAAAGAAATGTAATAAATTAATTGAAGATATTTATAGTAATTTAACTCCTTGGCAAATTACTCAAATTGCAAGACATCCTGATAGACCTTATACACTCGATTATATAAATAATATTTTTAAAAATTTTCACGAGCTTCATGGGGATAGAACGTATTCTGACGATAGCGCAATAGTTTCAGGTATAGCACAGTTTAATGATTTTTCGGTTGCAGTCATAGGGCACGAAAAAGGAAGAGGAACTAATGAAAAGATAAAAAGGAATTTCGGTATGGCAAGACCCGAGGGTTTTAGAAAAGCATTAAGAATTATGAGGTTAGCAGAACGATTTAATATGCCGATTATTACTTTTATAGATACTCCAGGAGCGTACCCGGGAATCGATGCAGAAGAAAGAGGGCAAAGTGAGGCTATTGCAAATAACTTATTGGAGATGTCAGACTTATCCGTGCCAATTTTATCTTATGTGATTGGTGAAGGAGGTTCTGGCGGAGCATTGGCTATCGGTGTTTGCGATCATTTATCAATGCTAGAATATAGTGTGTACTCTGTGATTTCTCCAGAGGGTTGCGCCTCGATCCTTTGGAAATCTCCTGAAAATGCACACCTCGCTGCAGAAGCTATGTGTATTACAGCCGAAAATTTACAAAAACTTAAACTGATTGACGAATTGATACCAGAACCACTCGGTGGCGCGCACAGAAATATTTCTCAAATTAGCAAAGCAATATCTTCATCAATTTCTAAAAATCTTGATATTTATCATAGTATCGATAAGGATGTTTTGATCAGAAATAGAAAAGATAAACTTTCTTCCATTGGTTTTTTTCAAGATTAGAAATGGAAACATCAGATTTTGACTTTGAAAACATTTTTTCAATTTTTCAAGATTCTTTTTTAAAAAATATAAATAAAGAAGAAAATTACGAAATCTTAGTAGCCTATAGCGGAGGAATTGATTCAACAGCATTATTATATCTAGCTGATAAATTTGCCAAGCAAGAAAAAATTAATATAAGTGCAATTCACGTAAATCATAATATTAATATCGATTCAAAAAAATGGGAAAATCATTGTAAAACTTTTTGCAAAAATATTGACATACCATTAACTACAAAGAGTATAAATGTTGATTTAAGTTCTAAAGAGAGTATAGAAGAGTCCGCAAGGGATAAAAGATATGAGGCAATTCATTCTATTATGGAACAAAATACTATACTGATGACTGGCCATCATGCAGATGATCAAGTAGAAACTTTTTTTTATAATCTTTTGAGAGGATCTGGCGTAAAAGGCTTATCTTCAATGCCCATGATTCGTTATGCACCAAAAGGCCTACACTTAAGACCCCTTTTAGGATTCAACAAAAATACTCTAATAGATTTTGTAACTCAATTTAATTTGGATTTTATCAATGACACATCAAATGAAAACATAAGTTTTTCTCGTAATTACATTCGATCGGAAATTTTACCTATAATTAAAAAAAAATGGCCAAATCATTCTAAAACAATTCAAAGAGCAATTAAGAATATTTCTATTGCTCAAAAACTTAACTTAGAATTAGCTTCTATAGATTTTGAAAAATTTAAAATTAATGGAAAGAAGAATGCGATAAATATTAATGTAAGAAACTTAGAGGAAAACCGCTTTAATAATGTAATAAGATTTTGGATTGGGGAAAATAATTTTAAGATGCCAACTCTTGAGCAAATTAATTCAATTAAAAAAGATGTTTTTTATGCTGGGGATGACAAAAGACCATATTTTTCTTGCAATTCATACGAGATTCATAGATTTAAAGATTTAATTGAAATTATGTTACCTCTAAAGAAACATGATCCAACTAAAATCTACAAATGGAAGAGAGACGAAAATCTTGTAATTCCCAACCTATCTGTTGAATTAAGCTGGGAAAATCTTGAGCAAAGGCTTGGACAACAAATACAGGATAATGTCGAGGTTAGATTTAGACAAAAGGGTCAAAATATAAAAATTAACAACACAAAAAGTTTGAAAGACTATATGAGAGAGAGAAATATTCCACCTTGGCAAAGAGATAGGACAATATTAATCTATATTAATAATGAATTGAAAATCGTTTGGGATAAATAAAATTTATTTATTCGTATTGATTTTAAAAGGTAAATAGACAGGGCACCATCCAAGTATACCCGTGATTACTGGGATTAATCCTATAAAACCCCATAATCTTGGCTCATTAGGATGAAGGACACCTAAGTAAAATATAGCGATGCCGAATAATACTCTAATAAGCCTCTCAACTTTACCTACATTTATGCAGAACATTAAATATTTCCATACAGTTAAGACACTATTTATATTACATGAATATTAAAATTTTGGAATTGTTAATTTTTTTATAAAATTGTAGATTTTGATTATATTTGATAAGATGTATTCCCGTCTTGAATAACAATTAACACAATTTGACAAAATTCATATTTATTACTGGCGGCGTTGTTTCATCTCTTGGTAAAGGCATAGTGGCAGCATCCCTTGGCTCAATACTCGAGTCAAGAAACCTTAGTGTTTCTGTAATTAAATTAGACCCATATATTAATGTCGATCCAGGAACTATGAGTCCATCTCAACATGGAGAAGTATTTGTTACTTATGATGGCGCAGAAACAGATCTCGATTTAGGTCATTACGAGAGATTTGTAAATTACAAAACAAATAAATCGAGTAATTATACAACTGGCCAAATTTATGATTGTGTTTTAAAAAGAGAAAGAAAGGGAGAATATTTAGGCAGCACTGTCCAAGTAATTCCCCATATTACTGATGAAATTAAAGAGAGTATAAAAGAGGGTTCATTCGATAAAGATATTTGTATTGTTGAAATTGGTGGAACAGTCGGAGACATAGAATCACTTCCATTTATTGAGGCAATTAGACAAATGGGTGTTGAGCTTGGAAGAGATATTGTGAGCTATATACATTTGACTTTAGTTCCATATATTCAGGCTGCTAATGAAATTAAAACGAAACCGACTCAACATTCTGTAAAAGAATTAAGATCAATTGGTATTCAACCTGATATTCTTGTATGCAGATCTGAAAAAAGTATTGATGATAGTGATAAAGAAAAAATTGCCTTGTTTACAAACGTTGAAGCGAAGGCCGTAATAAACTCGGTTGATGTTCAAGACATCTATGAAATTCCTTTAATTCTTCATGAGCAAGGTTTAGATGATATCATTGTCGAAAAATTAGACTTGAAATGCGATCCTACATCTTTAAATTCTTGGCAAAATTATAAAAGTAAAAGAGAAAAAATAAACAAAAATATCCATATTAAAATCATAGCAAAATATGGAAACTATACTGAGTCATATAAATCCTTGCATGAAGCAGTTAAGCATGCGGGTGTTCATTGCGGAGTAAATATTGAAATTGATTATATTGATGCTGAAGAACTAAATGACAAAAATCTATTAGATTTAAATAAAGCTGACGGTGTGATTGTCCCAGGTGGTTTTGGCAGCAGAGGAATTGAAGGAAAAATTAGTGCAGTAAAGTTCTGTAGAGAAAATGACGTTCCCTTCCTAGGCATTTGTCTTGGTATGCAAGCTGCTGTAATAGAATTCTCTAGAAATGTATGTAATCTTGATCGCGCTAATAGTACAGAATTTGATAAAAATACAAAATTTCCTGTTATAGGTTTAATTGAGGAATGGCTTGATGAAAAGGGTTCTGTTGAATATCGGGATGCTAATTCAGATATTGGTGGTACAATGAGATTAGGAGAACAAGAGTGCATTGTTAAAGAAAATTCAAACATTTATGATGCTTATAATAAAATGAATTCTGTATTCGAAAGACATCGACATCGTTATGAGTTTAATAATGAATTCAAAAATCTCCTAGAAGATAATGGATTACTAATATCAGGAACTTCAGCAGATGGCACTCTCGTTGAAGTGGTTGAATTAAAAAATCATTCGTGGTTTTTAGGTTGTCAATTTCATCCTGAATTTACATCCAAACCTACAAAAGGACATCCATTATTTATATCGTTTATAAATGCTAGTAAGGAAAAAAATGAAAAGTAATTTTAATTTTAATAAAGATAGGAAAAATTGTTTTTTTTTGATAGCTGGACCATGCGTAATTGAAAGTGAAAAACTAAATTTCGAAACGGCTGAAAAACTAAAAGAAATAACTTCAAAACATTCAATACCTTTTATTTTTAAATCTTCCCTATACAAAGCAAATAGAACCTCACAAGATTCTTTTAGTGGAGTTGGATATTCTAAAGGGTTAGAAATTTTAAATAAAATAAAGAATGATTTAGAACTAATGATTCTTACAGATGTACATGAGGATTCTCCACTTGATGAAATAGCTGATATTGTTGATGTCTTTCAAACTCCAGCTTTTCTTTGCAGGCAAACAAATTTTATTCACAAGGTTGTTTCATTCAATATCCCTGTAAATATTAAAAAAGGACAGTTTTTGTCTCCTTGGGAAATGCAAAGTGTTGTTGAAAAAGCAAAATCAACAGGTAACGAAAATATTCTTGTCTGTGAGAGAGGTTTTAGTTTTGGGTATAATAATCTTATTTCTGATATGAGGTCGCTGGTAATCATGAGAGATACTGACTGCCCTGTTGTTTTTGATGCGACGCATTCGACTCAGCTCCCCGGATTAAATAAGGATAGCTCAAGCGGGCAAAGTCAATATATTGCCCCTTTATCTAGAGCAGCAATTTCTGTCGGAATTTCAGGTATATTTATGGAGACGCATCCAAATCCGAAAGAAGCTTTGTGTGATGGAATGAACTCCCTTCCTTTGAATACCATTGAGAAACTGCTTGTAAATTTAAAAAAGCTAGATGAATTAGTTGAAGATTAAAAAATTTTTCGTCGATTACAAATCATCTTTAAAGTAAAATATAAATATGAAATCAAAGATAAAAAAAATTAGTGCTCGAGAAATAATTGATTCTAGAGGTAATCCAACTTTAGAAGCAGAGATTGTTTTAAATTCTGGATCTATTGGGAGAGCAGCAGTTCCATCTGGAGCATCAACAGGCTCGAGAGAAGCTTTAGAGCTAAGAGATAAAGATCCAAAAAGATATAATGGAAAAGGAGTTTTAAATAATATTTTTTATATTGAAAATAAAATATCGGAATCCATAGTTGGACTTGATGCCGATGATCAAAAAAAAATTGATAATACTTTAATTGATCTAGATAAAACAGAAAATAAATCAAACCTTGGAGCAAATACTTTATTAGCTGTATCATTAGCAAATGCCAAAGCATCCGCTGAAAATAAAAAAGTTTCGCTTTTTAAATCTTTAAACAATTCTCAAAAATTTATAACACCTGTGCCAATGATGAATATAATAAACGGAGGCTCACATGCAAATAACAGCGTTGATATTCAGGAATTTATGATAATGCCAGTTGGCGCTGATTCTATTAAAGAAGCAATTAGGTATGGCGTAGAAATATTTCATGCACTTGGAAATATACTTGAAAGTAAGAATTATATTACAACTGTTGGCGACGAAGGCGGTTACGCCCCAAATCTTTCATCAAATAAAGAAGCGCTAGATATTATTATGCAAGCTATAGAAAAAGCTGGTTATAGGCCTGAATCTGAAATTGTACTTGCGTTGGATGTAGCAAGTAGTGAATTTTATAATGAAGGGTTTTACGAGTTATCTTCGGAAAATAAGAAGTTTACAAACTCAGAATTTATTCAATTATTAAAATCATGGAAAAAAGATTATCCCATAGTTTCCATTGAAGACGGGTTAGATGAGAACGACTGGAGTGGCTGGGAAGAATTAACAAAAGAACTTGGAAGTGATATACAGTTAGTCGGAGATGACTTGTTCGTTACTAATCCAAAAATCTTTCAACAGGGTATTGATAAAAATATTGCAAACGCCATACTAATTAAATTAAATCAAATTGGCACGTTGACAGAAACAGTAAATACGATAGAACTTGCATCTCAAAATAACTATAACTCGGTCGTTTCTCATAGGTCAGGAGAAACAGAGGATACATTTATCTCAGATCTCTCCGTAGCGTATTCATGTGGCCAAATAAAAACTGGCTCACTATCAAGGTCTGATAGAGTATCAAAATACAACCAACTTTTAAGAATTGAAGAGGAGCTTGGTGATAAAGCTAATTATCAAGGTACATCGCTTTTTGATAGGATTAAAAAAGGATGAATAAGTTTGTTCTGATATTAATAATTTTTTTAGGCGTTTTGTCATTTAAATTTTTTAATGGTGAAAGAAATTTCCGTGATCTCCGTGCACTAAAATATCAAGTTGACTATTTAAAAATAGAGGAAAAAAAACTTTCAGAAAAAAATGAAATTCTTAGAGCACAATTAAAAAACTTGAAAACAGGTTTAAAAGTTATTGAAGAAAAAGCAAGAACAGAGTTAGGCTTTATAAAAGAAAAAGAAATATTTTATCAAATAGTAAAATAATATATGAATGAAGAATATTCAAAAAATAAGTATCTATCTTTTATAATCCCTGCAGCAGGAAAAAGCACAAGATTTAATCAAAAAAATAAAATATTTGAGAAGATTGATTATGATAACAATTTCGATGTTTTGCAATCTGTAATTTATCTTGCAATTTCTATTGGTATAGTAAGAAAAGTTATTGTTGGTTATAACAAAAATTCAAAACAGGCAAGAGATGGTATAAGAGCTCATAGTGTAGATCCGTCAGACGAAATTACAAACGAAGAATTGATTAATAATTTAAAAAAAGTGGATTTTGTTGAGGGTGGAAGTTCAAGGCAGGAAACAGTTTTTAATTGTCTAAAATATTTAAAAAATCAAAACAAAGACATTAGTGACGACTGGGTAATTATTCATGACGCAGCTAGGCCATGTTTACTTGTTTATGATATTTTAGAATTCATAAATAAAACTTTAGATTGCAATATATCAAGTATAATGGCACTACCGTTAGTTGATACATTGAAAAAAGTAAATGAAGACAAAATTATAGAAGAAACGATTCCTCGTGAAAATCTTTGGGTTGCCCAAACACCACAAATGTTTAAATTCAATGTTGTTTTTAGTTCTTTAAAATATTGTATTGAAAATAAATTACAAATTACTGATGAAAGCCAAGCTATTGAATTAAATGGTCATAAATGTAGAGTTCACTATGGAAGACCATATAACATTAAAATCACACATGAGATGGATATGACAGTTGCAAAATGTATTATTAACCATATAGAAAGATATATTTTGGAAGATGTAGAGTTCAATACAAACGAGGATCAAATATGATAAGCGTAGGGCATGGCTATGATTCTCACAGATTTAAGGACGGCGATTTCATATTACTAGGAGGCGTTAAAATTTCCTCAAAAAGAGCTATTGTAGCTCATTCGGATGGCGATATTTTAATTCATGCAATATGTGATGCACTACTTGGTGCTTCGGGCAAGGGTGATATAGGAAAATATTTTGATAGCTCAGATAAATATAAAGATATGGACAGTACTTTTTTTTTAAAGCATATAAATGAAATTATTAGTCAGGATGGCTTTAGCATTTTAAATATAGATGCAACAATAGTAACGGAAAAACCACGTATTTCAAAATACTCAAAGAAAATCGAAGACTCCTTATGTGCAATCTTAGATCTCAAAGAAAATCAAATTAATATTAAATCAAAGACAAATGATAAACTTGGGTATGTCGGAAGAGATGAGGGAATGGAAGCTCATGTTGCACTATTATTAGAAAAAAAATGATATTATTTCTTGATACTGCTTTCAACGAGACAAAAATCGTTTTAAAGAAAGATGAAAAACTTTATAAAAGCATAATAAGTGAAAAAAAAAATATCTCAAAAGAAATTATTAAAAGTTTAAATTCTATATTAGTAAACTCTCAATCATCAACAAAAGATATTTCAATTATATATTTTAATAATGGACCGGGTAATTTTACAAGCTTAAGAGTTGCATTATCATGTGTTAAAGCATTAGCTTTTTATTTAAACGTGCCAATAATAAAGTTAAATTCATTTCAAATTTTAGCTTTATCAAAAAAAGATTTTAAAGATTCCTATCCCATCATTGTAGCAATTGACGCAAAAATGAATGAAATATATTGGCAATTTTATAATGATAAAAATGAGTTATTTCAAGAAAATCAGAATTACCGCCTTTCATCAATAAATGATTTTTTTTTAGATTTAAAAAAATATAATTTTAAAAAACATTATATTGTAAAAAACGACATAAATTTTTTGCCTAATTATAAAAAAATTCTACCAAATGTAACCGAAGCTATTATTGAAAATAAAAAAATTGATTTTAATCACTTGATATTAGAGGTAGAAAAGCATCAGGACAAGTTGAAATGTAAGATTGAAGATGTAAATTTACTTTACATAAGAGATAATATCGCAGAAAAGAAAAAATGAAGAATGTAATATCTTTAATGGGCCCAACCGCATCAGGAAAAACTGAGCTTGCTATTTCGCTTAATAAAGAATTTGATATTGAAATTGTAAGTGTTGACTCTGTAATGGTTTATAAAAAATTTAATATAGGCTCTGCAAAACCCGATAATAATATATTAAAAATTCATCCTCATCGAATGATTAATATTCTTGAGCCATGGCAGAAATATTCCGTTGCTAAATTTTATGAGGATCTTATTTTAAATATTGAAGATATTCATAAAAGAAAAAAAACTCCACTATTAGTTGGTGGGTCAATTATGTATTTTAAGACTTTTTTTTCAGGGGGATTGTCTGATATGAGAGAGGTACCCGAAGAGATAAAAAATAAGATTCAGAAAATGCTTCATGAAAATAATCTATCCTATTTATATAGCTTTCTTAAAGATGTAGATAAGATCTCTGCTGAAAAAATACACCACAATGATAAATATAGAATTATAAGGTTGCTCGAAATATATTTTTCCAACGAACTGCAAAAACCCAGTTCTATAATGAAGCAGTGTGCAAAGAATGTTCAATATTTTAAAAACCTAAACATATCTATAATGCCCAGTGATAGATCTCTTTTACATTCAAAGATAGATGCTAGGTTTAAAAATATGATGGATAAAGGACTTTTAGATGAAATTTCGCAAATAAAAAAAAGTCATAAAGGTATGGACTTGCCTGCGATGAAAACAATAGGCTATAGGCAAGGGTCAGAGCATCTAGATGGTAAAATTGACTTAGATTCAATGAAATCTATGACATTGGCGGCAACGAGACAGTTAGCCAAAAGGCAAATAACATGGTTAAGACATCTTGATACTTCTACAGTGTATACTTCATTAGATTATGGTAATATTCTTAGAAGAATAGATAGATTTTTAGCGTGAATAAATTTTACAGGTGAGGATATAATAATGACAAAAAGCCAAATACTTCAAGAGCCATTTTTAAACGCTCTTAGAAAAGAAAAAGTACCTGTTTCAATATATCTTGTTAATGGTATAAAACTTCAGGGACAAGTTGATTCGTTTGACCAGTATGTAATTATACTTAAAAATACTGTCAACCAAATGGTATACAAACATGCAGTTTCAACTATTGTGCCTGCGAAAACTATAAAGTTTCAAACTGAGGAATAGTAGAGATATCAAGGAAATTTAAGTTTGAAGAAAATTGATAATTTTTTAAATAAAGCTCTACTAGTCTATATTGATAATCCAATTTTGGATTCTTTTAACTCGAAAGAAGAATTTCAAGAACTAGCTCGTTCAGCAAATGTTTTCGCCTCAGACACCATATCTCTTTCTCAAAAAAATAAGAATATTTCTATTAGTCTTTACATAGGACAAGGTGACGCAAAGTTAATTGAAAAACAAATCAAAAGAACTGGTATAAAACTTGTAATATTTAATGTTGATTTAAGCCCTAGCCAAGAGAGAAATTTAGAAAATTTATTCTCTGCAAGAGTTTTAGATAGAACTGGATTGATCCTTGATATTTTTTCTCAAAGAGCAATATCTCACGAGGGGAAATTACAGGTTGAATTAGCTCAGCTAAATTACCTTGCTACAAGATTAGTCCGAGGTTGGAGTCATTTAGAAAGACAAAAAGGTGGAATTGGTTTGAGAGGACCAGGTGAAACACAGCTTGAAACCGACAGGAGACTTTTAAAGGCAAGAATTAATACTATACAAAAAAGATTAAATAAGGTGAGTAATCAAAGAAAATTAAGTAGAAACTTAAGACTTAAGAGAGATATTTTAAGAATAAGTATTGTTGGTTACACAAATGCAGGAAAATCAACTTTATTTAATTATTTAACAGGAATGAATACATTATCTGCAGATAAACTTTTTGCAACGCTTGATCCTATACATAGAAAAATTCAGTTAAAAAATAAAAAGAATGCAGTAATTAGTGACACAGTAGGATTTATAAGAAAATTACCACATCATCTTATAGAGTCTTTTAAATCGACTTTATCCGAAGTGTCAGAAAGTAACTTATTGATTCACGTCATAGATTTAAGCGATAATAATTTTCCGAATTATATTAAGGAAGTTGATTCTGTACTTAAAAGTATCGGAGCTAACAAAATACCGAAAATTTTAGTTTTTAACAAAATTGATCATAATTATAATCCAGAGAATTTCTCGCATTTACAACAAGATTCATCCTGCTATGTTTCTGCAAAAACAGGTTATGGAATCGACTTTCTGAGGCAAACTATTTCAAATAGACTTTTCGAGAAATACCATATTGTCAAAATCGAACTCCCAAGCCTTGACAATAAAATAAGGTCACAAATATACGAACAATGTATTAATGTGAGTGAGACTTTTACAAAATCAGGACAATGTAAAATGGAGTTTTTAGCAAATAGCCACTTTACAAAATATCTTAATAAAAAAGGTCTAATTAACAGAAATACACAAAAAAAATCAAAAAATGCACAAGAAATTTATAAAACTGGATAATTATTTAGATATAATTTTGTTATAATGACCAATCGAATACTAATGGAGATTAAGATAATGCCTTGGAATCAATCAAATAACGATAAAGACCCTTGGGAAAGAAATAAAGGACAAAATCCACCAGATCTAGATGCGGTACTAAATAAGTTCACTTCTTCTTTGGGTAACATGTTTGGTTCAAAAAAAGCCTCAAATGGCAGTGGCGGTGGAGGAAAAAAAGGAACGTCTATTGTTACTTTATTAGTTTTTGTCCTTTTAGTATGGTCTGCCACAGGATTCTATATTGTTAGTGAGAACGAAAGAGCTGTAATCCTTCGCTTTGGTGAATATCAGAGAACCGCTATGCCAGGACCCGGCTGGCATTTGCCAAGACCTATTGAAACCCATGAAACAATAAACTTTACTGGAATAAGAAGTGTTGAGAAAAGAACAACAATGCTTACTCAAGACGAAAATATTGTTGAACTTGCTTTCTCAGTTCAATACAGAATAAAATCCGCAGAAGATTATTTGTTTAATGTTGAGAATCCTGATATACCGGGTGATAGAACTTGCAGGTTTGGTAGCAGAAGTACAATTTGTGGTGTATTAGATTCGGCAATCAGAGATGTAGTTGGAAAAAATGAAATGGACTACATTTTAAGAGAAGGAAGAACAGAAATCTCAAATAAGACAGAGTCTTTAATGCAAGATGTTTTAGATAGTTACCAAGCAGGAATTCAAGTCATCACTGTAAACCTCCAAGACTCTCAGCCACCTGATGCAGTGCAAGATGCTTTTCAAGATGCCACAAAAGCAAGAGAAGATATGGAGAGATATAAGAATGAGGCTCAAGCTTATGCAAATGAAGTTGTGCCTAAAGCAAGAGGTGAGGCTGCTCGAATGATACAAGATGCGTTAGCTTATAAGGAAATGGTAATTGCAAATGCCGAAGGTGATGCAGATAGATTTATTAAACTTCTAAAAGAGTACAAAAGAGCACCAGAAGTTACAAAAAAACGTTTATACATGGACGCACTTGAGTCTGTATTATCTAATAGTTCAAAACTTATGATTGATATTAAGTCTGGAAATAACTTAATGCTATTACCATTAGATAAAATCATTAATCCTGAAAAAATTAACGAATCAAATGATAATTCAAGTGAAGTCGAGGAACCTATGGAAAGTAATACAAACATAAGAGAGGGAAGATAAAAATGAATACGAAAATTTTATTTCTATTAGGTGGTTTATTTTTAATTTTTTCTTCCACTGTTTTTTTTGTAAAAGAAACTCAAAGAGCTATGGTTTTCCAGTTAGGAGAAATCAAACGAGACGATCTTAAGCCTGGACTACATTTTAAATTACCACTCGTTAACAATGTTAGAAAGTTTGATGCAAGAATTCTTACAATGGATGCAAAACCTGAACTATTTCTAACAAGCGAAAAGAAAAATATGTCAGTAGATTTTTTTGTTAAGTGGAAAATCGCAAACGTAAAATCATATTACAAATCCACCTTAGGAGACAGGGCAAGAGCAGAAGGACGAATTACACAAATTGTAAAAGATGAATTGAAAAACCAATTTGGGATCAGAACTATTCAACAAGCTATTTCTGGTGAAAGAGAAGAAATTATGCAGCAACTTGAGTCTAGAGCACAAGTTGTTGCTGGAGAACTTGGAATAGAGCTCGTCGATGTTAGGATCAGTAGAATAGAGCTTCCAGAAGATGTTAGTGAATCGGTTTATCAGAGAATGCGTGCCGAAAGAAGCAGAACTGCAAAAGATTTTAGAGCAAGAGGGCAAGAAACAGCTGAAAATATAAGAGCTCAAGCAGATAAGAAAAGAACAGTGATAATTGCTGAAGCATATAGAACCTCAGAGAAAGAGAGAGGTTCAGGTGATGCAAAATCTACAGCTATATATGCTGATGCTTATGGAAGAGATGCTGAGTTTTATGCATTTACAAGAAGCCTCAAGGCTTATATAAACTCTTTTACTAATAAGTCCGACATGCTCGTGATAGATCCTGATTCAGAATTTTTTGAATATTTTAAAAATATAAAATAATGCCAAAAATAAATGTGCCAATAACTATAATAAGTCATTAAAATATACAAATGCCAACCAAGAAATGGATACTACCAGAGGGTATTGAAGATATCCTGCCTGAACAAGCTTATTGGCTTGAGCAAAAAAGAAGAGAAGTAATTGAAACTTTTTTATCCTACGGCTATGGCTTAGTAATTCCACCTTTAGTTGAATATCACGATTCTTTGTTATCTAATTCAAGCGAGGATTTAGATCTTCAAACATTCAAATTAATAGATCAAGAAACAGGAAGACAACTTGGGCTGAGAGCTGATATTACTAGCCAAATAGCTAGAATCAACTCAACCTATGGTAATTTAGACGAAATCAATAGATATTGTTACTTCGATCATGTAGTTAGGACTAATAGCAAAGATTCAAAAGGCTCAAGAATACCAATCCAAGCAGGCGCAGAACTAATTGGAAATTCAGACATTGAAAATGATGTAGAGATTGTAAATTTGATGTTAGATGTTGTAAAAATATTTTCCGAAAAGAAAATATATCTTGATCTTGGACATGTCGGCATTTTTAAAAAATTAATTAATTCAGCAAATTTAAAAAAAGAAGATGAAAAAAATATAAAGGAGCTTATTAAAAGCAAATCATCTTCTGAAATTAAAAAGTACATGAATACTTTACATGTCGATAATAATTTAAAGAATTGTATTTGTGATTTCCCGAAAATGCATGGGACGATAAAAAATATATTAAGAGATTCCAATAATATCATTTCTTTTGATCCAGCAATTGAAGATGATATTAAATATATGGTAGGCCTTTGTAATTTAATTAATAAAAATCACTCTGATGTTGAAATTAAATATGATTTTTGTGAATTGCCAGGATTTGATTATGAAAATGGTATTTTAATGTCTGCTTCAGCATTCTTGCTGTTGTTCATATGGCTCTGGCCAACGTCGAACATAATGGATATGGTTTGCTGAGTAAGGACCCAGATAAATACATGTGGTCTTTTGGCATATTAGGGCCATTAGAGATGTTTATACTCTTTTTATACTTTCGATCTCCTACTATCGGCGTGCCTAATTCGGCACAATGAATTCTCAATTGGTGTGTGCGGCCGGTAGAAGGCTTTAATAATAGCCAAGAGTACTCAGATCCCTTTCTCTCCATTACTTTATAATATGTGACAGCCTTTTTCTTATGCTTGCTTTCCATATCAACTTCGTTTCGAATAAAATTATGAACTTTACTGTAAAAATATTTTAAAGATTACAAATAAGCCAATATCATTCGAGGTTTTTGCTGATAATGAGAAAGAAATGATTGATCAAGGCTTAAAGATCAGTAGTTGGGGTAAAAATGTTTATGTTAAAGTTCCAGTAGTTAATTCAAAAAATCAATTCACTGGAAAAGTAATCAAAAAATTGAATAATCAAAATATAAAACTGAACATTACCGCAGTTTATACCGCAAAACAGACAGGGAAAATTTTGAAAAAAATAAATAAAAAAACAAAAGTAATAATCTCAATTTTTGCTGGAAGAGCAGGAGATACTGGCAAAGATCCAATCCCAGAATTTA